>CAYLGX010000012.1:13977-15880 GCA_964383425.1 Candidatus Woesearchaeota archaeon
GTGGTTTCCAATAATAATCTTTCCATCCACGCAGAATTTCTTTATAGTTTTTATCTGGGATCCCAGTTTGGGTAAAAATCAACATGGTTCTATTTCCTTGTTTATTAAATTCAAAGGTTACTTCGGTAATTTCTCCCCTAAAATCCGAAATAGTCCAGGCTTGAACAATTTTTGCATCAGGCAAAAACTCTTTGTTTTTTCCAGAGATAGAACCATCATAAGCAGTAAACCTTCCGCCAACTTTTTGCTCATTTGTGGCCTTAGCTCCGGTAAATTGCGCGTGTTTTACTGGATCCCAAATAGCTTCATATACCTCGTGCGGACTTGCTTCAAAAAGAATAGCTTTCTTTATTGTTTTCATAAATTAATAAGAAAAATAGGATATAAAAAAGTATGTTTTATATTCAAATAGTTAACACTTAAGGACCATATCAATAAGCCTTTCTTCAAATCCAATTTTTTTATAGTAATCTGCTAACCCTCTCGCATTTTTGCTTGTTGATTTTAATATAATTCTTTTTAATTTTTCTTTTTTAAAATCTTCAAATAGTTTTTTGATTAACAATTTGCCCATATTTTTACCCCTAAAATTTTTTAAAATATAAACTGCACTAAGTTCCCCATATCTCTGGCCTTTTTTAATTTCAAATGAGGGTTTCATTTTTTTTGCTTTTATTATTTGACCTTCGATAAATCCAATAATTTTTTTGTTTTCTTCTGCAACATAAAAGATATAACTTTTTAATTCTTTAATAATTTCTTTTTCTCTATCTTTGGGAATAAAAATTCCCCAATTAATATTTTCTTTTTCCCATGCCTTTTCAAGTAGATAAATTTCTTTAGAATCTGTTAAGTTTGCTTTTCTTATATTTACCATCTTTTATTATAAATTATAACTTTTTATTACTAAGTCCAATTCTTCACAAATAAACTACACCAACATTCTTCTTTTTCTTGCCAGTTTTTTTGTGATTTAAAATTACAAGGACAAATTAACTTGAGATCCTTATCTCGGTTCTTTGTTCTTATCCTACATGGGCAAAATTTTAGACCGTACTTAATTTCGTTATTTAAAACTCCTTTTGCAAGCGCTCGAACTATTTCTTCATTAGGATTTAGTTTAAACCCATTATTTCTTCCAGTAATTTCTTTCCAAATTGCTATTTGATTATCAATATCTTGCTCTGTTATTTCCATGTTTATTATTTCTCCATTAACCATTTTTTTAATTCTTCTTCACTCATTTCGCCACATTTAGCTTCATTATGTTGAACATCTACAAATGCCGGAACTGCTAAAAACCCGTCTCCTGCTTCGAAGATTAGATCTTCATATTCCCGCATTTTATCTGCGTTTTCCTCGTTATTCCAAACTTCTAGGGCAATTATTTTACATTTGAGTTCATCTTTTATTTTTGCAACTATTGGCCTCATCCGTTTACAATGCGGACAATCTGCCCCATGAAAAAATAGTATTTCTCTCATTATATCTCAAGTAGGTTTTTTAATTCCTTTTCATTTATTTGTACATATACTTCTTCTGCAAAACAGGTTGGGCAAATTCGGGGAGGTGCACGAGCTATACTCAGGTCATTGCACACAATACATCTCCATAAAATTTTATCATTTAAGTTTGCAAGTGTATGCTTAACCTCTTCAATAGTGCATTCACTAAATTCCTCTGGTGCGCTAATACCCACATGAATGTCTCCGTTCTCATGTTGGAATAGTTTTTTATTTGAAAATACCATTATTCCACAAGTTTAACATTAGATATAAATCTTTGCAATCTTAACATTGATTTATAACCTGGGCATTGTGTGTAGGATTATGAACCAAACAGATAAAATGAATAAAAAGATAAATGCTGCCGCAAGACAAAGGTCAAATAGCAGAGGTAAAAA
>CAYLGX010000013.1:0-15084 GCA_964383425.1 Candidatus Woesearchaeota archaeon
AAACAATAACACAGTACACTATTCTAGGAACTGCAAATGGAAAATGTGAAACTAATATAAAAATAATTCAAGTTAAAAAGGGAGCAGTAGAAGTAGCAAATTTAGATGGAAAAGAAATGATCTGCGCTACGCCCATAGGTTCTGCTGACATGCCTGAAAAGAGCATTGAAAATTGTCATGGAGAACTAAAAGAGCAAATACAGAGCATTATTATTAATAGATTATATTCACAAATTCTTCAAAATATCGGAAAGATAGGCGAAGAAACATCGAAAGTGTTATAATTAAATATCAAAAGGAGGTTAAAAATGAAATCAAAAAAAGCACAAGAAGGAATTATTGTAACAGTATTACTCGTTTTAGTGGCTATTGCTGCTGTATCTGCTGTTGCTTATTTTGTAATAAACAATATAAGGAGCGGAACTGCTGCTGCAACAGACAAAACTGACTGTTTAAAAGTTAGTTTAAGTTTGGATAATGCTAAAGCAACATATACTACTGCTACTTCTAATTATACGGACTTAACATTATCTAGACAAAATGATGCTATTGTTCTAAAGGCAGTCAATATATATGTGAACGGAAAACTTTTCGGGTCTACCTCAACTATACCTGCTCAATTAGAAACTGCTACTGCTACTTTAGTAAACACTACAAAAGTATTAACTGGAGATAAAGTAAGAATAAACCCTGTACTTAACTCAACCGGATATATTTGCGAAGTTGGATCTGAAAAATTAGCTGTTGCTTAAAGCTTAAATTTTAATTTTTATTTTTTTTATTTTTTTATAAAAAATGAGGATAAAACCTCGATATAGGATATAAGTATGAAATCAAAAAAAGCACAAGAAGGAATTATTGTAACAGTATTACTCGTTTTAGTGGCTATTGCTGCTGTATCTGCTGTTGCTTATTTTATAGCAAATCAAGTAAGTAGCGGAGTTAGTGAAGCAGAATTAAAATCTAAAAATTTTGAGATTTACGCAGAAAAAGCACAAATTCAGAATGGATTTTTAAAATTAACACTGAGTAGGGGATCCTCTACTGAAAATTTTACTAGTTTAAAAATAGTAATGACCTCTGGTGGAAAATCACAAACTTATAATTATAATGGATACATAAACTCACTAGAAACAGTAGATATTTCAATTCCATTAACTGGAGATTTTGCTTCTGCTAAAAGCATAGCTACAGATATTTATCCCGTGATAAATGAAAAAATAGCTTCAAAAACTTCAAATATTAATGCAGTACCGGTAGACTCTTTAGTTAAAAGTCATTTAGTGGCGTACTTGCCATTTGATGTTGATGCAAAAGATTATTCTGGATACAGTCGAGATGCAACTGCCCTAAACGGAGTTTTACTTAATACTGCTGGTGGAAAAGTTAAGGGGGCTTACGTATTTGATGGACTAGATGATCGCATGACCGGCATAACGAATGTTAAATTAAACTCATCTTTAGGATTTAGTATTTCTGTTTGGGCAAAACCCAATAACTTTACAAATGATCCAAATTCTTGCAGCAATGGCCTAATCACTTCTACGGATGGTAATGTCTATTTTAATGGGGGCTGGAGTATTTCTCAATGCATTTATGATAAACTTGGGAGAGTAGTATTTTGGCTTTCAAGCGGTTCACCAACAACTCAGTTAGTTTTATCACCAACTAAGTCAATTTGGGATGGCGAGTGGCATCAATTAGCGGTCACCGTACTCACTAGCGGAAAGGTTATATTCTATATTGACGGGATAAAAGAAGCTGAAACTATTGCCGCCCCCTACGGCGAAGTATTAACCAGCAATGTTTTAATCTCCACAAACCAACTTGGGAATACTAATACGAAATATTTCAATGGATCTATTGACGAAGTAAGAATATACGATCAAGAATTATCTGCCACAGAAATAAAATCTATTTATGATGCAACTAAATAATAAAATTATATTTCTAAATTTTCTTGACCATATAGGGTCCTTTCATAGAATAACCTAACTTTTTGTAATATTCTCTTGCTCCCACTCCCGAAATAACATAAAGCTCTTTTGCTTTGTTATTTTTTGCAATGACCTCTGCTGCATGCATTAATTGTTTTCCAAGACCCTGATGCTGACTTGTAAGAAGATCAGATTTTTCTCCAACATCAATAGTTTTACCATATACGTGAAGCTCCCGGATTATCGCTGAAAGATTTTCTTTTTGAATCCGAAGTCTACAAAGGCCGAAAAGAATATTATTTTTATTTACAATTTCTAAAAAATATTCTTGCCCACTAGAGGCTGCATAAGAGGTAATTTTTAATTTTAAATCCGAATTAATCTTTTTTCTTGCTAAATTATCACGAAATTCAAAACCAATTTCCCGGTATCTTATTTCTTTTATATTGGCACCGGTACTTCTTAATTCATCTTCAATATCCTTTCTTAAATCGATCCTTAGAGTTCCTGCAACAAGAAATTCCGGAGGAATTTCACGCATAATTCTCATAACTCTGCAATAATTAGGTATCATTTTCATAATTTTTATTACTATTTCTTGAATTTTTTTCTTAGAATAGGGCCTATATTTTTTTCTTTTATAGAGCTCCACAAGTTTAGAACCTTTAATTACCTGACATGGATAAATCTTTAATTGATCGGGTTTAAAATCTGCGCTAGCAAATAATTGTTCAAACATTTTCAAATCCTTTTTTTCATTTGAAAAAGGAAGACCAAGCATCATATGATAGCCTATTTTGAATCCTGCGGCCCTAAGAAGTTTTGTAGCTTCGATTACATCTTTTACAGTATGACCTCTGTTAATTTTCCTATAAATTTCATCATCCAAACATTGAACACCTAGCTCTACACGAGTACAACCAAAATCTAAAAGTTCATTAACACTTTCTTTATTTTTAACAATGGTATCTGGTCTGCCCTCGATGCAAAGAGCAACACATCGATGTTTTGCTTTTTCATTAAGTTTTTTAGCTTGACTTAAATTTTTAGATTTTTTTCCGTTTAAAGCATCATAACATTCTTTAATAAAATTATACTTGTATTCCGTGGTATATTCTGGAAAATTACCGCCCATGACAATTAATTCAATTTTACTTGTAGGATGATTCATTACCTCAAATGCATTCAATCTAGATTTAACTTGCTTACCAGGAGAATAATTTAGTCTTTCTGCCCTAAGAACTGGCGGAGATTTGGGAGTATAGCTTTGAGGAACGTCCAGGCTGGGGCAATATAAACAAGTCCCATGTTGGCATGATTTGGGTTTACACATTACTGCGATAGGAGTTACTCCTGCAAGAGTTTTAGTTGGTTTTCTTACTTCGCCATTTTTTGGATGTATCATAGTTATTAAACGATAAGGAGATTTATAAATTTGAATAATTCAAGATTAATATGAGCCAGGAACAAATTTGGAATAAAATTGCAAGTGATTGGAGTAAGTACCGACAAAGTCCCATTCCGGAAGTAGTTGAGTTCTTAAAAAATAAAAAGGGGAACATTCTAGACATGGGTTGTGGTAGTGGAAGAAATATGATTAAACAAGATGGACTGGAATACTATGGCTGCGACTTTTCAGAAAATATGTTAAAATTTGCTAAACAAAAAGGAGAAGAACTTGGAATAAAGGCAAGGTTATCCAAATTTAACGTTGAAAAACTTGGATTTGATGATGAGTTTTTTGATGCAGCTATTTTTATTTCTACACTTCACTGTATAGAAAATGAAAAATTAAGAAAAAAAGCTTTAGCTGAACTCTTTCGCGTATTAAAAGTCGGAGGCGAAGCTATGATTAGCGTTTGGGATAAAAATAGCGATCCAGAAATAAGCCATCTAGAAAAAAATGAGGCATTTATTGATTGGAATAAAAATGGAGAAACCTATAAACGATATTATTATTTTTATGACAAAGATGAACTCGCCTATTTATTAAAAGAAGTAGGATTTGAAATTATAAAAACTAGTGAATCGGGCGACGGAAAACATGAAAAGAAGAATATTACCTTCCTTTGCAAAAAATTATAAAATAAATAAAAATTATAAAATTCTTATTTTGAGATAAAGATATTTAAAGAATAAACTCATTAAATTATAAAGAGAGTAAAACATGAAAAGACCGTACTTAAAAAAAATAGGGAACTTTGCCGGATTTAAAGTGTATTATGTTTCAGGATATTGGATAAGAAAAAATCTAGATAAAGAATTTACTAATTTCGGACAACACTATAAATTTAGTTTTATTCCAAAAGACGAATTCTGGATTGATCACGAACATGGCAGAAGAGAAGCAACATATTTTATTTATCATCTCCTAAGAGAATATCGATTAATGGAGGAAGGTAAAAGCTACGATGAAGCAATAGACGAAGCAGATATAATTGAACATAGAGAAAGATCAAAGGGCTTAATTCTTAAAAGACTTAGAAAAATAAAGGCGAAAGAAACTATTATAAAAAAGATCCATAAAAAACAAATTCTAAAAAATAAGAGCGGAAAAATAAAAATTTGGGTGATAAGGGGCGATTTGGTAAGAAGTTTATTTAGAATTGACTTTACAGAAGGCGGACATGACAAAGTTTATAGTTTTATTCCGGCAAATGAAGTCTGGCTTGATGATGATTTATATAAAAAGGATGTTGCTTTTGTCCTAATCCATGAACTATTTGAAAGAACTAAAATGGCAAAAGGCATGAATTACTCTGATGCCCATAAACTTGCTAGTGAACTTGAATTTTGGCTGCGGCATCATCCTAAAAGTATTAGAAGAATACTCAGTCGCGAACTAAAACTTATAAATTTATGATTTAGAGACCTAAAATACCTAAAATTAGGTATCTGAAAGACTTAAAAACCCCATAACCCTATGGTATTTATGGAGACTTTTGACAGATTTTTAAGGCAAATTAAAAAGGCAAGATCAGAAATTAAGGTAAAAAGACCTGATTTTTGGAGTAAAAATAGGATTAATTTTAAAAATAACATTAAAACGCTAACAAGTTTCTTTAAAGCGCCAGAAGGATGGAACGTTAATGTCATAGCCTCAAGTTTTCTTTTAAATAAGGAAGTTATGCCTTATGATATGGACGTTTGGAGTTTTTCAGATATTGTTTCTGCAACAAAAGAGATGGGCCAAGAAATTGTGATTTTTTTTAATAAAACCGACCTTGAGTTTCTTTCAGCACCAGCCCTATTGCCAATTGTAATCCATGAAATGTATCATGCTGTTCAAGCGGCAAGAGAGCCGAAAAAATACGTTCTTTCAACAGTAGAGGATGACATAAATATAAAGTATGAAGAAGAAGCAGATGCAGAAGTAAGAAAATACAATGACGAATTTAGAAAACAAAATGTTCTTGAGAAAATTATGTTTTGCTATGATAAACGTGGCTGGGAAGGAGCAGAAAAAATGGCGTACTACTTATTCAAGGAAGCTGAAAAATCTTTTGGCGGAGGATATGATCAGGGAATGAAAAAAGATGAATATCAAGTTTTCCAAAAGGCAGAAGACGAAAGAGATATTGAATTATTTATCGACTATTTTATTAAAAGCATAGAAGAACTAGAAAAGAAACAAGAGGCAGAAGAAGAAGCAGAGAAGAAAGCTAAAGAAAAGGAAGCAGAGAAGAAAGAAGAAATGGAAAAAAAGGCTAAAGAAAAGAAAGAAGAAGCTGATAAAAAGTGATTACAAATTTCTAAGTAAAATATTTCTAGTTATTCCATTTACAATATTTTTTTATAGCTTTTAGATAAACTTCACGAGGTTCATGTATTTTACAATTATCTTCAAATTCTTGTTTAATTATGGGGGGAGTTCTTTTTTCAAGTTGAGTTTTATTAAAAGTATTGCTTGAGTCAATGAAACAATCAGGGTTTCCCAAGGCTTGCCTTGCCATCATAAATCCAACAAGATTATTTTTTTGATTTTGTTTAAGATTGGCTTTTTCTATTACCCTATTAAAATCAGATAAGCCATTTATTCCGCCATTTAATACTAGTGGAACATTATACTCTAAAAGTTCTGGAAGAAATGAATAATTATAGCCTACAAAAGAAGGAGATTTGGCATGCTTAAAATGAACAACTACTTGCTTAAAGTTATCGTTATCTTGATGAAGTTTTTCAAGTTCTCCAAATAACTTAAAGATTCTGCCCTCGCGAACTTCTCTATCATCGAAACCCAGCCTAGTTTTAATGCTTACTTTATATTGATCTTGCTTAAGTAATTCCTTTAATATGGCTATAACTTTTGCAGGCCTTTTAATTAAACAAGGTCCCTGACCAATTTTTATAATGTAGGGGGAGGGGCAAGAGCAATTTAATTGAATACCGTAAAGATTGGACTGATCCGGCAGAACTTTAAATTCCTCTTCTGTTCTTTTTAAAAATTCTTTGCACTGCAGCTCATTAGCAGTAGCTACTTGAAGCCATTGCCTTTGATTACGAATAGTAAAAAAATCTGCTTCTTTCCAAGCCTTGTGTCTTTCATTTAAATAAGACATACTTAAAATTCCAGAGTAAGCATCAGTTGCTCCTCTGAACAATGAGCGAAAAGCCCAGCAAGTAATATTTTCCATTGAGCCTACATGAAGTTCCATTTTATTATTTCTTTCCCCTTAATTTTTTAATTATAAAATAAGCTAAAATTAAAATTAATATAATTAATACTACAATCCAGCCCACTTTATTAAACAGCTCAATAATGACTGAAGAGTTATTCCCATAAAAATATCCTGCTAAGATCAAAATCAAGCTCCAAATTCCAGCACCAAGACATGTATAAAAGATAAATTTAAACATATTCATTTTAGCAAATCCTGCTGGAAGAGAAATTAATTGCCTTATTGCTGGAAGTAATCTTCCAACAAAAGTAGTTATTGCACCATGTTTATGAAAATAATCTTCTGAATTTTTTAAACTTGAATCACTCAAAAACATAAATTTTCCATATTTATGGACTAGTTTTTCAGTAACTCTCCTACCTAAATGCAAAGCCAGATAATAATTAATTAGGGCCCCTAGCAAGCTTCCGGCAAGCCCTGCAATGAAAACTAGCCAAAAATTCATTGTTCCTTGCGCAATTAAAACCCCTGCTGGAGGCAAAACAACCTCGCTCGGAAATGGGATAAAGGAGCTTTCAATGGTCATTAAAATAAATATTCCCCAATATCCTAGTGAGGCCATAATGTTTACTAGAAAAGTTACAAAGCCAGATAATATTTCACCTATCATTTACTATTATAACCATCAAAATAAGTTTATAAATTAATTGCCTAGTTTACAACCTATAAGCTCCCCATTGACTTCGGGTTTATCTTAGTAATTTAATCTTCTAGACCATAGTAATATTTTTAATCTTAAAAAAAAGGTAGGTTTATGGAAAAAGAGCTAATTAATTTTATTTTAAAGAATAATTTAAGCATATTCAATAGAAATAAGACTGAAATTAAAACTAGTGCGGAAAATGTTTTTAAAACAAAAGATGCTAAACAAATAAACAATAAAACTGTTTCTAAGATTTCTGAAAACTTTAACTTTGCAGATACTCGCTCGCTTATTGATTTTTTTGATTTTAGTCAAGATATATCCGAGATAAAAAATAGACAAGAATTTTTCAAAAATATTCCAAAAAATTTAGATAACTCATTTTTGGCTAATCTAAAGTCTCCACAAAAAACTTGGAAGCCGGATTATGGAATAATTGCAGTAACTGAAAATGAAAAAACACTTATGGAACTAAAAAATCTAGACATTCCTGTTAAAATAATTACGTCTAGTGAGGATGTTAGTGATCTTGAAGGTTATGATATTGTTCAAGTAATAGACTGCGAAGAAGCAAGTATTGCTCTTGAAAGACTCCCTCAGACCATATTTCTTAAAAATAGTGATGAAGTTTATCTTGAAAGATATCTAGAAATATTGTCTGGCTGGAAAAAGAATATAGAAATACTTAGCACAAGTACAGTTACAAAAGAAATAAGCGAATTAATTAATTTTCTAAATGAACTCTTAGTTTTAATTGATAAGAAGAAAATAATAAAGATTACACTAGAAAATGTAGAGGAAAAAGTTGAAGAAATTAATGAAGAAATTTCTGAAAAAATGAAAGATCTTAATTTGAGTGGAGGCAGTTTTTTTCAGATGTTAAGTTCTAAGAAGTTTTCAAAAGAAATTATAGACATAATTGAAGAGTGTATAGCCGCAAGCGGTTTATCTGAACAAATTTTTGAAAAAAGCATCCCTGTTTCCATTAACGAACAAGAACTTGAAAAATTACTCAAGGAACAAGATTCTAATGAGTTTGTTAATGAAGCTGAAAAAATCAAAGCAAAATCTTCCAAACTCAAACAAATTCCGCAAAAACTGCGAGAACTAGAAAATTATCTTTTGCTACTTGATTTTTACGCAGGAATTTCTAAATTTATTACACTTGATTCAGTTTTCCATGAAGACTCTAGTGATTTTACAATCTACAGCTCTAAAAATTTATTTTTAAATAAGCCACAAGCAATAAGTTTTGGCCTTGATGAAAATAATAAATGCTCAATACTTACTGGAGCTAATTCTGGAGGAAAAACTACTTTGCTTGAGCATATTATTCAGCTTATTGCCTTGCAACAAATTGGACTGCCTGTTTCGGGGAATGTGAAGATGCCGATTTTTTCAGAAATATATTACTTTGCAAAAAATAAGGGTTCCACAAGCAAAGGGGCATTTGAGACACTATTAACTCAGATGTCAAAAATAAAAACTGGTAAAAAAACATTAATTCTTGCAGATGAAATAGAAAGCGTTACAGAACCTGGTGTTGCTGGAAAAATTATTGCTGCTAGTGCAGATTATTTCATTAAACATGGTTGCTTTTTAGTAATCGCCACTCACCTTGGAAAAGAAATACAAAATTTCCTTCCACAGTTTGCTAGAATTGATGGAATTGAGGCCAAGGGCCTTGATGAAAATTTTGAGTTAATTGTAGATCATAATCCTGTAATAGGCAAGCTAGCTAATTCTACACCCGAACTTATAATTGAAAAGATGGCCCAAACCGGAGATGAATATCTAAAGTATATCGGCGAATGGATCAAGAAAGAAAAATAATTTTACTTAATTTTTTTAGGAGTAACGAAATCAAATAGATTCTTTTTTTCAAATTTAATAACTTCACCACTAACTGGATTAATTTGCGAAGAAATAATTGTAAAACCTTCTAGCATTATGGTTAAATTCCACATTGGCTTTCCCTCACTTGTTTGAAGAACGCAAATAACTTCTTGAAGTGGACTTTTTATTGCTTGTTTACTTAATTCATCTTTAATCGTGCCTTCGAGTGCATCTAAATCTAGTTCCAAGATACTATTTTCATCGAGGTTTAACTTATCCAGAGGTTTTTGCTCAGACATTATTTTTTCAGCATGCATAGTTATTGATTCATTATCATTTTCTGGAATTTTAAAAGAATAAATTTGAGTATCATCTCTATAGTCCAAAGACAAATCATTTAGTCCTTCTTTAAGCCTTAAAATAAAAAAACCTGCACAAAGAAAAGCCGTCTTATTCTCTTCTAAAAAATCTTTAAATTCGCCAGAACTATGAAGTCTTAAAAAAAGATCTTGAATTTTAGGAACTGCCATTAGATAAAGTGCATTTGGGAGTTTTTAATGTTTATTGTGATTAGTTCTATTGTTTTTAGCTCTCCAAACAAATAATGCGAGAAATGTAAATAGGGCTGTTATTCCTGTCATCTGTAGGGAAAATCCTAAGGAAAAACTATCTGCAATCCAACCAAAAAATGGCCCAAGTATAAAGAACATTAAACTTGCTAGCATTCCCTGTATGGACATTAATGTGGCGCGATTATGTGAATCGAGATGTTTATGAGTGTAGGCATCAAGTACGGGTGAATTAAATCCCCTTATGAACTGCTGGATTAATATCAGCCCTATTCCGATTAAAGCAAAATAACCGCCCATAAAAAGTGTTGTAAAAATTATGCTTCCAGCGATAAAATATAGGCTCATTTTTTCCCCTAAAAAATTTTCTAATTTATTGGCAGACTTACTTCCAAAAATTGCAAATAAGTTAAAACAAGCCCATACAATTCCAAAAAAAGCCAAACTTAAACCTGCATCCCTCATATACGGCTGATAAAACCAAAGATTAATTCTAGCAAATAAACTTACTAATGAATAGAACAAAAGGAGAAATAATAACTCTTTATTGTTAAATGCCTGTTTAAAACTTTCAATTATATGCCTATGATAACTTTTCTTTGTTTTTACATAATTAGTTGGCTCATAAAAACTTAAGGAAATTAAAAACATAAATCCTAGCGCAATAATGCTTAACCAAAAAGTTGCCCTCATGCTATAGACTGCTACAAAACTGCCTATAATTGCAGATATTGCTGCAGCCAGGTACATAAATGATTTAGTATTACCCATAATTCTTTTAAATTGCTCTTCTTTTTTTATTTGCTTTAAAGAATCATAGATAAAGGCAGAGTCTGCCCCTGAAATAAGTGTTGCTGCTAATGCCAATATCATCTCGGCTATAAGGAAATACCAAAAATTTGTTCCGATTGCATAGATTGAAAATCCAATCATACTAAATATTCCGCTCAGAGTTAAAGTAAACTTTCTCCCTATTTTATCTGCTATGGCTCCTGTTGGAATTTCGAAAATAAAAACTCCGGCAGCAAAAAGTGCTTGAAGAATCATTATTTGAGTAAGACTTAAACCATTACTTTGCCAAAAAATAGTTATGATTGGTATCCAAAATATGCATTCTCTTAGAAATCTATAAACATAAAATTTCCAAATATTACTTTCTAATTTTTTAGTTTTAAATCTTGAGAATTTTTCTTTTTTCATTTGACTTCGCCCAGATAACTGCTATAAATCTCTTCAGTTTTCCTTAGCAAAGCCATGGGGCTAGCAGTTCCAACAATACTAGCCGCCTCTTGTGTAGCCTTGCGGTAGAGTTGTTCTTCTAAAATCTCCCTAGATGTGGGCGGTGCTAAGGGAAATAACAAATCAGTGATGTCGTATACTTCTTGAGGGTTTTTCATTTTTTTAAGCAGTCAAATGCAGCTTCAATAAGTTTATTTTGGGTACTTTTAACATTTAATGTATGGAATTTAGGTTCCCATTTTTCTCCCAAGATATCACTCACAACAAAAGCCGAAGCTATCTTCACTCTTCGAAGTTTAGCTACTGCAAATAAAGCTGAAGCTTCCATTTCAACTGTGGCAACACCCTCCCTCTTATAATGACTTACTTCTGTTTTAGTTTCCCTATAAGGGGCATCAATTGTCCAAGTTGTAGCTTTTTCTAAAGTTAATCCTTGATTTCTAATTGCCTCACCATATTTTTTTGTTAAACTTTCATCAGGGTAAGAATATTTTTCATGAGCTGCATAATGGGAGGAAGTTCCTTCGTCCCTAATTGCCCTATCACACAAAAATACTCCTTCGTGCTGTAAGCCTCCGGCTGTTCCTAAATTAATAAATTTCTTTCCACCTAGCCCGATAAGTTCTTCGAAAACAACCACTGCATGAGGTGCACCTATGCCAGTCATCTTTACAAATCCTATATCTTGATTTCTTAAATAATGGACCTGAAGATTAGAATTAATTTTTAACAAATCATATTTTCCAGCATATTTTGCCCTAAAATAATTCAATGCATGAGCTTGATAGGTTATAACATACTTGCTGGGGAAATCTTTCTTGTTTAATTTTTTATATTTTAAAAAATCTTCCGGGCTGAACAAAGCTTCTTCTAAATGTTTTGCAGGATAATTTGGAAATGTCATTTTTTTAAAAGAACCTCAAGGTCTGAAAATTCATTTATTTGGGGAATAACCTCTTGATGATACTTTCCTTCTTGCCAATAACACCTATAGGCTTTAGCTCCTTGCTTTGAAGAAAGTATACGATATTTTTTATCTACTATTTCTAGTGCACAGCAATCTTCTAAAGCAATTGCAATTTCTGGAATAGATTTAGTTAAATGCACAAGACTTTCATGACGATATTCTTCCCTAGTAAAATGAGGCGCATGCAAACCTCTAATCAGATTTAATCCTTTTACAATTGTTAACTTATACGGCTCTTGCTCTGTTTTAAGAGAGTCGCTTTGTCCATATTTGAACCAACATATACCGCCCGCACTGATTCCACTTAGAACTATTCCTTTTTTATGAGCTTGTTTTAAAATTTTATCTACGCCCAGTTCCTTCCATCGGTTCATCATGCTTAAAGTATTTCCTCCGCCAACATAAACAATATCTGCAGAAAAAATCTTTTTCTTAATTTCTTCAAGCGAGGGTGCATTTTCAATAAGATGGAGCGGTTCGACATTACATCCTAATTTTGTTCCAAAATATTTCTGCACAACTTCCACATAACCCTTGTGATCTCCGCTAGCAGTCGGTAAGAAAATTAATTTAGGATGAGCCTTACCACTAAGTTTTATTATTTCTCTATCGATAGATTCTGTTTCAATTTCAGTACCTGGCCGGCCCATTTCTCCTCCGCCAACAATTAATATTTTTTTATTTTTCATTTTATTTTTTCCTCGCAGGCAATTTATATTCACTTTTAAGTAAACCGTAAAGATACTCATCTTTAATTTTTCCATCTGCCTTGCAAATACAAGCTTTTCTTTTGCATCCCTC
This sequence comes from Candidatus Woesearchaeota archaeon, assembly GCA_964383425.1. Classification (GTDB taxonomy): domain Archaea; phylum Nanobdellota; class Nanobdellia; order Pacearchaeales; family GW2011-AR1; genus CAIPOI01. Next base: position 12,672 of record CAYLGX010000013.1, read on the forward strand.
TTGTTTAAATCCATATTTTTCAAGAAGCTTTCCGCTAGAGGGATTGCCAACAAAAACTCCTGCTTCAAGTCTGCGAAGTTTTAATTTTTTAAAAGCTAAATCAATTAATGCTTCAAGAGCTTCACTGCCATAACCTTGGCCATGATGAGAAGTACCTAGCCAGTAACCTAAACTAGAACTACCTTGATCGGGCTTAATAGGACTCAGACTTATTCCCCCAATAACTTCATGGGTTTGCTTAAGTTCTATCCCGTAGTTAAAACCCTTGATAGGTTTTTCTTTACGTTTTTCTTCACAGTGATTTACATACCATAATGCATCTTTCCGAGTATAGGGATAAGGCACTACAAGTAACCATTTGGAAACCGCCAGGTTATTTATGTTTCTCACTACGTCAGAAATATCTTGTTTAGAGGGAGATCTTAGTATCAAACGTTCTGTTTCAATTCGAGTATAGTTTTTAAAATATTTTATCATGTTAAGTAAAAAATGCAGAATCTAAAATTCGGCAAAGTTTAGTTGGCTTTTGTGTTACTGAAGCAAAAGCTAGAATTATTATTCATGCCCAGTACAATTTCGTTTGCCATAGATTAGTTATAAAATATAAGTTTATAAATTTTGTGTTTAGAAAAATAAACAACAAAGTTAAACTAAAAATTATTGCTTTACTTCTTGCGAGGCTAGTGCAATATTGTTAAAAAGAGTTTCTATTTTATTTTCTGGAACTGAAGAAAATGCTATCCTTCCCAGGTTTCCTTTTTCCCAAGCAATAATCCCAGTATCATACTTTTCAAGAAGAGTTTGTCTTACTTTCTCAGCAGATATTCCTTCATTAAATTTAACGCACATAAAATATCCCGAATTAAATGGAAGTGTAGTAAAATATTCTTCAAATGCTGGGCTAGCAACAACTTGTTTAACTTTTTCATATCTTGAATTTAATGTTAGATAATGGGATTGTAATTCTGGAGCAGTTGAATCTGAATTTAATGCTCGTAAGATTAAATTTTGAGATAAAGTAGATGCACTAGAATTTGTTGCTCTTGCTGCACCTGCTGCCTTATTTTCAAGGGCAGAATAGAGTGCAGGAGTACCTCCAAGAGTACCAAAAGTCATAAAACCAACTCGCAAGCCCCAAGAATAATATCCTTTTGAAGCAGCATCAAGTTTTACTGCTAATACTCTTTTATCAAGAGTAGCCAGTTTAGCAAATAATGATTCTTTTTCTAAATCTGCGCCATAATTAAAACCGTAATAGGCATCATCAAGTAGAGTTACTATTATATTTCCTTGACTTGCTGACTCTTTAATTAGTCCTGCAATATTATCTGCTTCTTTAGAGGTAGGAGAATATCCGCTAGGATTATTTGGGAAATTCAAAAGTACGATCTTCATTTTATCCTTTGTGCCTAGTAAATTATTTTCTAAACCTCCTAAATTAAAACTATTTCCATTAAAAGTTTGAAAAGTTTTCATATTTGCCCCAAAAGTATTTCCAAAACCAAGGTCATAATTTTCCCAATATAAATCTGGAATTATTAGTTCATCAGCAGGATTTGCAAAAAGAAAACCTGCTAAACTAAGGCTATGAGTCAAACCCGAAGTAACTACGGGTAGACTTATTTTTGAATCGCCCAAGGAAGGATTTTGCTTTCTGATTAGACTAGCCCATTGTTCTCTTAGCTGCGGATTGCCGAAGCTAGGTGAATAAGGAAAAATATGTTCTGGAGAAATCTTTGAAAGATCTGCCTTCATTGCAGATAAACACATTGGCGATAAATCATCTTCGAGTGCTATTCCTATTGTTGCATTAATTCCCTTGCCCTTTGCTTGCGCTGATTGCGAAAGGATTCCTTTTTTTGGAAAATAAATTGCGTTTCCCCTTTCTGAAAGCATTTGAATAACAAATGGATTTTCCTCTATGATTGCCTTGTTAAGTGCGACTGTTTCTTCTGTAATGGGATAGGCCATAAATAAAGCTAAATAAGGGATTTAATAAAGATTATCACTATTGAGAACATTGATAGAAATATACTATTTTATTTCGCCAGTTCGAAGATTGATTGTTATTTTACCTAAGCTAACACGGGCGGTAGGTTTTCTAGAAACTTGTGGAGGTGCAACATATTTAGTACATGGGCCAGAATGATAATCTTGTGCTCTTCCAGAAAATAATTCAAATTCATTTATTCTACTTTGAATTCTACTTGGCTGGTAATTATCTTCTGCCATAGAGTTATTTCCGCTCTTTAATCTCAGCTAATAATTCTTTTAAGAAATCGTCTTTCTTTATTCCGAACTTAACTTTCCCATCATTCCTTACTGCAATTGTTTTTGCTGCTTCTTCTTTATCTCCAATCATAAGTATGTATGGAATTTTTTGCATTTCAGCATCTCGAACTTTACCTTGAAC
>CAYLGX010000014.1:0-4847 GCA_964383425.1 Candidatus Woesearchaeota archaeon
TCATCCAGGTCGGAAATCTGGAGTAGAGTGTAAGGGCAAAAGCTTGTCTAACTGTATCTAGCAAAGCGAGGGATGCAGAATTGAAAGATGGGCTTAACGAACCATAGATGATTTTTAATGGATCACTATTGTGACAGAAAAGGTACCCCAAGGATAACCGGGTTGTCTCACCCGATAGTTCATATTGACGGTGAGGCTTGCTACGCCGCTGTCGGCTCTTCCTATCCTGGCTGTGCATAAGCAGCCAAGGGTGTTGGAGTTCACACGTTAAAAGGAATCGTTAGCTGGGTTAAAAACGTCGCGAGACAGTTTGTATGATATCTGTTGGATATGCAGTTGTTTGAGTGGAAGAAATCAGTAGTACGAGAGGAACCTGATCTCGATGCCTCTGGTCTAGCAATTCTCATGGGGAGGTTGCGCAGCTACGCATTGTACGAATAAGTGCTGAAAGCATCTAAGCACGAAGTCGCCCGCAAGACGAAACAACAAAGGCCGTGGAAGAAGACCACGTTGATAGAGTTGGTGTGTACGCTTCAAGAACACGAGAAGTTCAGCACGCAACTACTAAAAGCCTCATAAATATAAAATCTAAGACTAAGATTATTCTTCCTTCTGTTTCATCCTTTGCTATATATTTTTATTTTGAAAATATATTTCTTAGGATTTATAGAATCGTTAAATATGCGTTAGCTTTATTTAAAATCTTTTTTAATTTTAAACTAATTTTGTAAAGTTAATTATTTATTAAACGTGACGTAAGTCTCGAAAAATTTTAATTAAATAAAACTTTAAAAAGGAAGAATTTGATTTATTATTATGGATGAGTTTTCAGCGCATCAATTAGAAGTACTAGAACATAGTGTTAATGCTTATGGCGCAATTCAAAGAACAGGTAGAAGTTTATCTATGCTTCAAGAAAAACATGGCGATTATGGTTCTAGAATTGGTTCAAGTAGTTATACTCCTAATCCTCAAGTAAAAGAAACTGCAGCTAGATTAAGCGATTTTATTAAAAATTATAGAAAAGATACTCCGGCGCCTATACAAAAAATACTTATTTGGGGACGAGGTTTAGACGTTTTAGAATCTCTAGCCAATAGTCATTTATAATATTTAAATAAATTATATCTCTATCTATATTATGGAAATTCAAGATGAAAAAATTGCACAAATAATGAAAATTTATGATGGTCTTAAAAGATCTAGTCATAACTTTAATCGAGCTGTGGGAGAGTACAAACGTGGCGAGGGAGAAGTATATTTAATGTATCTTGATCTTTATCGCAAGCAAGTTCCTGTCGAAGTTAGACAGCATATTCATGAAGAGTTATTTGATAAAGTAGAAAAAGAATGTTTGGAGTTAGGTTTAACTTTTCAGCCGGTTGATTCTGAATAATTTTTTATATTTATTATTTTAAATTTCTTCCTTCTGTAAACTTTTTAGAGTTATTTTATTAGTCGTTATTTTAGAATTTAGTTCTCATCACAATAATCTTTAAAAGGTTATTTTTTTATAAATTATTATGGATAATTACTTTTCAAAATTAGCTGTGATTGCAACACTTTCCGGAGTATTTGCTTTTATGCCTGCTAGCATAAGTGCTCAGGAAACTCAAAAAACAGTAGAGCAGAGAATAAATGAAAATTTTAAACAATTGGAATTAAGAGTGCCTAGAAGTAAGGGCTTTTATGAGACTCCTATGAACCCTCAACTTGTAACTTATATTTATCATGGCAATGGTTCTTTTACTCATTTTAATTTTGTAAATAACAAACTCGAATCTTTTATGTACCTTGGAAGAATTGGTGATTCTTCAAATAAAGTATCTATAGTTGATAATAGAGATAACGGATGGGGACTTTTACAAAAAAATGACCATAAATATGGGGATAAATTTACAGAAGGCCCTATTACTAATATTACTTCAATAATCTCAGAAGATATGTCTGGTGAAGATCGATTAAAAGCTAATATAAAATACCTTCAGCTTTTAGATAATATTTGTAAGGATTTAAGCCCTTAATTATTTAGAAAAATATTTAATTTTTTATTTAGTGCTGGATTCGTATTAATTATTTTTTACCTGGATTAGCCAGATAAGGCCCGCCTTCTAAACCTTGCATTCTCGAAGAAGCTGTTTCTTGCCATGAATAAAAATGATACTCAAGTGTTTGGTCGGCTTTGGGAATAAAAACTTGTTCTGCCCAGTAGTAGTTATCGTCTTCTCTATTTGGAACTTCTGGTGCAATCGGCAATTTAGGAATGGCAGAATATGAAATCTCGCTTATTTGACCTTCATCAGGGATAGGTGATTGATTTGAAAAATTAATATGAACTTTTACAATGTCTTCTAACTGCTCTATTCTCTCAATTCCCATATAAACTACATCTCAAAATTCTATTTAAGCTTTGTGTACAAATTGTTATACTTGTAGGTAGTAATGCCTATCTGGAATATACTTGGGATTCATTTATTTTCTTAGCAAGGGAGATAAGATTTAAATAAATAGTTTAATTAATAAAAACATGGCTAATAAGTTGAAAGTAAGAAAAAATAAAACTAATGTTATTGAGGCAGATCTTAAATGCATTGAATTAAATTTTTTATCGTCAATGTTAAAAAATCTACGCTTTTATCTTCTTGTTTTAGTATTATATTTTATTTTAGGAATCTCTTTGAAGCATTTTAATACTAATAATATTATCTATGGTATTTTTATTTTTTTAATTTCATTGGATCTTACAATGATATTTTATATGTGGCGATCTAATCATGTTTTCAAATATACTTTATTGAATGCAGAAATTATTAGAAAGAGAGAAATAAATAGGGCATTAATATTAGTAATAGATATTATTTCTTTTATTCTTTTAGTTGTTGCTGTAAAATTTCCTGTACGGGCCGGAGTAATTACAATGACTGCTACTTTGGCTGCGTTGCTACTTTTTGTTATGTTAGCTTTGAGGGCAAATATTCTGCTGAATATTAGACTTGAAAGGAAATTTACAAAAGAAGAAACTGCTTTTGAATTACGCCGACTTGCCAAGAGTCATAATTAATTAAGGTAATTTGGTTCTATATAAAAAATATTTCTAACGACTTAGAATAATTAATGATTAAAAGTAAAGTGAATATAAACCCATAGAAGAGGCTCGAGGAATTCAAAAGAGTACTCCTTTTGCCTCTTCCTGGGATAAAAGAGGTGATAATATATACAAGAAACACCCCTATTTAAATGTTTCGGTTTGTTGTCACTCTTAAGGTATAACACTATCCCCGAATAGACCGCGTAATCATGAAATAAATCTACTCTCGATTATCTATATATTTAAAAATAAACTAAAGAATATTTTAACATGACACAATACAGAATGGAAATTAAATCAAAAGGGGATTTTAATCGAGTTAGAACAGTTCTTGCAGAAAGCGGACTTGTAACTCTTGCAGCTTATGCTCCTAGGGGTCAAAGTTATATTCTTTCTGGAAATGATTCTATGCCATCTTTTAATCCGGATGCCTATGTTGATGAAGTAATTAAAAGAAAAATAGGGATGCTTAACTCTAATTCTGTAAATCTTTGTTTGCCCTCTAACGATGATATGGCTAAAATTTATAACAAGATTACTCGTATTTTGAATTAGATTTGGCTCCAAAAGCATAGTTTTAAAAATCATATTTTCTTTATAATTTTGAGTGGGATAGCTAACTATCGGGCTCGCTATTAAATTAGCAGAAGATGAAAAATATCATCTTGAGTTCTGAGGAAGGTCCGTCCATCATATTAAAAACCAATTGTGAAAACAATGCGTCGTGAGGCGTGGCTCTAATATAGAAACGATACTTGTTTTTGTAACAAAAAACATGCTGGAACGAATATCCTGGTTGATGCAACCGAGTAATTTCGGGCGCTTGAAAAAGATAACATCTTTTTTAGGATAGTAAACAAGCAATTAAGAAATTATGCGTTTTGTTTATTATAGTCGAATGTTGGCACATTTCATCCCTTATTTGTTAAGGGGCGATGACAGAAGGCGGCCTATTTCCCACTCAAACTTTTTTTAAATTCCTATTATAATTTGCATAAATCTTTTTAAGTATATTTTTTAGATTATCTGTATGGACAAAACATTTATTTTTGATTACGATGATACTCTTGCATGGAATCAATATACTTATTCTTGGGCTCAACTAGATTTTGCTAAATTTGTTATGAAAAGTATTGGTTCAAGAACTCCTGGTCCGCAAGAAATAATTAATCTCGGAGTTTCTTTTGAACTTGGTTTAATGAAAGAAATGGGATTTTCGCCAGCCAGATTTCATATTTGTTGTTTTTTAGCTTAAAAAAAAAAAAAAAAAAAATTAAGTCTTGAAGAAGATAAAGCCGGTGAAGATGTTGCTTATCATATTGGAACTTGCGCGTTTGATGAAGCTAACTGGAAGAATGGGGGGCTTGTTCATGGGGCCGAACAAACACTTGATTTTCTTGTAAGTTCTGGAGATGAATTATTAATTTTGACTAAGGGAGATTATCAAACTCAAAAAAGAAAACTTGAAGTAACTAATTGTAATCAGTGGTTTGGCAATCTTGCTGATGGAAGAATCCATATAGTTAATGAAAAAAGTCCAGAAATTTTCCAGTCTGTTGCTGGAATGCGGGATAAAAGTAAAGTTTGGGCAGTTGGAAATTCAGCTAAAAGCGATATAATCCCAGCATTAAAGGCGGGAGTTCGTGCAATTTATCTTCCACAAGAAACTTGGGCTTATGAAAAAAATACGGATGGTGGTTTTTTGAATAATCCTAGATTAGTTACTTTAAATTGTTCAAGTTTCGGAAATTTCTTTGAT
>CAYLGX010000014.1:4857-14804 GCA_964383425.1 Candidatus Woesearchaeota archaeon
TAGACATAAAAAATAGATACGGCGAATTAGGTTAATTCTTATATTTTTAACATATATCCTCGAGTAGATATTTCTTTATAAACAAAATTTTCACTTTTATTTTAGCATGGCAACAATAAATTCAAATTATGATAAACTTTCTGCAGGTTATTTATTTCCTGAAATTGCAAAAAGAACAAAAGCTTTTTCTGCTGCTAATTCTGGCGTTCAAATTTATAGACTCGGAATTGGAAATACTACTGAGCCTTTGCCAAGAAGTGTTATTACTGGTTTAAAACTCGGAGTTGACAAACTTGCAGATGTAAAAACTTATTCAGGTTATGGTGATGAACAAGGAGATGAGAGACTAAGAGAAAGAATAGCCAATGTTCATTATTGCAGGGCTGGAGTTAAAATTGATCCTAGTGAAATTTTTGTTAGTGATGGGGCAAAATGTGATGCTGCTAATATTCAACAAATTTTCGGTATAGAAAATATTATTGCTGTCCAAGATCCGGCTTATCCAGTTTATGTGGATACTAATGTAGCTTCTGGAAGAACTGGAGTTTTTGATAGATTCCAAGGAAAATACTCTGGAATTAAATATATGCTTTGTAATGAACAAAATGGTTTTTTCCCTGAAGATGAAGATTTATTAAAACCAGATAGAGAATTTGGTGAGGGTGCTGATTTGATTTATCTTTGTTCTCCAAATAATCCTACTGGGTGCGTTGCAACAAAAGCGCAACTTAAAAAATTTGTTGATTATGCCAGACGTGAGCGAGCAGTAATTATTTTTGATGCAGCTTATTCTGAATTTATTAATGATCCTTCTTTACCTCGAAGTATTTATGAAATTGAAGGTGCAAAAGAATGTGCTATTGAAATTCAAAGCTTTTCAAAATCCGCAGGGTTTACTGGAGTTAGATGCGGATGGAGTGTTGTTCCTAAGGCGTTGATTACTGAAAATTCAGAACCTGGCAAAGTTAATTCATTGTGGAATAGAAGATCTACTACTTTTTTTAATGGTGCTTCAAATATTGTTCAAGAAGGGGCACTTGCTGTTTTATCTGATCAGGGAAAAGCAGATTGCGCCAATGTAATTAATTATTATATGGGCAATGCACAAGTTATACGAAAAGGACTTGATTCTATTGGAATAAAACATTTTGGCGGAACTAATGCTCCTTTTATCTGGATGCAAACTCCGGGGCAAATGGACTCTTGGAATTTTTTCGATAAAATGTTAAATGAGGCTCATGTTGTTTGTACTCCTGGTGCGGGTTTCGGACCTGGCGGCGAAGGTTATGTTCGACTGAGTGCATTTGGCCATAGAGAAAATATTGAAAAAGCAGTAGATAGTTTAGTAAATAATTTGAAATTATAATCTAATGGGAGATAAACAAACGTTAGGAGATCGAGTAGAAGCACTATTAATTAATCCTGAGGTTATTCCGCAGATAGATGTTTTTCATCCGGATGGTGTTCCTCGAACAATTATTCCAAATAGCCTAAATACAAAAAAATCTATTCAAATTTATGCGTCCATAACTAATAATGAAAGTATGATTACTCCATCTGGTGCTAAAGCTGCCTTGCGATTTACGGCGAAGAACTTGTTAGTGAAGCAAGAGCTCAAAGAGGAAAACATTCTAGTATTGATTTTCTTGATCAAATTAGTTCGCAGGATAGATCTTTTCATTCACATGTCGTAACGCCTTATTCTGCAAAACCCATTCCTGCGCATGTTCTTGCTGCAATGCCCAAAATTGCAAAACAATTTGGAACTCCTATGCATGTTTATGATGAAGAAGGAATAAGAGAAACATGTATTCGATTTAATATTGCATTTAGGGGAATTAAAGGGGGATATCAAAATTTCTTTGCTGTTAAAGCTTGCCCTAATCCTGTTCTTTTAGATAAAATGTTTAGGCAAGGATTTGGTGCTGATTGTAGTTCTGCTCCAGAATTAAGACTCGCAGAAGCTGTTGGTATGAACGGAAGAAATATGATGTTTACTTCAAATGATACTTCTGATTCTGAATTTAGATATGCAATGAATATAGGCGCTATAATGAATCTTGATGACATTACACATATTGCCGCACTTGAAAAAGCAACGGGAAGATTACCTGATTTATTATGCTTTAGATATAATCCAGGAAATAGGTGCGAGGGGAATGCAATAATTGGAAATCCTGTAGAAGCGAAATATGGATTAACTCATGAACAAATTTTCGAAGCTTATAAAATTGCTAAACAAAAAGGCGTAAAAAGATTTGGGCTTCATACTATGATGGCTTCTAATGAAAGAAATCCAGAAATACTCGAAAGACAAGCAAAAATAATGTTTAATCTTGCTAGGGAATTAAGACAAGAAGTTGGAATTGATTTTAAATTTATTAATCTCGGCGGAGGAGTTGGAACACCTTATAAGCCTTGGGATAAAGCAGTAGATTTGGATGATCTGGGAGATAGAATTCATCAGGCTTATAATGATATTGTTCTTTCTGGTGATTCGGATCCCCAGATATTTACAGAATGTGGAAGAGATATTACTGGGCAGAATGGTTGGCTTTTAACGCAAGTAAGACATATTATGCAAAAACATAGAAATTATGTTGGTGTTGATTCTACTATGGCCGATTTAATGAGGCCAGGAATGTACGGATCTTATCATCATTTAACCGTGCTTGGAAAAGAGCAAGCTATTCATAATCAAATTTACGATGTTGCCGGAAGTTTATGTGAAAATTGCGATAAATTTGCAGTTCAAAGATTTTTACCTAAAGTAGAAAGTGGAGATTTAATTGCAATACATAATACTGGCGCACACGGCAGGGCAATGGGTTTTAATTATAATGCCAAACTTAGAAGTGGTGAAGTTTTAGTTAAGAGTAATGGTGAAATCGAATTAATAAGAAGACCTGAAACGGAAAAAGATTATTTTGCTACTTTAGATTTTAAGGGTTCTAGATATTCTGATTTGGCTAAATAACGATATAATATTTTATAAATTTTGGATTAACTTTTTTCTTTTGCTATTTCTACAATTATTGTCTCTAGATTTGAAGAGATTAAGTTTTCAAGGTCCTTACAAATTGCCTTTGCAGTCTCATCAGTTCCCTCAACATGTAATTTTAGAACAGTACCGCACGGTGCTTCTATGCTCATTAAATCTAGCACAGACTTACAACGATATTCTTTTGTAGTATCTCTTGCAGGATTAGTTGGGCTTTCTATGCATGTTAAATAACTTTCTCGGTCATATTTTGATGCTCGTATGCATATAATCGCAGATGGCCTTGAATGAATGCCTTGCTGATTTGTTACTTGGGTTTTAACAGTAGTGTAGTTTCCTTCTATTAGCATTTCATTTTTCATATAATTATAATCAAAAAATGCTTTTTAATGTTTTTCAATCTGGAGAATATAGGTTTAGATAGGGTTATTTTAAGATTAAATCTAATGAGGGAATAATTTAAAAAATCTAGGCCGATTTTCAGGCTTCCAAAGTTAACGATAGAAAAACTTTAGGAAGTTTTAAAAACAGCTTTTTTCTAATTAATTCATGGGGGGGTAGCTCAGCGGGAGAGCACTACGCTGAAGACGTAGGGGTCGGGAGTTCAATTCTCCCCTCCCCCATATTTTAGGTGATGGAGTGGAATCGCCTAAGGATTCTAGAACATCAAATGAATGAATTGCCACAAATTTTAGCACAAATTATTGAAACAGAATACGAAAAAGAATTACCTGTTTTTTTGACTGATGTAAGCGGTAGTTCTATTTCAGGTAGTGAGAAAAAGCAAAAACTCGAGGAGATATTATTCTTTCCAAGAAAAAAGTTAAAGATGCAAAAAATTAAAAGTGGAAATTGGGAGCCGAGGGCATGGTTCATCGAAGAGCGACTTGAAGAAAGAATTACTGGTCTAGAACTTCCAACTGAATTTACTCGCGAAGCAATAACTTCCGGTTTTAGAAGCGCAATTGTAAAAGAAAAAAATGGAAGGTATATGCGGCTTAAAGGAGTATCTCAAAAAGCGCAATTAACTATAAAAATTGGAAGAACAGAACAGTATAATTGTAAGGGTATGTGTCTTCTAAATGAAGCTATTAGCGAACAGATAGGTGCTTTGAATTTGGCTTACTCGGGATACACTAATTTGCCGATTTTGCCTGGTTTTATTGAATCTCATTTGCATCTTCCGCCTAATCAACTTAGTGCTAATAGTTTTATTGATAATTTTAATGGAGCTAGATTTTTATTTGAAATTGATTCTCTAAAAAAATTAAATGGTTTTCAGATTTTGGATACCCTTTGTTCTAAAGAAAAAAAATTTAGTGCAGAAGTTGGAGAAGATTTTGATCATAAGTACAGGGTAGTTTCTGGATTGCAAATTGCAGGAGACACGAGGCTTGATGAGGCAATTTATAATTTGACTAAAAAAAATTTAACTGGGGATAAAAAAGGAATGAGGGATGAACTGTTATATCACTTATGTTTTTTATCAGGCATAGCTAAAGCTGAACTTAGTTTGCATGGATTTTCTTGGGCAGAAAATCATATTGAGACTAATAATCATATCGGCAATTTTGTAATTTTTCCAAGTAAGGGGATGCTGCGGGCAGGAGTATGCGATCTTGGAGCTTTAAAATATATTCATGATTTTAAAAATAATATAGATTTTTCTGTTTTTTTAAATGAAGAATTAAAATCGTTTAGGGAAGATTTTATGGGCAGGACTTTTAGTTTTCCTTGTGATATGAATTATCGATTTTTTTCTAAAAAACTACGAGAAAATTGTTTTCATGCACTCCAGACAGGGTACTATGCTCATATTTGTGCTAGCCAACAATCTTCCGGAGTAGAAGGGGCTTTGCCTCCGTTATCAAAAGTTCTTGTTCCATCTGATATTCAATTAAGTGAAAGTGATTTTAGAGGGATGATTGATTACGTTGCGAGTTAGAAATTTTTTAATTATTTTATTTTTAATTACCCTACGTATTATTGAATTAAATATCTATAAACTAAGCATTTAAATACGTTTTATCTCTTGCATAATTAGTATCTAAAGAAAAAAAAGGTTAATATGAGTGTCAATAATAAAAAAACTATATTTGTAATTGCAATAGCTTTATTTTTTAGTGTATTTTTTTCTTCTTTTGCAAGTGCACTTTTAACTTGTACTAGCGGAGATTTGACAACTAGTTGTAGTCTTAATAGTACTTATACATTCGGAGCTAATGAAATTATTAGTGCTGCAAATTTAGTAATTGGAACGAATGGAAGTATTGTTAATTATTCTTCAAAAAGTCAATTAATTTTAAATCTTACTGGAAATCTTACTCTACTTGGAAATGCCAATATTACGGGCGGAAATATTTCTATTCTCGCAAATTTTGTTACGATTAATTCTGGAACAAAAATTCAAACTGATTTTTTGGGATATGCATACAGTCAAGGACCAGGGGCCGGAGCATCCACTGCGTCTTATTATGGAGGTAACGGCGGAGGTTATGGCGGAACAGGGGGAGACGGGAATTATGATGATATTTACGGCGGGCAATTAAAAGGTAATGGTTTAGCCGGGGGAATAGCTTATGGAAATTATTCTGCACCAATTGATTTAGGTAGCGGTGGAAGTTTTGGGGATAGTAATTCTGGAACTGGTTCGGCTGGAGGGGGAGCGGTAAGGATTAATGCTACTGGCACTGTGATTATTAACGGAAATGTAAGCTCTGCCGGAGGGGCCGGAGTAGTGGCTGGCGGAGGTGGCGCCGGCGGAGGAAGCGGAGGAAGTATTTTTATTATTGCAAATAATATTTCTGGGAGCGGAAAGATTTTAGCTAATGGGGGAAATGGAACTGTGACTTCTAGATATGGCGGAGGTGGATCGGGCGGAAGAATTGCGATTTATTATTCTATTAATTCGTTTACTGGATCGACTACTGCATTTGGAGGAAGATCCCCTAATTTAGTTTATTCTGATGGTGGTGCTGCCGGAACAGTTTATTTAAAAAATATTAATTCAGCTTTTGGTGATTTAATTATCGATAATAATAATCAAGATTCTTATGAAACAACAAGACTTCTTTCCGGAACGCACACATTTAATATACTCAACCTTACAAGAAGCGGGCATTTAGAAATAGAAGATAAAACGGTTTCATTGAATTTAACAAATACTAGTATTGTTGGATCGGATTCTAGATATTTTACTAGAATTACTAATAACGGTAACATTACTCTTCCAGCTAATTTTAATATTACTGGATGGACTTTAGCTAATAATAATGGAAGTAATTTACTAGGGCTCGCTAATCTTACAATTGGAATGGGCGGAATATTAACTCATACGGCATATGGTGAAAGGCAAATAATTTATCGTTTGGATTTAAGTTTAAATAATTTATTTGTAGACTATTTGGGAAAAATCTATTCTGATTCTGCTGGTTTTCCAAGAAGTATTGGAGTCGGAGCAGGAGCAGGTACTTCTGCGTATTATGGTGGTGCCGGAGGAGGTTATGGTGGGACTGGTGGAGACGGAAACTATGAGGGTTTTTATCATACTATTTTAAAGGGTGCTGGCGCGAATGGTGGTTCGGCTTATGGAAATTATTCTTTTCCTATTGATTTGGGTAGCGGGGGTAGTTTTGGCGACGGTAATCTTGGAACCGGTTCAATTGGTGGAGGTGCATTAAAAATTAATGTAACTGGTAATATTGTAGTATATGGAAATATTACGGCTAATGGGATAGTCGGTACTTCTACCGGCGGAGGCGGGGCTGGAGGAGGTAGCGGCGGAAGTATTTTAATTATTGCAAATAACATTTCTGGAAATGGAAATATTTTGGCTAACGGTGGAGCTGGAACAACAAGTTCTAGAATTGGTGGTGGTGGTGCTGGGGGGCGAATTGCTATCCATTATATTATTAACTCTTTTAGCGGGCCATTGACTGCTTTTGGTGGAAGATCTCCTAGTTTGCTTTATTCTGATACTGGTGCAGCTGGTACAATCTATCTTAAAAATAATAATTCCATATTCGGTGATTTAATTGTAGATAACAATAATCAAGATTCTTTTGAAACAACAAGACTTCTTTCTGGAACTCATACTTTCAATACTCTTAATTTTACAAGAAGCGGGCATTTAGAAATAGAAGATAAAACGGTTTCATTGAATTTAACAAATACTAGTATTGTTGGATCGGATTCTAGATATTTTACTAGAATTACTAATAACGGTAACATTACTCTTCCAGCTAATTTTAATATTACTGGATGGACTTTAGCTAATAATAATGGAAGTAATTTACTAGGATTAAATAATATCACAATTGGATTTGGAGGAGCTTTGACCCACACTTCTTTTATTGAAAGACAAATTTTATACAGTTTAGATTTAAATTTAGACAATCTAAATATTTTTTCCGGGGGGAGAATTAGTGTGGATGGTAACGGTTATTTTTCAACACAAGGACCTGGTACGGGTTTTAATGGAACTTCAGGCATAGGCGGAGGTGGCGGAGGTTATGGAGGAACAGGCGGGGATGGTAATAATGGTATTTGGATAATAAAGGGATATGGTCCAAGTGGAGGAAATGCTTATGGCAGTTATTTTGCGCCTATTGATTTTGGAAGTGGGGGCGGCCATGGTTATGGTATTAGCTATCCTGGTGGAAGTGGAGGGGGCGTAATAAAAATTAATGCTACCGGAAAAATTAATGTTGATGGAACTATTAGTGCTAATGGTACTATCGGCGGAGGATCGGGTAATGAGGCCGGAGGCGGAGGAAGCGCTGGGAGTATATGGCTTATTGCAAATAATATTTCGGGAAATGGAAATATTTTGGCTAACGGCGGGGCTGGGGCAACCATGGGTGCAGGTAAGGGCGGAGGCGGTAGCGGAGGAAGAATAGCATTATTTTTCAATACTTACAATTTTAATGGTCGAAATGGGGCATATGGGGGAAGTGTCTCATCATATGGAGATTTTGGAGCGGCAGGTACTATTTATTTAAAAAATAATAATTTTGCATTCGGAGATTTAATTATCGATAATAATAATCAAGATTCATATGAAACAACAAGACTTCTTTCTGGAACTCATACCTTTAATATTATTAATCTTACTCGCAGTGGACATTTAGAAATAGAAGATAAAACTGTTTCATTAAATTTAACTAATACTGCTTTTATCGGATCTGATTCTAGATATTTTACTCGAATTACTAATAATGGAAATATTACTCTTCCTGCGAATTTTAATATTACTGGCTGGACTTTAGCAAACAATAATGGAAGTAATTTATTAGGATTAAGTAATCTTACAATGGGGGATGGCGGAATTTTAACACATACAGCCTATGTTGAAAGATTTATTTCTTACAGATTAGATTTGAATTTAGATAATTTTAATTTATTGCGGGGAGGTAGAGTATATGCGGATTCTAGCGGTTTTTATTCTATGGGCGGACCTGGCACTGGCGTTAGTGGAACAACTAATGCGGGCGGAGGCGGAGCAGGTCATGGCGGAACAGGTGGTGATGGAAATAACGGTGCTTGGCTTCGAGGTCTTGGAAGAAATGGAGGTAGTGCTTATGGTAATTATCTTGCTCCTATTAATTTGGGGAGTGGCGGAGGTCATGGTTATGGTGTTGATTATCCTGGCGGAAGTGGAGGCGGTGCAATAAAAATTAATGCTACTTCTGCAATTAATCTTTATGGAAATATTACTTCTAATGGTGCAATTGGTTATGCTGTTGGCAGCGAGGGTGCAGGCGGCGGAAGCGGTGGGAGTATTATGATTATTGCAGATATTATTTCAGGTAACGGAAATATATTTTCTAATGGGGGCATCGGCGGACTTGCAGCCGGAGCAAGAGCTGGCGGAGGAAGTGGCGGAAGAATTGCAATTTATTATAGCCTATTTAATTTTACTGGAATTAAGGTTGCTTATGGCGGAAATGCTACTGCTTATGGAGATACAGGGGCTGCAGGTACAATTTATTTAAAAGATAATAACTTCACATTTGGAGATTTAATTATTGATAATAATAACTGGGATTCATACGAAACAACAAAGCTTCTTTTTGGAACTCATACTTTTAATAATATCACTTTGGTTAACAAAGGTAATTTGGAAATTGAGGACAAAAATGTTCATCTAAATTTAACAAGTACTAACATTTTTGGTGATTCAAAATATTTTTCTAGAATTACTAATAATGGAAATATTACAATTCCAACTAATTTTAATATTACTGGCTGGACTTTAGCAAACAATAATGGAAGTAATTTATTTGGATTAACTAATCTTACCGTTGGTATGGGCGGAACATTAACTCATACTGCTTATGTTGAAAGACAATCAATTAATCTTTTAGATTTAACTTTAAATAATTTAAATCTTCTTTTTGGAGGCACTATTAATGTTGACTCTAGTGGTTTTTATTCTGCGCTAGGGCCTGGTTTAGGTGTTAATGGAACTACTAGTATTGGCGCTGGAGGAGGAGGATATGGGGGATATGGTGGCAATGGAAATACAGGGAGGCTAGGAGGTACAGTTTACGGGAGCTACCTCATACCATTTAATTTAGGGAGTGGGGGAGGGAATGGGTATGCTGGTGATAATACTTATTGGGGCGGAAGTGGGGGTGGAGCAGTAAAAATTAATGCTACTCAAGGAGTAATTATTGACGGCAATATTACTTCGAGAGGAGGAGCTGGTTCTTCTACGGGTTCTGAAGCTGGAGGAGGCGGAAGTGGAGGTAGTATTTGGATTATTACCACTAATTTATCAGGGAATGGAAATATGTTGGCCAATGGTGGAAACGGAGGTCTTGCTGCAGCTGGAAGGGGCGGAGGCGGTGGTGGGGGAAGAATAGCTTTATACTATTTATCTAACGTTTTTAATGGAATGATAAACGTTCTTGGTGGAACAGCTACTTCGGCAGCTATTAATGGC
>CAYLGX010000015.1:0-2538 GCA_964383425.1 Candidatus Woesearchaeota archaeon
CTACCATATTATATCGTCCAAATAATGCCTTATAAAGGATTGTATTTTGGAAAATGGCCTCCATGGCTCAGCTTTATAAACGCATTTTTAGATATATTTTTATGGTAAAAATTAAAGGCAATGAAATAGTGCCCCCTAGCATAACAAACTCATTTGATCGTAGAGCTATCCAGATTCAAAATAATATTGTACAAACACTAAAACAACTTGGAGTAGATCGAGATCATACGGATATAACTATGGAAAAAGTTGCTCAGAAAAAAGCTCCGGCTTCAGCTGGTTGGTATTTTCAAGGAAGAAATTTAAAATATAGTTATTCATTAATGCCAAGGTTTGTAGAAAATCTTTATATTATAGATAAAGTTTTGAAACTAGAAGTAGCAAAATTAATTTCTGGAGAAATAACTACTGATCAATTTGTACGTGAATTTTCAGAAGATGATGATTTATCAGAACAACTAGCCGACGCAAGAAAACTATTAGGAGTAGAAGCTAATGAAACTGATTTTGAATTAATAAGTAAAAAATACAAAGATTTAGCTAAGAAATATCATCCAGATATGCCAGAAGGAGATCATGACATGTTTCAAAAGATCAACGCTGCTCACAAATTAATTAGAAAAGAATTAATGTAGTTTATTTTCCGCTAGTCAAATAACCTTTAACTTTAGCAATTAATGTTTGCGGTTTTTTATAACTTTCATGCAATTCTTTTATTTTTCTTTCATGCGCATCACTAGCTGCCGCAATTAAACCATGTATAGCCTTTTGTGCTTGCTCCGTCATTGGTCCGCCTGAAGTATGATATGAAATTATCCCTAGATCGTTAGGTATGGGATTATAAGTTTTAGTTGCAAAAGCTCTGGCCCCTTGATTTAAAAATTCACCAAATAAAAAAATCATTTTGTCTACACATTTATCTAAATTGTTTACGTCAAATTCCTCTTTCCTACCAATATCTAAAGCATTAATAAAAGAATAATATGCATTCAAAACAGGATGGCTTTTTTTAATTCCAGCTTCCCCCTCATCCATAAGATACCTATTAAAAAAATCATTTGCTTCTTGAAAAGGATTATTTTGGATATAATGATGAACTCCGACAGTTAAAAATTCTCTAAATCTGTTTTTAGCATAATCTTTTGATTCATCTTGTGACATTTTTTGAAAATCAGGTCCGTCTTTTATTTCAAGGGCATTATCCAGGGCAATACATAACTCCCTAATTGATTGCCTGCTATGCATAGGCAGATTTAATGTTTCTTCTAATTGGAGAGTCATAGTAATTGTTATTAAAATAAGGAGTTTAACTATTTTACCATTACCCGCGAGCACTGTATTATTAACAAACCTTAAAAACCCCAAAAACTCAAAAATAGATAAGGTGATTGGTAAAAGAATCGCCCAAGAATTCTTAAATAATAACATGAAAAATAAAAAATATATGCCTCAAATTATAACACCGGATCCATTTAAAATTATTCCATTTCACCAAGTTTATGAAGAAACAATAGGAATAATTTGCGATTATATCCGTGGAGTTTTTGTTCCACCAATCCCTCTACTAGAAGCCCCAAGTGATCTAAAACACTTAGGGGATTATGTAAACTATAATGGCCATCATAGAACAATGGCTGCTAAAAAAGTAAGTACAACTCAGAAGGAATTCAAACCATTAGGCATTCTATTAACTAACCAAAGAGATATAGAATACCTAATAGATAATCCACCAGTGTATAACAATAAAGTACACAGCGAAATAATTGAGGGACTGGGAAATAACTTTAAAGAACATCAAGAGTTTATTTGGAATGAAGCCAGAAGATTCCACAAATTAATGGAGCAAGCCAAAAAATTAACTGCCTAATTTACAAAACTATTCTTCTTCAAATTCCGGCCTCGTCATCTTAAAGAAAAACAAAAATATTAATGCGGCCGCGCCTACAGAAATTGCAGAAGCTATGGACGGCAAATAAATATTCAACGAATAAATAAAACCAGCTATTATTGGAGGTATGGCCATTGCTAATGCTTGTATTGATTGGTTTATGCCCATTATTTCGCCCTGTGAGTCTTTATGCGCCAAATTAGATAGTATGGTTGTTGTATTTGGATTAGAAATGGCCTGTGAAATAGGAATTAAAGGGAGAATAACAAATATCATCCATACCTGATTGGGAATGGCTATCAAACCTAAACCGAGCATTAAAGTAAAGAGAGTTACACGTAGAACTTTTTCAGGAGCAAATCTTTTAGCAATTATTCGCGTAAGAAATCCTTGAGCAAATACGATCCAAAAGCCAGCAAATCCAAAAAATAATCCTATTTCTTTAGCAGTAAAATGAAATTTTTCAATTAATAAAACTTGAAAAAATTGAGTATAAAAATTAAATCCAAACATTACTAAGAATGTAACTATGAACATTACTCTTAAATTCTTAAAACTCCAAGCTTTTTTTAAATTGATAAATCCCGTAAACAAACTTATTTTTCTTTCTATTCTAGCAATTCTTTTTTTGTTGTTTTTTAGAAGACGAA
>CAYLGX010000015.1:2548-14627 GCA_964383425.1 Candidatus Woesearchaeota archaeon
TTTTAAGGCTTATTTTTAAGTGACCTTACAGGCTAATGTATAAACAAATAAAAATTTGCTGTCCATAAAAAGAATCTAAATTGAATTTTTGATTGATAGATCATTTGGTGTTAAAGTTGATGAACAAATAATATTGTATTTTATGATAATGATAACGAATAAAAATAGAGTAGAATAATTAAACCAACTAACTACGCTGCTGTCGGATAGATATCCTCCGATAAAAGGCCCAAGAATTAATCCGAGTCCAAATGCAAGTCCAACTAAAGCAAAGTTTTTAGTTTTATCTTCTTTTTTACTAATATCTGCAATAGAAGAATAAGCAGTAGCAATGTTTCCACCAGTAAAACCCTGTATTGCTCGACTAAACGCGGCCAACGGTAAACTACCAATTAAAATTCCCAGTCCAAAAAGTAAAAAGCCGAAAAGTTCACCGCATAAAGAGATAAGAAACGTTTTTTTTCTCCCGATCCTATCAGATAATGCTCCTATGATGGGTGCACCAAAAAATAACGCAATAGGATATACAGAAACAAAAAAACCTAAGAGAATTGTCTTAAGCCCCAAATCCATGCCGATAGGTAAAAGCCCGCTATTTGCATCAAGAAACATAGGAGAAATTACTGGAATAGCCACGCCAACACCAAGCATACTTATCAAAACTACTAAAAAAATAGGAACTATAGACAAATTTTTTTCACCAGTCTTATTTTTCATAAATAAAGTCCTATTTTAAGCAATATAAATCCTTTTAAACAAATAAATTATAATTATTTTATGGAACTAGTAGCATTATTATCAAAAGGAGAGGGAACTTGGGCACAGGTAGCTGGAATAATCAAGCAAGGCGATTGGGAAAATATAATTCTAATAGGTAATGATTTTGCCAAACAATTTCAAGTAGATAAACCTCATACCTTTATTGAAATAACTGCATCAAGACTAGTAGAATTAAAAGAAGAAATGCGAGAAAAATTACAAAATAAAATTAGAGGAACTGAAGTAGCATTATCTATTGCAAGTGGCGATGGAAAGGAACATATGGCTTTAATTTCCGCACTTCTCTCAATACCAGTAGGAGTTAGATTTACAGCACTAACAAAAGAAGGAATAGTCACGTTATAATTCTAAAAAATTAAATCTTATCTGCACTAATAAACTCATTATTTTCAAATGGTTTTAAAACCGCATTTTCATGAGCCAAAGTTAAAAATTTATCTGGATAAAATAAAGAAAACCTAGGCATATATCCGCCGTAATTAGTAAATTGATTATTTTTTAATATTTTTCTGAGAGTATGAATCAAAATAGTATCTCCATGTGAATTAAGCCAATCACGAATAGTATTGGCATCTCCAGAAGGAATTGCAAGATCCTGCTGCTTTACGCCAAATGCACTTAGCCCTATTTCCCTTAAGGTATGAGCATCTTCCGCAAATATCCCTGGAAGATTATTTTTTTTAGCAAATTCATTAGCTAAAATATCTGAATATCTAAAATAAACCATCCCTGTAGAAGAATCAAGAATTTCAACTGCATCAAAAGAAGATTTCATTTCTAATATTCGGTCTAAACTAAGTCCATGGGCTCCATCATTACCAATAGAAGTTCCAATATTAAGAGAATCATTATCGCGTGCACGCTTAAGTGTATCAGTAACATTTTTGAAAGGAGCTATATTTTTGTTATAACCTGTAAAAATTATATCTTTCCAAGTACCATCTTTTTCCTTACAACGTACCTCCATCCCCCTAATTAAAAATACTCCCCCTCCGTAAGGCCAATATAATACTTTTTTACCATCAAATTTAATATCACTATTATGATCAGTAACTGCTAAAACTTTAATATGTCTTCGTGCTGCAGTCCTAGCAATATCATCAAGATCATAATTAAGCCCATCACTATGATTATGTAGCGAGACTAGGTGTTCTCCGTCAGTAGGCTGTACATACTTATAATAAACTAGACTGTCCCTGCCAGTATATTCTTTAAAAAGAGAAGAATACTGGGGAGATTTTTTTAAATCTTGAAATCGTTCAATAGCATGACCTATGTGGCTAGCTTTCATTTTTAAAAATAAGTTTCGGGTTTAGAAGTATCAAATGTCAGATGAATATCATTTTTAGAGTCAGAAAAATAAACTCTAACCGGAGTAGTTGCAAGAAACTGTTTAACTCCCCTAAAACTTTCACTTCTATTAAGATCTAAAATTGTAGAATTAACAATTCTTTGTATATCTGAATCTCCAGTAAAAATTGCACAAGGAGTTCCTTCCGCAATAGGATAATATAGTGCGGTTGCAGCAAGTTCTTCATCTGCATGCAAGTCCGCAGGTTTATCGCGAACTGCTTCCCCATATCGGGCCGAATAATCTATTTTAATTCCTGGAAGCGCAGCAATACGATAAGTTACTTGAGCAAGTGAAATAAACTTTTCTTCATGCCCTAATGAGATTATTTTCCTTTTAGAGTACTTAGTTATACGATTCATAGTAAAAGATAAATTACTCAAAATTTCCTGATTTTGCCTAGCCATATCTAGATCATTAACTTCTATATGTTTATATCCTTTTTTCAAATCCTCAAAAGTACGATTCATATGCGCCAGCTTATCACCTAGTAATGTTCCAAAACGAGTCAATTCATCATTTACTGGCTGAACCGTATATACTTGTGGATTCCTAATTAAATTTTCCATAGAAATAAAATTTGACAAATAATCATTAAGTGATTCCGAGTCTAATTCTGAAAAATGCTTGTAGGGATAAAGATTATTAGCATAAAAATTACCCTTAGGGACCACAACCCCGCTATCCATTAAAATTGATTGTTCTTTTTCAAGTAACTGCTCAAGAGTCAATGTTTCCCGTTTAAGCGCCATAGAATTGATACTTGAAATCCACTTATAAACCTTACCAGTAGTAACTTCATAATAGTTAAAAATAACCCAAAACTATAAAACAGTAATCCTTAAAAGGTAGAGTTTACTATGAAAAATATGCAAAAACAACAAGGTTTAGATAAAGATTACGCAGATTTCTTAGCGCAAGAAGTAATAAGACAGTTTCAAGAATACCCATTTACATCAGACAAAAGAATGACCTTAGATAAAGATAAACTAGCCACAATCATATTGAAAGCAGAAGGTTTTGAACATAAAGGCAGAATGCAATTTATAATTCCAAAAAGTGAAGATAATGTGTTTCATAATCCTAATAATCGAGGCCTAATCCTGGACTCTTTTTACCCTCGAAGAGTATTCACTAATGAAGACTCAAGCTACAGACCAACTCGCGGAGAAAAAATGGTACAGGGAATAGAAAATATGGCATGGGAAGCAAGAAAAGTAAGATTTAATTCAGAAGTAATTTGCAGAGACATGAGAACAGTCCCAGAAATAACTGCAATAAGACAAAGAAGTTTAGAGCTAGGCCATAAATATGGTTTAATGGTTAATTTCCATACAACTTTAAATCATGTTAATGAAGCACCTTATTTTGGCGGAGATAGTCCTGCTTATGTGCCTTTAATTTTTATTCCAACTGCTACAAAAACGGACATTGAAACATTAACTAAATTTTGTATAAAACATCAAAATCCTAAAGATCATTTAGTGAATCATTATATTGAAGAAGGCATTTTCAAAGATTATATTTATACACAATAAAAAGTTAAAGTTCTTAATAAAAATTATTAGATTAACTAATATTCATCATTCATCATAGATAAAGAAGAATTACTACTTCCCTTTGGCTTGGTACTGGCAGCTAAAACATCATCAATTCTCAAAATCATCATAGCTACTTCAGATGCTGAAGAAACAGCTTGTAATTTCGTTTTTAATGGTTCTACGACTCCTTCTTTTAACACATCTTCTATTTTATTAGTAAGTAAATTTATGCCAGTATATTTCTCGCCCTTATCGTGTCTAGATTTTAATTCAGTAATTATGTCAATTGGATCAAGACCTGCATTTTCAGCCAAAGCACACGGAACGCTTTCAAGTGCTTTTGCAAATTCTTCAACTGCTAATTGTTCCCTACCATTTAATTTAGTAGAAAATTCCCTAAGTCGTTTAGCAAGTTCAATTTCAATTGCTCCTGCGCCAGCAACAATTTTACCAAGTTTTATAACTGAGGCAATATCTCCTAGTCCGTCTTTAATGGCCCTTTCAACTTCATCAATTACATGATCAGTTCCGCCTCGAATAACAATAGAAACCGCCTTGGGATTTTCACATCCCTCAACATAAGTCATCTTTGTCTCGCCATGCATAACTTCGCGTACAAGTTTTGCTTTTCCAAGTTGTTCTTTAGTAATTTCATTTAGACTACTTATGATATGTCCACTAGTAGCTCTTGCTAGTTTAATCATATCCGCTTTAGGAACTCTCCTGCAAGCATAAATTCCAGCCTTAGCTAAATAATATTGAGCAACATCATCAATTCCTTTCTGACAAAAAATAACATTTGCACCAATGCTTACAATTTTAGAAGTCATTTCTTTAAGTAATCTATCTTCCCTATCAACAAAACTTTGCAATTGTTCTGGGCTAGTTATTGAAATTCTTGTTTCTCCTTCTGGATTTTTTAATTCTAAAGCAAAATCAACCAATGCTATTCTAGCATTATCGATTCTAGCAGGCATCTCTATTGAAACTCTTTCTTTATCAAGAACAATTCCTTCAATTAAAACAGAATCTTCAACTCCCTCCCCTTTACATTTTTCTATTTTAATATCTTCAAGACTAACTACGTTTCCAGTACTTACTCTATTTATGGCCTTAACAATAATAGTAGCAAGCTTTTCTTTTTCAGTTTCAGCTCCCTTTCCAGTCATAGCAGTCATCGCAACATACTTTAATACATCGCCTTGTGCCTGATTTACATCAATTGCAAGTTCATGAAGAATTTTTTCAGCTTCTTTTGCAGCCAAACTATATCCCTTGATAATAACTGTTGGGTGTATTTTCATATCAAGTAATTTTTCAGCATTTTCAAGTAATTTCCCCGCTAAAAGAACTGCGGTAGTGGTTCCATCTCCAACTTCATTTTCTTGAGTCTTAGCAATATCTACCATCATTTTTGCAGCAGGATGTTCAATATCCATTTCTTCAAGAATAGTTACTCCATCATTAGTGATAATTATATTTCCAGCAGCATCTACTAACATTTTATCCATACCTTTTGGGCCAAGGGTAGTTTTAACTGCTTCTGCAATTAGTTTAGCTGCCAAAATATTATTTCTTTGCGCATCTCTGCCCATTGTTCTTTGCATATTTTCCGGCATGATGTAAACTGGTTGTTTTTCGTTTGTCATTTTTATAGATCATAAGCCTCCTTTAAATATTTGATTGCATTCTGCATTAGTCTATCTTGCGGATATGCTTGTTGAGCAAGTGTCAATCTGCAAGCTGCAAGACTGATTAGAGAGTTATAATGCAGTGCAGGAAGAACAGTTCGAGTTTTATCCCTTAATCGAGTATATCTAATAATATCTTGCATAGCTCCTGAAAATTTATCATATGCGGCTTTTCTTGTTTTTAAAACATCAATTATATCTTTTTCTTTATCCGCGTCTTTAACTTTTTCTACAAGACTAGACTTTCTATTAACAGAAAAACTACTAAAAACTGGAAGTTCTTGACAACCACTAGCTCCAAAAATTCTAACGGGCGACCTAAATGCAACATCGGGAATAAATTTAGTCATTTTTTAACTCCGCCCATATAACCGCGTGGCGATTTGGATTTAGATTGTTTAGGTTGTTTTACAATAGACTCAATTTTAGATTCAAAAATATTAGCATAATCATTTTTTAATTTTCTTAAAGCAATATCAACATATTTATGTGGTTGTTCCATTTGACCAGCAATTTGCGTTAAAGATTCGTATAACTTTCGAGCATTATAAAATTGAAACTCTGCCTGCGGACTAACTCTTTTACCCTTGATCTTTTTAGCAATACTTAGAAACTGATTGTAAGTTTCATTAAAGGCACCGTATTGTGAAGAAAAAGTTTGAAAAATGTTAGTCATACATTGTTCATCATCACTTAATTCTACAAGCGTACTTTCTTTTCGCAAGTGCGCATAAGGAGAATCAAAAGGTCTATCTAGCTGCATTTTTCTAGAAAGATCCATCAACGCATCTTTGACCTCGGACCAAGATTGATTATTTCTAAGCGGGATTAGTTTGCCCCTAGTAAATTTATCCAGTAGAATAACTCCCTCGTAGGTTTCACTTTGAACTTGCGTATTTTTTGTCATTTTTTATTTTCTCTCGATTAAATATGGTTTTATTTCAGTAAAATTAAGAGCTTGCTGTGATAAACTTCGATTAAGAAAAGGATATTTTCTTTCAAAAGCTAGAAGCCCATTGTATGATTCTGCAAGACCAGTGAGATTAAGACCATTAAGAGCCGGGTTAGGTTCATGTGTTAAAATTTGAGTAAAATTTTGTGCTAATTTAGCAAGACTATCAATAACTAAAAGCTCCTGATAAGCTCCAATATATCGATCATATTCATCTGCGAAAGCAGCTAAATCAAAACCCGAAGTTGAGCTACTATTTTGATCAAAACTAGCCTTCAATTGGCCTTTCGATTCAATAAAAATCTGTTCTAAATTTCCTGGAGGATTATCATTAGCCATAATTTATTTTATCAAATATGACTTTTAAGCTTTTATATACTACGAAAATAAGTAACAATTTCAATTAACTAAACGCTAGTTGTAACACAGATATTTAAATCAAATAAAACGTGAGCTAGTATGAAAGTAGGCGTAAAAGTAGGAGATGTAATGACAAGAGAGTTTGTTTCAGCAAGCCCAAATATTTCTTTACTAGAAGCAGCCAAAATAATGGTTAAAAAACATGTAAGTAGCATAATTATCGAAGAAAAAGGCTTACTAAAGGGCATTATTACTCAAAAAGATATAATCTGGGCATTAACTAAGAAACCGAAACATTTAGATAAAATAAAAACAGGAGATGTAGCCAAAAGAAAAGTCATAACTATCAAACCTAATGCAGACTTATTTGCAGCATTAAAAACTATGCAAAAATCAAAGTTTAGAAAACTTCCAGTAACCGTAAACCGAAAAGTAATAGGCATAATCGCACTAAAAGATATACTTAGAATAGAGCCAGCCTTATTCGAACTAGCTCAAAGCCATAATTTGCTGGAGATCAGGGAAGAAGGGGCCAAGTTTGAACGAAAGAAAAATCCACAAGAGTATAACCTAGGCATATGCGAAGAATGCGGAAATGAAGATGTTCTTGAAAAAGTTGATGGCATTATGCTTTGCGAAACCTGCAAACAAAAAATGTAAATGGATAAAAACATTTAAATAGGTTTTTCTACTATCAAAGATAAGCAAAAGAGGAAAAATGGTAGAAAAAGACGCATTATTCAAATCAAAAATAAAACATTCAGGTGTATTTGATTTCAAAGAAACATACAGAGTTCTATTTGAATGGTTAGTAGATCAAGGTTATGATATAAATGAAAAAAGTTATAAAGAAAATATTGGCGCTGGCGGAGTAAAGGAACTTGAAATCAACTGGGATGCTACTAAAAAAGTTTCTGATTATTTCCAATTCGAAATTATTGCTAACTGGCACATTATCGGAATGAGTTCTGTAGAAGTTGAAATAGACGGAGCTAAACAAAAAATGAATAAGGGCCAATTTGAATTAGAAATAAAAAGTGTTCTATTAAAAGATTACGAAGATAAATGGAGCGGAAAACCATTTGTAAAATTCCTGCGAACAGTATATGATAAATATCTTATCAAAGAAAGAATTGAACAATATGAAGGGAAGTTAATCGGAGAAATGGATGAATTTGTTGCTCAATGTAAGGCTTTCTTAAATTTAACCGGTAGCAGATAACTACGAGTATATTATTTTTTATTAATCTAATTATTTAATAACTTTTTTGATCATATCTTTCACAGAGTATAATTCTTCTTTTCCAGAAGACATATCACGAAGCTTAAACTTCTTTTTCTTAACTTCATCCTCTCCAATAAAAATAACAAATGGAATTCCATAGGAATTAGCATAATCCATCGACTTTGAAATCTTCCCGTACATCAAAGTTGCTGGAATGTCATTTTTTCTTAAATTTTGTGCAAGCTTAATTGCTTCTTTGTCCTGCCCAATAGAAATAATTAATACCTTCGAACTTTTTTCTTCAATTTTAGCTAAAAGCTCAAGCCTATCAAGTCCAAAACTTATTCCAGTAGACTGAATTCCGTTAACTAGATATGAACCGCCAGCACTAATAGTTTCCTTAAACTCGCTTGTTTTAATCTCATAAATACTTCCGTTATAATAGGAAAGGCCTCTTGCCAAAAATGGAAGAAAAACAACGTCTACTCCTAGTAACTCACATTCATCCTTAAGTTTTTTTATTTCTTGATAATTAACATATTTTTCAAAATCTTTTTCTTTTCCCTTAAAAATATCAAGAACAGCCCCAGCATTATATTTTTTTAGGTTAGTCTTAACTTCCTCTTCCCGAAGTTTATCCATTTTGTCTATTTCTTTAATAACTGCAGATTTATTTTCTTCTTTTATTCCAGCTTTTTCTAAAATCTCATTTAGAAGTTTTCGATTGTTAACATTAATAGTAACCTTAATACCCAATCTTTCAAATATTTCAGAAGCAATTTTTAATACTTCAGCTTCATCTTTTACTCCAGCCCCCACAACATCTACATCACATTGGGTAAACTGTTTCCACCTATTTCCTGCTACAGGTTCATCTCTAAAAACGTATCCAATTTGATATCGTTTATATGGATGTTTCTTGTTCATAGAAAGTCTTTTTAATTGAAACGTAAATTCATATCGAAGTGCTAATGCTCGCTCGCCTCTGTCTTTTAGCTTAAAAATATCACTAACTGCTTCGTCATTAGTGTTTTCTCCACGAACAAACTCTTCAGCTTCAACTACTGGAGTTTCAACAGGGATAAAATTATAATTTCTAAAAACATTTTCAATTACGTTTCGTATAGCAATTCTTTTGCTTGCATCTTCGATATCTCGAAATCCCTTAACTGCTGCTGTTACCATATTGTTTTTGTTTCTCCTTTAGATGGTTTACTTAGATTATCATTATTTATTAAGGTTTCTCCGCCAAGCCTAATTAATGCGGCTTGTTTGTGGCCGTCAAGACCTTCAAGTTCTGCAAGCTTAGCTGCAACAATCATAAGTTTTTTTCCTTCTTTAAAATTTATTTTTTGATATGTTAAAACTTTTATAAAATCTTTTACAGATAAACCTGAAGTATATTTAGCAGCACCGTTAGTAGGTAATGTGTGATTAGTACCCGAGCAATAATCTCCGAGTACTTCTGCTGAATAATTTCCAATAAATAAGGAGCCATAATTTCTCAATTTAGAGATTATTTTATTCGGATTTTTTATTTGCAGTTCTAAGTGCTCGGGAGCAATATTATTTGCAAGAGCTACTGCTTCATCTAAACTTTTTACTAGTATAATCCGACTGTTTTTTAAAGCAATTCTAGCTACAGCCTTAGTTTTTAATTTTTCTATTTGAATTTTAAGTTGATATTTAACCTCATTAGCCAATTTAGCAGAAGTAGTTAAAAGATTAGCTTTCGCTTCAACATCATGCTCTGCTTGTGCTAATAAATCTGCAACGATAAATGCTGGATTCCCATTTTCATCAGCAATTATTAATACTTCACTTGGCCCGGCTATAAAATCAATACCCACTTCACCAAAAACCTCACGTTTAGCTTCAGTAACATATTTATTTCCAGGCCCCACAATTTTAGTCACTTTGGGAATTTGTTTAGTGCCGCAGGCCATAGCAGCTATTGCTTGAACTCCGCCAATATTGAAGATTTTATTTGCCCCGGCCAGATCAGCAGCAACAATAACTATCGGGGCAATTTTAGGAGAACAAACAATTACTTCTTTTACACCTGCGACTTTAGCAGGAATTATAGTCATTAAAGCAGTCGAAGGAAGAGGATATCTCCCTCCAGGAACATAACAGCCTACTGAATCAAGTGGAATTATCTTTTGACCGATATCTCCATATTTTCTCTTCAAATTAAAATTTTTAAATTGCGATAATTGTGCTTTTGCAAAAAACCTAATATTTTTAGCAGCAGCCTTTAATGTTTTTATTGCATCTTTATCAATTTGACTATAAGCTTGTTTAATTTGTTTTTTTGTTACTTGAAAGCTAGTGCCATTATTGCCATCAAATAATTTGTTATATTTTAAAATAGCTTTATCTCCATTCTTCCGTACATCTGCTAATATTTTTTTAACAATGTTCATTTTTTATCTCTCCGCTCATTTTCTTTTTCAACATCCCTAATTGTAATTCCTTCTTGGGCCATAATGACTAAAAGGAAATAAATTAAATCCGCACATTCCCAGATAAGTTCAGATTTATCTTTTGCAGTAATTACTTCTGCAGCCTCTTCTATTAATTTTCGCTTAAGAAGCAATGGATCATTTACTAACTTGCAAGTATAAGACTTTTCATCGCAAGAATTAATCCTATCTTGAATTTTAGAATATAATTGCTTTAAATCAAACTTTTTTTCTTCTCCAAAACAGCTATACCTCTTCAAATGACAAGCTCCGTCAGTACCTGTTTGTTTAACAATAAATAAAAGAGCATCTTTATCGCAATCAGTCTTAACTTCAATTAATTCTTGCGTATTTCCGCTAGTTTCACCTTTGATCCATAACTTACTTCTGCTCCTGCTAAAATACACTCCTTTTTGCATTTCTAGAGCCATACGCAAGCTTTCTCTGCTCGAATAAGCCAACATAAGTATATTTCCTTGCTCATCCTTAACGACAGTAGGAATAAGTCCATTGCCTTTTTCAAAATCAAGTTGAGTCATATCAAATTCCATTTTTACCTCCAATAATTGCAATATCGCTAGAAAATATTTTATCATAAATTGCGAGGCCGGCTTCACTAACGGATTTCCCAGAATAAACAATATCTATTACTAAATCAGAAAAATTATTTGTAAAGGTAGACTCAGTTGCACCAGAAAGATAGAATTTTTTAAATCTAAATCCCCCATCTTCAAGCCGAGCAAGATATTTTTTAGCAATACGAGTATACTTTTGATTAATACAAACTCTTAGTTGTTTTGGTAAATCTGCTAGTTTTGTTTCTTTATTGCCCATTAAACAAAGAGTAGGCTTTCCAAATAAGCAATTAGAGTCTTCCCAAGCGATTGTCCGGATTATATTTACATTACTATTCTTATTACTAAGTAAAAATTCCTTAAACAAATCTTCACCAGTTATACCTAAAACATTTTTACCTTGTGCTAGTAAACTATCCACAAACAAAGGTACATCTTCCCCTCGAACCTCTATAATTTCTTTATAATTAAAGCCACTGGCAAGATCTTTTGCCCTTGCAAGACCAGAATTCTTTGGTACAATAATATAATCGCAATTTGTTTGAGTTGTCAGGTTATTAATCATTCTTAGCCCCCTGATTTGATTCACATAAGGGATTTGTACATTCATCATACCCGTAAGGTTGTAAACAACTCTTGCATAGTTTTTCCCCATCACGAGTATAAAAATAATAATCTGAACAGTAACGTATGGGGCGGATATATTCAGAATCTCCAAGACAAGATTTTAAAGTTGAATTCTCAGACTTTTCAGAAGTATAAAACGGAGTCGATGCAGCATATCTTTTTAGAAGTTCGTCTGGAGATTCCCCATAGCGATCAATAAATCTATCTTTAAGTAACTTATCTGCAGAGGGAATACTCATCCTCAAATTATCCATATCTGAAATTAACATGGGAATTCTCCTAAAATTAGTTTACTAAGTTCAGAACAGGGTTTATCTATTTCGACAATGCCGACAAGTATATGATCTAAAAATCATGTTAATCTCCGAGAATGAATGTAGTTAGTCCGTAAGCGGTAGGGGGGAATCGAACCCCCGTCCCAAGCGCCACAGGCTAGTATTCTACCATTAAACTACAACCGCCATTATACTATATTTAATTGAAGAAGAAAGTGCTTTAAAAAGTTTATTAGA
>CAYLGX010000016.1:0-14568 GCA_964383425.1 Candidatus Woesearchaeota archaeon
TCTTTAAAGTCATAATTTTCAATATTTGCAGTTACTTTGTTTTCCATGACAACCTTTTTAAATAACCTCATATTTTAAATCTTATGGCAGAAGGAATTACAACACCAATGGGTGCGGGCGGATTAATGAGGTTCAATGATGAATATCCTAGTAAATTACGAATATCTCCTGAAATGGTAATTGTCCTCATTGCAATAGTAGTAGTCGGCGTAACATTTCTTAAACTAATTCTCAAATAACATGTTCGGAAAAATAAATCCAAAACAGATGGAATCCATGATGAAACAAATGGGAATTTCTCAGATTAACCTAAATGCTACTAGAGTAATAATTGAAAAGGAAGATGGAAGACTAGTAATTGAAAACCCTACCGTAACTAGGATAAAAATGAATGGTCAAGAATCATTTCAAATTTCTGGAGAAGCAAAAGAAGAGTCTAAAATTGAAGAAAAAGAAGAAGATAAATTTGAAGAAGATGTTCAAACAGTAGCAAATCAAAGCGGAGTTTCTAAAGAAATAGCGGCAATAGAGCTAGAAAAGAACAACGGAGATATAGCTGAAACAATAATTGCCCTTACTAAGAAAAAGAACTAATCTTGCCGCAGCCACAAACAAGTTATAACTCTGAAAATACCTCTATAAACTTTCTATATAAATACTTATTAATAAACTAAACAAATAGTTTTATGGAAAAATACCAAGAAAATCTACAAAATGCAGTAAAAAGTCTTAAAATTGCAGATCATATCTTGTACATTACTTACCCCGTAATAAAAGATAAAAGACTCTTATTAAAAAGCCTAGATTCAGTATACGAAGCCATGGTAGACATAATCAATTCATTTTTGCAATATGATCATATTTGGAAAAGGATCCAGTTATCCGCAGACCCGAAAAATAATTTTGAGATATTCATAAACCGTACTTCTAAAAACAATAACATCACTCGCGAAGAAGTGCAAGAGATACTTGATTTCTTTTCAGTAATAGAAGCCCATAGAAAATCCCCAATGGAGTTTAAACGAAAAGAAAAAATAGTGATAATGGGTTCAGACCTACATACTACTATGATTGATCCGGAAAAAATAAAAAAATATCTTTCCCTTACGCGCAGAATTTTTGAAAGAGCTAGATTTATGTTAAAATAAGTCCAAAATTAGCCACTCTGTCCCGTAAACTATAAACTTTCTAAAACTTCTCTCTCGTAAGGTAAAAAGTCTCAAAGAAAGGTATAAATAGTACCTCTGGCTCTATTTTAAGTTCAAAAAGAACACAGTTATTAAATAAATTAAAGGTTTCTGATAGGGGGAACCTTACCCAAAATAAATTCATGATAGAAAAAATAATTAAAGAAAAAATTAGCGCAGATCATCTATTGTACGTTAGCTTAAAATACACCAAAACTTGTGATGTAATTCTAAATTTAATAAAAAGATGGACAATAATGATTGATGATTCAATCCAAGGAATACTTGAAAATTTAAAAAAGAAAAAGAAATTAAAAGTTATACCTATTGCACCAAGACAAAAAACTGAAATAGTTAAAAAAATGATCAAAGATGAAGAGGTTAAAAAAGCAATAGAACTCTATGAATTCTTTAAAAGAATTGATCATTCAAGAGTAATTAGAGAAAATGAATTTAGAAAAAATGTGCACCTCAAAATAGATGATAACGGAAAAGAAGTTATAATCGATTTAGAAAAACTTAAAGAATATACAGAAACATTAGAAAAATTTATAACATATATCAAACAACTCCTTCTAACAAAATAATAAAAGCCATAATTTAAAAAGTATAATTTCAAGTTATAACAATGGGAAAAACATATCTTGTAATTTCTGGTAAAGGAGGCGTAGGCAAAACTACCTCAGCAGTTAATTTAGGATTTTCTATGAACGACCTAGGAAAAGAAGTATTGATAGTAGACGCTAATTTAACAACACCCAACCTTGGGCTTCATTTAGGTTCGCCAATAGTTCCAATAACATTAAATCATGTACTAAACGGGGAAGCAAAAGCTGAAGAAGCAATCTATGAACATGAGTCGGGAACAAAAATAATGCCCTCTTCCCTTTCTATAAATGATCTAAAAGATTTAAAACATGAAAGATTAAGCGAAATAACTAAAAAATTAAAAAAATTATCCGAAACCGTAATTCTTGACGGTGCAGCAGGACTTGGTGAAGAAGCAAAGTCAGCACTAAAAGCTGCAGATGAGATAATTGTAGTAACTAATCCCGAAATATCTGCAATAACTGATGCATTAAAAACAATAAAACTTGCAGAACAAATGAAAAAAAATGTAATCGGCGTAATCATAACTAGACATACTGGCGGAGATTGGGAAATGACCCTTGACTCAATTAAAGATATGCTTGAAATTCCAATACTAGGCATAGTTCCGGAAGATGATGCAGTTAAAGAAAGTCAAAGAATGAAAAATGCAGTAATAATCACTCACCCTAAAAGCCATTCAGCCATAGCTTATAGGAAAATTACAAGAAGAATCCTAGGACCAGAATATATGGAAGAGGGAGAAAAAGAAAAACATGTAAGTTTCTTTAGAAAATTATTTAGAAAATTTATTAAATAATTAAAAATAAATTATTTTTTAGAATAAATCCGTTTACATAACTTTCCAGCCATTTCCTGCGCTTTTTTCTGGAGCAAGTAATATAACTTGGCTATCATCACCAGAACCTGCAGCAAGAAGCATTCCTTCACTTATCATACCCTTCATTTTACGAGGTTCAAGATTAACTACAACAATAACTTGTTTTTCGGTCAATTCTTCTTTTGAATAATATTTCTTAAGTCCAGCAAGTATTGTTCTTTTACCAATAACCTCGCCCAGGTCTACTTCAATTTTCAGCAATTTATCTGCACCCTCGACATCTTCAACTTTTTTGATAGTTCCAACTCTCAAATCTGTTTTCGAAAACTGTTCATAATTTATTATTTCAGACATAGTAGTTATACCTTCAATTTTAGCAGGAGCAGACGGTTTATTAATTTTAGCATTTGAAACATTCACAACAGGTTTTACTTCAGCAAATTCAATTTTCTTAAAAAGAATTTCAGCTTTTTTAATATCTTTATAATCTAAATTTTTATTAATATTTTCATATTTTATTTCAAATCCAAAATGTTTTGCTATTTTTTCGCAGGTTTTTGGCATAAAGGGAGTAAGTAAAATACTGACTGATTTTATAGAATCAATGAGCTCGTATAAAACTTTTTTATCATGAGTCTCCCATGGTTTTTTGCTTTGAACATATTCATTACAAATATCAATAAAAGCGAAAATCTCAGCAAGCGCTTTGTCCATTTCATAATTTTTCATATGAAGAGCAATTTTTTTAACATCTAATTTTTTAAGGAGATTATTAGGAATTTTCTCAAGCCCATATTTTTCAGCAAGAGCAGTTACTCTTGAAATAAGATTACCAAACTTATCTGCTAGTTCGGAATTATGCCTTTCGACAAGAGCTTTTTCTGAAAAATCACCGTCACTGCCAAAGGAAGTTTCTCTAAATAAGAAATATCTTGCAGAATCTACTCCGGCAATATTCACAAGTTGATCTATGTTAATTATTTTTCCACGAGATTTAGAAATTTTTTCTTTATCAAAAGTCCACCAACCATGAGCAAAAATAGTCTTTGGAACTTGAAGCTTTGCTGCCATTAAAAAAGCGGGCCAATAAACTGCATGGAACCATAAAATATCTTTTCCGATTAAATTCACATCAACTGGCCAAAACTTTTCTTTTCCATCTGAGCGAGTAGCACTGTAATAATTAAATAAAGCATCCATCCAAACATACAAAATATGTTTTTTATCAAATGGAACTTGTATTCCCCAATTAAAACTAGTTCTCGAAATGCTTAAATCTTGTAGACCTTCTTTTACCCTATTGATGACCTCATTTGCACGAGATTTAGGCAGTAAAAATTCTGGATTTTTTTTATAAAGTTCAAGAAGAGGTTTTTGATATTTACTTAATTTAAAAAAATAAGATTTTTCCTTTAACTTTTCAACTGGCTTTTTATGAATCGGACATAAATTTTCTTCAATTAAATCTTTTTCAGTATAGTAAGCTTCACAACCCACACAGTATAATCCTTCGTATTCGCCTAAATAAATATCTCCTGATTTGTAAATTTTTTCAACAATTTCTCCAACAACTTTTTCATGATCCGAATCAGTAGTCCTAATAAATCGATCGTACTCTACATCAAGTTTAGCCCATGCTTGCTTAAACTCAGGAATTAAATCATCAACGAATTGTTTTGGAGTTTTTCCAGCTTTTAATGCTACTTCCTGAATTTTTTTACCATGTTCATCAGTACCCGTTAAATAAAATACTTCCTCACCAAGTAATTTATGCCAGCGAGCAAGAATGTCTCCAGCAATAGTAGTATAAGCATGTCCTATATGAGGTATGTCATTAGGATAATAAATAGGAGTAGTGATATAAAATTTCTTAGAAGAACTGGAAACTGGACTAGATTTAACTTTAATCTTAGCACTAGCCTTAGCTTCTCTTGCAAGTTTAGCTAACTTAGCAACCTTACCTTTTCTAAGCTCGTGCTTTTTTACAATCTTAAAATGTTTTCTTGTTGTTCGAACCATCAAATCTTAAATCGAAATAGATATAAAAACCTAACTAATTATAAAATGCGACAACCGGGAATCGAACCCGGATTAACGCCTTGGGAAGGCGCCATACGAACCATTATACTATTGTCGCATACCTTTACTTACATTTCTAGGTTTAATAATATTTATTAAATCTTCTGCGTTTTTACCATGCAAAGTAATGGTGTAAAGTTCATGTTCACCCTTGGGATGAAGGATATAACATTTCGGTTTAACCTTGATAAGATTTTCTATAATTGTCATAACTTGTTGAGATAACTTTTCAGAAACTGTAGAAAAACTTACTCTCCTCTTGGGGGCATAATAACTTCCATCCGTATCAATTAACCCTCGAATAAACCCCAGGTTAAATTTTATATTATTCAGATCCAGATTTTTTAATCTAATTGTATAACTTTTTTTATCTTCCCAATCAAGATAATTTTTTATTAGATTATATATTTCTTTTGAACTATAATAGAGTGTGATCATAGATTTTTTACCCCGATAATAAGTCGTATAGATATTTGGACTTTTGCTAAACCATTCGTTAAATTTTATTTTCAAACATTCAGCATAATGTTTTTCATAATATCCAATATAAATTCGAATAATATAATGATAATTTGGCCTCATAGAAAAACATCCATCTCCCGAAAATATTCCTAAAAATTCACCAAGCTCATCTTTTTTTAAAAAATTTATTTTAATCAGAGGTATCTTTCTACCATTTATCTTTTTATAGTGAAAGTATAATGTAGATTTACCTAAACCGGTAATTTTACTTATCTTATTTAAAGACACTCCTTTCTTAATCATCTGAAGAATTTTTTCATTAATAACAACCATTGCTTATTAAAAAATTCAAATTATTTAAATCTTTTTAATTTAGAGCCGGGTTCAATTCCCGGACGGCGCATATATCTAATTAATATCTTCTTCTTCAACGCTTTCTCTGTCTGAAGTAGGGTGTTCTTCAATTCGCCTAATCTTAACACCTTTTTTTAAAAGAATACTGGCTAGCTTTTCAGACAAAATTACTTGATTCTTTTGCTTATCAATAAAATAACCAGTTTTAATTCCGAGCGGCAATTTCTTAGTAACTAAATAGATAACTGTGCCCTCATTAGTTTTATGTCCGAAAGGCAAGATATTATGCAATTTTAATCTGTTTTGATATTGATAAGAATTTTTAGTATTGGCGCTACAAAAATGAACCTTCGCTTTAACTTTTAATTTTTCACATTGACCAAGTATCCAAATACCTGCCGGCTTACTTCCGCGAATTGTATAAGAATCATCGTTTAAGTTATAATGTTTATTTATCAAAGCGTCATTAGTTTCGCTGATTTCAAGTTCATTAAGATTAGCAAATCCGATGTAAGGATCAATTGATCTAATAAATTCTAAAATTTCTTTTTTCTTTTCAGGAAAACAAGGCATTTCAATTCCCATATTTTCTCTTTTCCAAAAAGAACAAGCAATTTTTATTTTTTCCATATCATTTTGCATTTCTTCCTTACCTTGAGCTAAAAAATTTGGATGAAATCTAACCTCATCTATGCACTTTGAAAGCTTTTCAAGTTTTTCCGGAGTAACTAAAGTCAAAGGGAGATAAACATGAATATGAAACTTTTTTCCAAATTCTTTTTTAAGAGCGGTAGCATATTTTATTGTACGATCTAAAAATAAAAGAGGGTCTCCCCCAGTAATTCCTGCGCTATCTGCATTACTAGCGCGAACTTCTTCAATCACAGCGTTAACATCTCCAATTTTACATTCCCGCTCATTAGCCCACATAATGTCCTTATTTTTTCGTTTATTACTAAGTGAACAATACCAACAATTCCGGCTGCATTTACCGGAGATAAATAAAACCAATTTTTTTCCAAGAACACAGTGTTTACATCCCTCAGTCACGTTATTGCAATTTCCAAGACAATAGGAATCAAATGAAGTTTTCTTAACCATAAAGACTAGAGTAAAAACTAATTTAAAAAGTATACTAAAATAAAAAAATAAAAATTACAGCCATGAGCCTAACTTAACAGGAAAGCTCCATCGAAGAAAACCTTGGTTGTCTTGGATTATTAATCTTCTCCTTCGCACTTACCGACAAGAACACATCTCTCCTCAGCTCGTTTTTTAGATATAGTTCGACTAGTGTTTATCAAAGGTTCGTATAGGTTTCTTGCTTGCGCTTCAGTAAAGCCCAAATCTCCCATTACTCCCAGATAATCATCTGCAGTAAGTCTACATCCAGCATTAACTCCAAAGTAAAGATGTTGCTCTCTTTCAGACCTAGCATCCTCAATCATTTGAGTAAGAATTTGACCCTGCGCAGGATATTTTTCACAATATTCAGCAACCGCATCTTTAATTTTTCTTGCCTTAAGCTTATCTTCAAATTCGACCCTAGCATAAACTCTTTCTCCGTCATATCTGCCCTCTGGCAAATCTAGTGAAGAAGCAAATTTAGGTTTCATTCTCTTAAGTTTTCCAGACAAGCTAGAAATTGGAATTTCTATTCTGTCCATAGCATTAAGTTGAAGTATTTGTCTCTCAAGTATTTCGTTTTTCATATTTTATTTTTCCCCCCTTTCAGCATTGTATAATAATTCTACAAAAGAAGGCGTAGCAATTTGTAAATAATTCTTATCTTCCCTAATACTTTTTAGCCATCCGATCCTAAGAGAATAAGACTTTCCATCAGAATCAAGACCACAAGAATGCCAATTTTTACTTCGAGTAAAATTCATAGCAGCAACTTCGACTACGCTAGTTTTTTGCGGAGTAATAAAATAATCTGGAACTCCTCGCTCTTCCTTATAAATTGCAGGATTCAAACTTAAATTAACCGGGCAAGTTTTAACAAAATGGCCCCTAAGTAAATTTTCAAGTTCCCGATTCATTCCCTCTCGCTTAGCATTAACTTTAGCAAGAGTTTCAAAACGAGTTTTTTTAGTATCATAAGTTCCACAAAGAATTTGAGATATACTATCTCCCTCCAAATAAACTCCCAAAACAGCAAGATCCAAGCATTCAGATCGTTTTAGTTTTATCCAATCAGTTGTTTTTTTTCCAGGCAGATATAGCGAAGAAGGGTTCTTGCAAACAAGACCTTCGTAGTTTAATTTCACTAGTGAATCAAAATAATTTTTCAATTCAACAGGGCTAGAGATATCTTTTTTCTCACTCGGCTTTATTTTCTTTTGGGAAATATTCTGAGTATATGCTCTTCTTTCTGCTAAAGGCTTATTAAAAATTTCTTTTCCTTCCCAAAAAAGTGTGTCAAATACCCTTAAAGCAATAGGTAATTCTTCGACAATGCCTGAATTAAGATATTCTTCTGCACCTTGTTCACTAATTCTATGTCTAAATCTTCTTTTTACAACATCAAATCCTGCATGACCAATCTTGTCATCTCCAATAAATTCTGCGTCAAGAATACAATTAGGAAGTTTAGAAATAGATTCTGTTAATTCAGGAAATAGATTAAGCATAACTGGTTTAAGACTTCTTGTAAAAGCCATAACTTTATCGCCTTTTTTATGAATCTGCATCCTGTAGCCATCTTCTTTAACTTCCGCAAAAGTAGTATTATTATGCTCTTCTAAAACTCGATTGTAAAGTTCATCTTCACTTGCTCCAAGATAAATTGGATTCATTGATTCAATTGGCTGAAATATTTGTATTTTCATGTTTATTTTATTTAACTGAAAATAAACAATCGGAAAATAGTTGATTTTCTGAGTATCAAAAATTTTCTTGCACCAACCGAAGTCTTCAAAACGTAAGTTTTGAATGAATTAGAAAATTATTAGTTTTCTAAGGTTTCGTAAGATTTTTGATTGTCTATTTTTGTTTTTACTTAATAATCTAATAAAAAAACAGCACATAAACTTATGAGGTGATATTAATCACCACAAAACATAAAGCTTAAATATCCTAAAAAGTATAGTTACTCATGACTCTGCCGATAAAAGACGTACTCAAAAATGCAAAACTAACTGAAAACGAGATAAAGGTATATTCTTGTCTTTTGGAGCTAGGGGCAACTGCGGCCGGAACGATATCTAGAAGAACGGGGCTGCATAGAAGAGTAATTTATGACGTTACAGAAAGGCTAATTCAAAAAGGGTTAATTGGATATATTATAGAAAATCATAAAAAAATGTTTCATTGTGCTAACCCTTCAAGATTTTTAGAAATTATTGAAGAAGAAAAAAGAGAAATAGAATCAGTTATGCCTCAAATGTTAAATATGTTTAATCAAGAAAAAGAAAAACCTAGTGAAGATACACTATTCTTTAAAGGAAAAAATGGACTTAAGAGCGTTTTTGAAGATCAGATAGCACAGGGTAAAGAAATCTTGATAGTAGATACTTCGAATATAGCTTATGAAATGTTTGAAATTTATTTTCATTGGTTTGATAAAAGAAGAAAAGAGAAAAAAATCCCAGTAAAAATTATTTTTAATGAGGCAGAGAAAAAAATAAAACCACAAGTCCCGTTATCTGAAATAAAATATCTCCCAAAAGAATATTCAACTCCTGCAGCGATAAATGTTTATGGAGACAATGTAGCAATAATTCACTGGAACAAAGAAAAACCATTTGCTATACTGATCAAACAAAAAGAAATAGCAGAAGGATATAGAAAATATTTTCAGTTAATGTGGAAAATTTCTAAAAAATAAATTACATTTGCGAAACTTTTATATCTGCCCGAATATTAAACGAATTACTAGCAATTTGTTGAATAATTTCTTTATCTCTTAGTCCAGGTTCCTTAATTCTTAGTTTCAAAGCACGATTAGCTGCAGCAATAGCTGCAAGTTTAACTTCGCCCCTCGCGTCTACAACTCGCATAATATGTTGCATAATTTCATCGCTATCTGCATGAGGTTTTTTAGAAATATAATTTAGAGCCTCTACTGCGGCATTGATCATTGCAACTTCGGGTTCTTTTATCACCATCTTATTAAAAGAGATAGGTTTTTCTTTTTAAACATTTATATGATGTATAAGTTTATTTAAGGCCTAACTCTTTTTGAACGTTTTTAGAATATTTTACAGCCAGCTTAAGTGGCTCCGGCAATTTATGCGGAAATTTAATAATTTTTTTAGTAATCTCAAAAGCAGTTTTTACAGAAATTTTATCTCCAGGGCTAACATACATTGGCCGACTACCCTCCTTACTAATTAAAAGTTTTCCTACTTTTTTCCCATCCCTCAGGATATCTTCACCGTCAACTGCATCTTCTTCAAAAATATTGTCTGCTATTCCAATAGTAGGAATGCCGGTAAATAAAGAAAAATGACTTGCAAGACCTAGCCTAGGATGAACTATGCCATGCCCATTAATGAATACTAAATCGGGTTTTTCTGTAAGTTTATTAAAAGCCTCAAGAATCACTCCAATTTCCCTAAAACTTCTAAATCCATATAGATAGGGGAATCTAAGTTTATCCAAAAAATATTGTTGTTCAATAATGTTAAACTCACTATCACAAACTATAACTGAGGCAATAATCTGATTTTTTATAATGATGGTGTCTACTGCCCCGAATAACTTAATAGAATCAAAGTCCGTAGAATCTTTCAAACTAATATTCTTTGCTAGTTTAATCTGCTCTTTCTTAAGATCTTCTAAATTTAGATTATACTTCTTTAAAATATCCTCATTTTCCATAATAATTAAAGAGAATTTTTCATTATAAAGTTTTGCATATGCTGCCGGGGCCAAAAAACTGTATAAAGTTAAGATTAGTGTTTCAGAAGATTTTTAAATCTAGAATTGTAACTATGATTATGTTCGGAAACAAAACCTGTTCTAAGTGTGATAAGAAAATAGCGAAAGATTTTGAGTTTTGCCCCTATTGCGGAACTAATTTTAAAAATCCGTTAAAAGAAAGAGAAGAATACGGCCTAATTGGCACAAATGATAATGTTGCGGATTTTGGAAAAATATTTAATGAGGTAGCAAAACCAGGCATACTAGATAAAATGTTGTCTTCCCTACTAAAAAACTTAGAAAAAGAAATGAGAATGCGGGGCGAAACAAATATAGATCAGCCAGTAAATAACCCCAAAATTAATACTAATTTTGAATTGTTTATTAACGGTAAAAAAGTTCCGATAAATCAAAATTCAATTCAAATAGGAACAAAAAGACCGGAAATAGAAAAACAAATTCCAGAAAAATTAAATGAGGAACTAATAAAACAATCAGTAAAACTTCCAAGAAAAGAAGCGAAAACGAAATTAACCAGATTAAGTAATAAAGTAATATACGAACTAGACACTCCAGGGCTAGAAAGTTTAAATCAAGTTTTAATAAACAAACTTGAAGAGTCCATCGAAATAAAAGCCTACGCAAAAAAAGCAGTGTATCACAAAAATTTATCAGTAAAACTACCCCTGGTAAAATACTATCTTAAAGAAGATAGCCTATTTCTTGAATTTCAAACTAAGAATTAGACCAATACAAAACCTTATAAATATTCCAAAATCCCTATCTCTATATGGGCCCGTAGCTCAGCTGGTAGAGCACTGCTCTGATACGGCAGGGGTCTCAGGTTCAAATCCTGACGGGCCCATATTTATTGAATTTGAACCTTTCAAATTCTGCAACCTGATAGTCGAGATTTGAGGAGTTAGAAAATATGAAATTTTCTGAACAGGACAGATCCATTATTGATAAGATTAAGTTAAGTGTAACTTAGCCCAATAGGGAAGATTTAAAAACCACTTTTATATAAAAATAATATGGCAGAAGTTAAAAAAACTGAAAAAGTACAAATAGCTAAAAAAGAAAAAGCTGCTCTAGCTCCAAAAACAAGCGCAAAAGGATTCTATCATTACATAAAACAAGCTTGGAAGAAACCAACAGAAGAAAAAAGAAAAGAAATAAGAAACTTAATGATCGGATGGAGAGCCGGAAGAAGAATCGTTAAAATTGATAAGCCTACAAGACTTGATAGAGCTCGTGCATTAGGATACAAAGCAAAAAAAGGATTTGTAATATTTAGAGTAACAATTGAGCGAGGCGGAAGAGTTAGACCAAGACCAAGAGTAAAAAGAAGAACAAAAAGACAAACAGTTAGAAAAAATTTAGGAATGAGTTATCAATGGGTAGCTGAACAAAGAGTTCAACATGCATATACTAATCTTGAAATACTTAATAGCTACAAACTTGCAAAAGATGGAAAATATTATTTCTTTGAAGTTATTACAATCGATCCAAATGTTCCGGAAATAAAATCAGACCCTAATCTTAATTGGATTTGCAGAATAGAAAACCGAAATAGATCCTTAAGAGGATTAACATCTGCAGCTAAAAAATCTAGAGGAATGATGTATAAAAGTCATAATATGAAAGTAAGACCAAGTTTAAGATCTTGGAGAAGAATCGGTAAGTAAAGCCTTAAATATTGATTTATTCTATATAGTTTAGAGGGAAAAAAGACATGTTATACTCCAAACTTTGTGAAATTTATGAATTACTTCAAAAAAGCCATTCAAGATTAAAAAAAACAGAAATACTTACAGAATTCTTAAATGAACTCAAAAAAGAAAAAAATACCGAGATTATTTACCTACTACAAGGCCGAGTTTGGCCAGACTATGTTGAAAAAGAATTTGGCATTTCAGGGCAATTAACAATAAAGGCATTAAGCAAAGCTTCTGGATTAAATAATGAAAAAGTAGTTAATAAATTTAAAAAAATAGGAGACCTCGGAGAAATAGCCGCAGAGATAATGAAATCTAAAAAACAATCAACTCTTTTTTCAAGCAAATTAACCACTGAAAAAGTAATAGAAAATTTAAAAAAACTTCCAGAACTAGAAGGAAAGGGTGCCGTAGATAAAAAAATAGGATTAATTTCAGAATTACTTACTTCTGCAGAATCTCTGGAAGCAAAATACATTACTCGAACACTTCTAAATGATTTAAGAATAGG
The DNA here is from genome assembly GCA_964383425.1 of Candidatus Woesearchaeota archaeon. Lineage (GTDB taxonomy): Archaea > Nanobdellota > Nanobdellia > Pacearchaeales > GW2011-AR1 > CAIPOI01. Next base: position 12,607 of record CAYLGX010000016.1, read on the forward strand.
CGTAGGTTCGGGCGTAATTAGAGATGCTATTACCTGGAGTTGCCTTGATAAAGAAAAAAAGGAAGACTTTGAATTAGTTCAATCTTCATATGATACTCTAACTGATTTTAAATTAGTTTTTGAAAAAGCTATTAAAGGAAGAAAGGAACTAGAAGAAATAGAATTGAATCCTGGAAATCCTCTAAAAGTAATGTTGGCTCTAAAAGCCGAATCTGTTGCAGATGGAATAGAGAGATGCAAAGATGCTGAAGGTAAAGTGGGGTTCGAATTCAAATATGACGGTTTTAGAATGTTAATCAATAAAGATGAAAAAGGTCAAATAAAAATATTCACAAGAAGACTAGATGAAGTAACTAAACAATTTCCAGAAGTAAAGGACTATGTTAGTAAATATGTAAAAGCAGATAACTTCATTATAGACAGCGAAGCAGTTGGCTATGATCAAAAAACTAAAAAATACCTACCATTCCAAAGTATTTCGCAAAGAATAAGGAGAAAATATGATATTGCTCAAGTTGCACATGAGTTTCCAATTGAGATAAATGCATTTGATTTACTTTACTTGAATGGAAAGTCTCTAATTAAAGAACCACTTAAAGAAAGAACTAAACTTCTTAGAAAAATAATTCATGATGAAAAATGGAAATTCGTTAGCGCAAAACAACTAATAACTACCAGTGAAGAAGAAGCTCAAAAATTTTATGAAGTGGCACTAAATGAGGGAGAAGAAGGCATTATGATAAAAAATTTGGAATCTCCCTACAAGCCAGGATCACGAGTAGGCTATATGTTAAAACTAAAGCCAACAAGCAATGAATTTGATCTAGTTATAACTGGAGCAGAGTACGGAACTGGAAAACGAGCAGGATGGCTAACTAGCTTTGATTTATCATGCAGGGATGAGAATACCGGAGAGCTACTTGAACTAGGAAAAATTTCAACGGGAATTAAGGAAAAATCAGAAGAAGGTACAAGTTATGAAAACATGACCGACTTACTTAAACCTTTGATAATTAGTGAAAAAGGAACTAACGTAAAAGTAAAACCTGAAATTGTAGTAACTATTGCTTATCAAGAAATTCAAAAATCGCCAAGTTACTCGAGCGGATATGCACTTAGATTTCCAAGATTTATAACGCTGCGGGCAGATAGAAATATTAACGACATTGCAACAATTGAAGAAATAGATATAGAAGTTAAAAAAGCCAAGAAATAGCAGAGTATAAAAAATATAAAAACAACTAATTCGTCATATTATTATCATGCAAAAAAGAGGCAAGATTAATCAAGCAATAATTCCATTGATAATTGGATTTTCACTTATTTTAGTTTCTTTAATGTTTGCTAGTCCGAGCTTTACTGGGAATGCGATAGTAAATCCAGCAATACCTGCGGATTGTTCAAATGAGAGCATAAAAACATTATGGGATTCCGTATTCAGAGAAAGTTCTACGGGAATAAAGATAATTACACCCACTACTCCAAACCCTGGATGCACTGCCTATTTCGCGTATAAAATTAATAATAATCTAACTTATCTATTAAGAAGCGTAGGTATGAGTTCTGCAGAAAATCGTGGATTTGCAGTAGCTTATGGAAATTTTACAAACACTTATAACGCGGAACTAAATTTAATGAATGAATATGACTCTACTGCAGAATCATTTTCAGTAACTGGAAAAGTCAATCTGCGAAACACTAATATAACTTCAGCTGCAGAAGCTAATATTGTATATACTGACATATGGAAGCATAGCCCGGTTAGTTGGACAAACACAAGTACAATATTTAGCTTTTCCAATCAGGAAAACAATAAAACGTTAACTGGGGAAATAGACATAAACAAAAATTATATGTATTCTTTAATAATCATAACGAACGTTAGTTTACCAACTTCCAATTGCACCTCCAACTGGACAGCCATAACAACAAACTGCTCAAGTGATGAAACAAATATAACTT
>CAYLGX010000017.1:0-5820 GCA_964383425.1 Candidatus Woesearchaeota archaeon
TATGGAAGCTCAGGAAGCTCTTAAGAAAGAGATGAGTATTCGAAAGATGTTTAAAATGTAATTGAATATTAGATCTACTCGTTTAGTGCGAGTTTTTCTATTTACAAAACTTTAAAAACCTATTTTATTCTATTTAATTAGAAGACAAATCAGCTATCTTTTCTTAGCATCTAGCGTGCTGGGAATTAATAAGATCCTGTCGTACAGTGGCCAAGTACACTACCCTTTCAAGGTGGATACCCGGGTTCGAATCCCGGCAGGATCATTTTTTATTCTTGTGGGTTTAGAATTAAGATACTGACAGCACTAAAATTTTTAAAATTTTTCAGCCGGCAGGATTATTTTTTATTCTTTTAATTAATCTATTTTTTAGGACAATAATCTTCTTAAAGTCTAAAACATCAATTTTTTTATGTTAGAACGAAAGGTTAATTCTGGAGTTGTAGGTTTATTATTTTCTGCTGCTGTAGGTTTGGGAAGTTTATTACCTTCTCAAGTTAATGGGCAAGGAGAAAAAACTCCGAATTCTTATATGTACGCTGGAGATGTCATCCTTGCAACTACTAACTGGGTTGATAGAAACGCAAATGGTACACTTGACGCTATGGGAGAGTTTGGCGCACCTATCCAAGAAGTTTATGCTGGCTCAAATATAATTATTGGCGGTAAATTTTCCAATACTCTCAAATCACCTTTGACTCTTTCCTATAAACTATACGGTATGGTAAAAGATAAATATTCGCCCGGACAATTTACTGTTCAAAGTGTTGCCAAGGTAGAAAAATTAATTCAGCCAGGCGAGACTATTATTAGTTCGAAAGAAGTAGATACAAGTCAATTTCCTCCAGGACAATATATTCTATCTTTTAATAAAATTATTTCTGGAAGGTCTATCCCTTGTACTGCCAAGGTAATTCTAATTAAAGAAAAATAATTCCATATTTTTATGTTAAATCAAACTCAAATTGCAGAAATATCTGGTTATATTCCTCTTGATAAGTCATGGGTAATTAGAATGGGTGTTCTTGATTTGATAAATGGTTACACTGATATAAATTCCTTCTTGGAGAATCAGAAAGATTTGGGCGGGGATCTTAGGGCACTTGGCAGAGTAATTGAGACTTGGAATGATGAGTCTAAGCCACTTGATGTTGGAGAATCTGGAACTATCTATAGATTTGTAAGATTTAATACTTGGAAGAATAATTCCCCGCGAGAAATAAAAACTTCTGATACTTTAGTAAAAAGGATAGCGCGAGGTGCAATGTGCAGCAATCCTCAAATTGTAGACTGGTCACCAGAAAAATTACTTGAGTTAGACAGTAAGACTTCACAATGGGCTACAATGGCTTATTTGAATGGGGATAGAAGGCAAGTTGAAAATCCTCCGTTTAAACTTCAAGTTACTTATGATGCGGTAAAACACTGGGAAGATGCTAGGGCTGCAGGTAAAGTTTGGGAAGCAAGAAAAGATCCGACTATTTTAAATCAAGCCATAGCATTTGTTGATTATTTGAAAACTGGTAAAATAAACTTTGAACCAGAGCAAGCAGAAGATTATTGTTTTGCTCGTGCTTTTGATGTACTTAATGAAGAACAAGGTAGAGTATTATATCCTAGCCTAGATGGACATGAAACTCCCAGATTTGAAGAAATGGAAAAGTCTATTTCCGAGGCGAAGATTGGAAAAGTTAATTCGGAAGATCATAGGGTTGTTCAAGCACTTGCAATGAGATATTACTTAGATGGTTTTAAGATGGACAATTTTAGTAAGCCGGATTGTGTAAACAAAACTTGGCCAGGTTTCTGGAATTTTATGAATTATTGTTCGAAGCATATTTAAAATATAGAGCTCACTTCCATTTTACTTATAAACCAATTTTACTTAGCATTTTTATGGAAAAAGACAGTTTTGTAAAAGATATTAATGTAGAATTCCCTCTTTTTGGGAAGAAAATAGAAATAAGGCTGTATAATTCTAATCCTCTTTTAGTTGAACATGTTATTTTTGTTTTTTTTTCAAAAGCTATTGAGCTTGATTACATATTTGATTTCTGTGATAATAAATGTGTGCCTTACTTAATACTAAAAGAAAGCTTAGAGTATCAAAGCATTTACTTGTAGTAATAAAAAAAGCATTAGAGCTAGCTAAATTGACTCATGGTTCATATGATATTACTTTTGGAAAGAAATTTCTTGCAAGAAAATTAAAAAAAGAACTCCCTATTTTGAAATGTAGCTATCCAAATATAAAAATTAAGGGGAACCTAGTTTCGCTAGATCATCAAGATGCAGTTATTGACCTGGGAAGTATAGCCAAGGGGTATATTACTGATCAGTTAATTGATTTTCTTAAGGAGAATGGAATTTCTTCTGGACTGATTAATTCTCGTGGAGATATTAGAAATTTTGGTGAAACTTGCGAAAAAATATATATTCAGGATCCAAGGAATAAGGCTAAAACTATTTGTTCATTTGTTCTAGATAATTCTGCGGTTGCAACTAGCGGAGATTATAATCAATATGACGCGGACTATAATCAATCTCATATAATTGGTAGCCGGGAAATTATTTCGCTTACAGTTGTTTCTAATAATCTGATGGAAGCAGATGGAATAGCTACGGCTTTGTTTGTTTGCAGTAAGGTTGATGCTAAAAAAATAATTAAAAAATATTCGCGAGTTAGAATATTTGGTATATTAAAAGATAAAACGTATTTTAAATACAATTGGTTTAAAAAGTAAAAAATATACTTAAATAAATGACTATGGCTAAACAAATAAATTACATTGGACTCGCTATTATTCTTTCGTTAGTTGTAGCTCTAGATATATGGGCCTTTATGATGCCGCTAGATTTGAGATTTGGAAATTATGACTCATTTACTCATAGTCTTGGTCAATTAACTGGTCTTGCTGGAACAATACTTTTTGCTTGGGTTTTTGTTTTAACTACTAAATTAAAATTAGTTGAAAATTCATTTGGCGGTCTTGATCGAGTTTATCGCATGCATCATCTGCTGGGGGTTGCCTCATTTGTAATGTTGTTATTTCATCCACTGCTTTTAGTTGTTAAATTTATTCCAAACAATATTCATCAAGCTGCTCTTTATCTTTGGCCTAGTGCTTCATGGGCAGTAAATTATGGTATAATCTCCCTTCTTGCTATGATTTTGCTTATAGTACTTACATTCTATATTAATCTCAAGTACGGAGTTTGGAAAAGTTATCATCGACTTATGGGTATTGTTTTTGTTATCGCATGTTTTCATATTTTTCTTGTAACTACTGATTTGAGTAGGTCTTTTGCCCTTAGATCTTGGATGATATTTATTTGTGCAATTGGTTTAATTTCGCACATATATGGGAGTTATCTTAAGAATTTTATAAAAAAAGAATATGAATATGTTGTTGGGTCTATTGCAGAAAAAGAAAATATAAAAATAATAACTCTTGCTCCTAAATCAGATTATCTATATTTTGAACCTGGACAGTTCATTTTCATTAAATTTAAAGATAAAAATTTTAATGAAAGTCATCCATTCACTATTGCTTCAAAACCCGGAAGAAAAATAACACTTTGTATAAAATCTTTAGGAGATTTTACTTATAGTTTAAAGGATTTGAAAGTTGGCACAAAAGCTCTTATTGACGGGCCCTATGGCAGATTTTATGCTTTAAATGATCCTAGGGACCAGATTTGGATCGCTGGCGGAATAGGGATAACTCCTTTTTTAAGTTTTCTTGAGTCGCTAGCTGATCAAAAAAAAGCTAAACGAGCAGATTTATTTTATTGTGTAAAAAATGAGCGGGATGCAGTATTTTTGGAAAAATTGAATCAGTTGGCTAAAAATATTCCAGGTTTAAAAATAATAGCGTGTTTTTCAGATAAAGAAGGATATTTGGATGTAAATAAAATAAAAACTTTGACAAGTTTGAAGAATAAAAGTGTTTATCTTTGTTGTCCTTCAGCTATGCTTTTGGGCCTTAAATCTCAATTAAAAGAAGCGGGCTTAGGTAGATCTGCTATTAAAACAGAGGAGTTTAGCATATTATGAAAACAAAAGGTATAGTTTCTTTGGCATTATTTTTATTCTCTATTCTAATTTTGTATATTTTTAGTTTTGGATTTATATTATACAAGGCCCCTACATCTAATTTAGAAAATATAGGGTCCATTATAAAGAAAGATGAGAATATTTCAGTTATATCTAAAGACAGTGTTGTAAATAAGACTAATCCCGTCCCTGCTCCTGTTGTTGCCCCTACTCCTGCTCCTTCGGCTCCGGTGGTTGTAAACTACGGGACGCGAACTGCTGTTTCTTAATTATGAAATTTTTCTTTTTTAACTCTAAAGTAGGACAATTAAATGAAAAGACTTAAAAAGATAGGCGGTCATTACTAGTATGGCTAAATTACCAAATAAAGCTAATTCTGGAAAGGTCCAGATAAACGATCTTATTTTTAGAGAATTACTTAAAAGAGGATACTCTCTTGAAGGAAATACTCGTGTTTGGAATCTTGCTGATTCAAAGCTATGGTATCTTACCCCTGGACAAGCTCAAGCATTTCTTGATCTAGAACAATCCAAGGATTATCAAAAACAAGTCATTCAGAAAGAGATAGACTTAATTGAAAAGAATATTAACGAAATTACTTACGGAATTAAAAACAAATCTATTAATCTTGTAGATCTTGGATGCGGAGACGGAAAAAAAGCAGTAATCTTTTTAAGTTATCTTAAGGACAAAGTTAAACTTAGATATTGCCCCATTGATATTAGTTCATATATGGTCGAAAAAGCAATAGAGAGAATGTCTAAAACTCATGTTAAAGAGATTGTAAAGCTGCAATGGAATATTTCTGATTTCGAAAATTTGGAAAACATTACTCCTCTTTTAAGATATGGTGATTTTAAGGATAATCTTATCCTGCTTTTAGGTAATACACTCGGTAATTTTGAAATCCACGAACTTTTATTTGAGATACGGAGTGCTATGAAGGACGGAGATTTACTTTTAATCGGAAATGGACTTGATAATCGAAATTCAGAGGAATTAGTTAAATCTTATAAGCATGCACAAATTGATAATTGGCTAGGTAGAATTCTTTTACAAATTGGGTTAAAAAAAGAAAATTTAGAGTATAATGTTCGATTTAGAAATTCAAGGATAGAAGAATATTATACGATTACTCGAGATACAGAAGTTACTTTTTTAGGTAGAACTGTTCGATTTAACAAAGGAGATCAAATAATTACTGCTGTTTCTTACAAATATAATAAGGATGATTTTATGTCTTATTTGAAAATGTATTTCTCCGAAGTAGGTCTTTTTACTTCCAAGGATGCAAGTTATGCTCTTGCTTTATGTAAGAAGTAGAATTCTTTTACTAGTTTAAAAAAAAATAAATAAATAGATTAAAAATTACAAGTTTATTTTACTTGCGTATTGTCCGATCATAGGAACTTCTTTTTCTTCACCACTTAGAGCATATATCCAACTAAGTAGCCATAGAACTAAAAGTCCGAGGTACATTACCATCATTATAATCCATCCAACTATTGGAATAAATATCAGGATCATAGATGCTATCCATGCAACAATATATGCTATAAAAATTACTAAGCTTTGTTTTGCATAGAACATTACGTATTTATCATCTTTTTTAGTCAATAATGCTATTACAAAACCGATTATACTTAGGAATGTAGCTAGAAATGCATATACTTTTGGATCATCGTTCTTTTTTACTTCTTTTTTTGTTTTTGCCATGTTTGTTTTCTATCATTTACCTCCTTTCAAATCAATATTATTATGAG
>CAYLGX010000017.1:5920-14106 GCA_964383425.1 Candidatus Woesearchaeota archaeon
AGAGCAATGCTCTACCGGACTGAGCTATGGGCCCAACACTCATATATATTTGGGCTTCGGAATGTATTTAAAGGTTTTTCTATTGAGAATTTTATGATGTCCGCAGATTTACTCATTAATTTTTATTCGGATCTAGTTTGTTCGTCTAAATCTCGGATCATCCTAAAAACAAGAGACTGCGCGGAGGCTAGATTGTTTTTATGATTGTTGGTGTATGTGGAACTATTGCTGCTGGAAAAGAGACCCTTACTAGTTTTCTTAGAGAAAAAGGGTTTGTTTATTTTGAAACACGAGCCATAATTGGGGAAGAGTTAAAAAAATTAGGTTTAGAACTAAGTAGAGAAAATATGCAAGATTGGGCTGATGATCAAAGAAAGAAATTTGGGGTAGGCGCTATTATGAAAGTAATGCTGGAGAGGGCAGAGAATGATAAAACTAAGCATTATATTTTTGATAGTCTTAGAAATGACGGGGAAGCAGTTTTTTTGAAAGAAGTGTGTAAAAATTTTATTTTAATGGGTGTTGACGCGCCTCGTGAAACTCGATTTAAGAGAATGGTCGCAAGGGCAAAGGCTTCAGATTCGCCTGTTTGGGAAAATTTTTTGAAAACTGATGAAAGAGATTTAAATGACAAAGAAAATCCGCTTGGTCAACAGACACAAAAACTTCTGAATATGGCTGATTTTTTAATAATTAATGATGCTGATTTGAAAAGTGCAATGGCTCAAATTGAACAAATTTACGAAAAGATTGGTGTTGACTTACAACATTCTTAATTATCCCAAGTCTATCCGAGTTCATAGAATTTACTTAATCCTCTAGTTATCTAATTTACTAATACTAATCTGATAAAGCGAATTGTATATAAACCACTATTCTTATTTTTATTTATGTTAATCGGATTAATAGGTAAACCCTCATGTGGTAAGTCAACATTCTTTAAATCTGCTACCTTAGCAGAGGTAGCTATAGCTTCTTATCCTTTTACCACCATAAAACCTAATACTGGCGTAGCTTATGTTAAAACTAAGTGTATAGACACTGAATTTAACACTCAATGTCAACCTAGAACTGGATTTTGTATGAACCATATTCGATTTGTGCCAGTTCAGTTAATGGACGTTGCAGGTCTAGTTCAGGGAGCTAGTGAGGGAAAGGGGCTAGGTAATCAATTTTTAGATGACCTAAGGCAAGCAGATTTATTTATACAAATAGTTGACGCTAGTGGTACGACTAGTATTGAAGGAAAACCAATTTCTGGCGGACATGACCCTTGCGAAGATATTGCTTTTTTAGAAAAAGAGTTAGACTTATGGTATTTAGGAATTTTGAATAAAGTATGGAAAACTTTTTCAAGAACACTTAATGTTGTTAAGGGCGGAGATAAAGAAAATTTTGCAAAAGCCATAACTAAACAATTTTCTGGCCTCAAAATTGATGAGTATCATGTTGATAAAGCTTTAAAGCAAACTGGTCTTTCTCCTGAAAATGCTACTAAGTGGGTTGATACTGATCTTTTAAAATTTGCTCGCGAACTTAGAAAAATAGGTAAGCCTATGATTATTGCAGCTAACAAATGTGATCATCCTGATGCCAAAGCTAATTTAGAAAAAATAAAACAGGCTTATCCTAATGAAGTAATGATTCCTTGTTCTGCAGATTCTGAGCTAGCTCTCAGACAAGCTGCAAAGGCGGGATTAATTGAATATATTCCTGGGGAAAAAGAATTCAAACCACTTAAGGAATTAAATCCTAAACAAAAAGAGGCACTTGATTTGATAAAGAAAAATGTGCTTGAGGTTTTTGGTAATACTGGAATTCAAAATGCACTTGACATAGCGGTTTTTGATTTCTTAAAATATATCGCCATATTCCCTGCTTCTCCTAACAAACTTGCGGATTCGCAAGGACATATTTTACCAGATTGTTTCTTATTAAAGGAAGGCAGTACTGCTCTTGATTTTGCATTTAGTCTTCATAGCGACATAGGCAAGAATTTTATTAAAGCAATTGATGCTAGAACAGGAAAAGCTCTTGGTAAAGATTACAAATTGAAAAATAGGGATGCACTTGAGATTGCTGTAAGATAGATAGAATTAAATACAGCATTAAAATTTTTTTCATATGAATTTCCAAGTTAAAACTTTAAAAAATTTAATCAATATTAATTATGACTTTTGTTTGATTAATCGAAAAGATATTATTACAGATAAAGTCTTATTTGATAATTTATGCAAGATCGGTTGTCCTAATTTTGGAAAAAAATATTCTTGCCCCCCATATTCTCCCAAATTTGAGAATCTTGCCAGGGACTTTGATTATTTGTTTGTTGCAATGTTTCTTTGTCCGCTTGATCAGATAAAGTCTACAGAGTATAATAAAATAAGAATTGCAAACTCCGTAATGAAATCTAGAATGGATAAGTTTATGAGAAATTTAGAAAAAAACGAGGGCGGACTTTTTATGAGTAATGGTTCTTGTAGGCTTTGTAGATCTTGTGCTCTCAAAATATCAAGGCCCTGTAAATATCCTAGTAAGCGCAGATACAGTTTAGAATCTACTGGAATTGACGTTAATCAAATAACGCAAAAATACTTTAATAAAAAACTTTTGTGGTACGATAAAAAACTGAGTTTGGCCCCAGAATATACTTGTGTTGTTTCAGCTTTATTTTGTAATAAATCTGATTTTGAAAGGTTAAAGGCGAGTTTTTTAGTGCAATTTTCCAAATAATTTCTAATATAAAAATATTTAAACGAGCTTTTTATTAAAAATATAGATAAAACGAGATCAAAAATATGCGAAACCTTTTAGGTTGTTGTAAGATAATTTTTGATATTCTGGAAATTATTAATTTCCAGACTGTTCGTTTTGTACGAATAACGTAAAAATAAAACCAACACAAAACAAACATGAAATTTTTTGTAAGAGTAAAAACTGGATGCCCCAAAGCTGAAATTCAAGATTTTGGTAATAATAGGTATTTTGTTAATTTGACTGAAGCTCCAACTCATGATGACGCAAATAGGGAATTAATTAATCTTATGAGTAAACGCCTAGGTATTCCTGCTTTAAAACTTAAAATTGTTTCTGGAGCAACTATAAAAGACAAAGTTTTAGAGACGGTTTATTAATTTTTATTTATAAAAAATGGGTATAAAATACGAACTTGCAGATGATATCATGAAAAGACTTTTTGATATAACTAAGGTTCTGGGTATGGAACATGTTCGGCTAAGCGGCGTTTATGCTATTCGTTCAAGGGGCAGTGGTTCAGCTAGGACTATTGCGAGGTGCCATGCGCTTTCTAAGATTTGGCAGTTAGCCCTCAGTATAGATGCAGTTTATCTTATTGAGGTTATAACTGAAAAGTTTGATAAAATGTCTTTGGCAGATCAAGATAAAGTTTTAATTCATGAATTAATGCACATCCCTCTTAGTTTTGGTGGGGGATTTAAACATCATGACTTTGTTACTCATAGAAATGTTGATAAGATTTATGAGCATTATGCCAGGCTTAAAAATAATCCTTCTTCTGAACTTGGGCTTGTGGCTCCTGTAAATCACGTTAAGGCTGAAATACAAAAACATGAACAAAAAAAGAAAGGGATAGAATTTGCTTATTTTGAAAAAAAGATTCCTCAAACCCCTGCTCCTGAGAAAAAAGGTATTCGAAGTTGGTTTGGATAAATTTTATTTCTAATTAATTTTTCTTTCCATCATATGGCGATTCAGATACATAAAGGGTATATCAATAATTCCCACTAGCCATTTTATTATTAAAACTCCAAATATAAGGGGCAGAAGCGGTTGAATTCCATAGAATGCAATTGTAACAAAAATTATTGTATCAAGCGTCATTGCAGGTATGGCGCTGAATATATTTCTGCTCCATAAATGTTTACCTTGTGTTAATTTTTTAAACCATGAGAAAATATAAGCATCAGCATTTTCACTTATTAAAAAAGCAATCCAGCTAGCTATCATTACTCTTGGTGCAAAACCCAGTATGGAATTAAACATTTCTTGATTTGTCCAAAATGGTGCTGAAGGTATTTTTATTGCGAGAAATATGAAAAATGCAGCAGCAACTTGAGTTACGAATGCTAAAAATATCATTTTATGAGTTTCTTTCCTTCCGAATTTTTCATTAACTACATCTGTTAAAAGAAAAGTTACTGGAAAAATAATAGACGCGGCAGTTGCATAAAGTGTTATAAAACCTAAATTGAATTCGGCTATTTTTACTGCTAGGATATTGCTCATTATTACAAATGCAATATAAATGGCAATGATAGCATCCGGTTTGTTATATTTTTTAGCATACCATGCTCCAAGTAGGGAGAAACAAGTGACTAGTGCAATCCACGTTACTATTATTAATAAGTTCATTTTTTATTTTCCTATGGCGAATTCATAGTTTCTCCACTGATAACCTAGTGAATTAACCTCTTTTTTAACATTTGCAATTAGATAATATTTTTCTGCTAACTTTTCTAATCTTTCAAAACTTTGATTTTGAAGATTTGCATGGCATAGTGTAACTTTTCCAGTGTTAGCCAGATAATTTGGACAATCTTGAAATAACTTTTCGTGATATAAAAAGTTTGGGTCAAATAATGAGTGTAATCTGATATCTGTTTCCTCTACATCTACTATGGGTAAATTAGCTATAATTAGATCATATTCTTTTTTAGGTACTTTGCTAAATAAGTTGCTTTGCCAAACGTTGATTTTATTTTCTAACTTATTTAATTTTACATTATGTTTTGCACACTCTACTGCTTTATCATAAATATCTACTGCGTCTACACTTTTAGCTCCAGCCAGGGCTGCTTGTATGGCTTGAATTCCGCTGCCCGTTCCAATATCAAGTACTTCTTTTCCATCTAGTTTTCCAAAATAATCATAAACAGTACTTGTGCTTTTCGAAAAGGGGGATTGTGGAGGAAAAATATATGGAAAAACATCGAGGGCAATTTCATTAACATTTACTCTATATGTGCCATTTAATGCCCTTTCTTTAATCATTCTTGCGAAGTCTTGCGAGATTTGTGGTGTTAAGTTTACCATGATGAAGTAGCGGCAAATCTTTTTATGAATTTTATTTCTCCTTTATGGGAGAAACATTTATATAACTTGGAATATTAGAAAATTTATGGAAGTAAAACAACTTCAAGAACTAGGTTTAACCAAGAATGAATCTTTAATTTACTTGTTTTTATTGCGGCAAGGCGAAACTACCACTGGAAGCATAATAAAAGAGACCGGTATCGCAAATTCTCGTGTTTACGAATCGCTTAATACTTTAATCGATAAGGGACTTGTGTCCTATAATGTCCAAAAAGAAGGAAAACACTTTTTGGCCTGCGATCCAAAAAAGTTTATTGAACTTGAAGAAACTAGAAAGAAAAAGATAGAATCATTAATTCCTGGACTAATGAATTTAAAAAATTCACAGCAAAAAGAAACAACTACTGCTGTTTATGAGGGGTATGAAGGATTTAAGACCGCTTTTAAGAAAATTATTGATGATTGCCAGAAAGATAAGGAAATATTTATTTTAGGTTTTTCAGAGCAGCAAAATAAAACTGAGTCCCTTAGATTATTTCTATCCAATATGAATTTGAAATCTGCTCAGAAAAGGCATAAACTTAATATTATTTTAGATAGCTCTGTAAAACAAACGCTTGGCAAAGATCGGGAAAGAGAAAAAAATACTTTAGTTAGATATATGCCTAAGGGTTATGTTAGTCCTGCGGCTATGGACATATTTGAAGATTATGTCTATATTTTCTTATGGGAAGAGAAACCCTTTGTATTTATGATTAAAAATAGAGTCATAGCTGAAAGTTTTAAGACTTATTTTAGGTTTTTGTGGAGTATTGCTAAAAAATGAAATCTTATTTTAAATTAACTTTCGAGGGTAGAAAAATAATTGTTAAAGATTATGATGTTTGTGCTAGTTTTTTTTCTAAAGTGAGGGGGCTAATGTTTAGAATTAAACCTCGATCTCTTCTTTTTGTTTGGAAAAAGCCAGTTCTAATAAGTATTCATTCTTTTTTTGTTTTTACTTCTTTCGTCGCTGTATGGTACTATCGAGGGAAGATTGTTGAAATGAAACTTATTAAACCATGGACTTTTGCTGTCACTCCGAAGGTAAAATTTAATAAACTTTTAGAAATTCCCACTCACTCGACGGCAGTAAGAAACATTTAAATACTCTTTTGGCTATATCATATTGAAATCATACAAGTGGTTTCTAAAAAATCATTAAAAGGAGGTTAAAAAAATGGGAGCAATTATTGCAAAGAATATCGTTAAGAGAAAACCAGGATTTCTTTACTATGTTGATGGAAAAGGCAACGTATGTGAAGCTAAAATGGCTAGAGGCGGAAAGAAAAAATTATAATTAATTTTTTCCTAAACCAAACTCAAAACACATAAAATTATTTTTTTTATTTTTTTTATTTTCAATTCGCAAGAATTCAATGAGCTAGAAAATTCAGAATTTTCTGAACTTTTCTTTGTTTTTTATTTAGAAGTTATACAAGCTTTACAAGCATGATAGTGTTTTCTTTTGAAGAACGTTTTTGAATTGCTATGTAGCTTATACTTGTTCTTTAACATTTTGCTGAATTTACAAGTTCTTTTATGATATGTCTCTGTTTGTGTTGAACCGATAAATTCGAATTTAGGTATATTAACTTGTTTGTGTTCTTTTTCTACATATCTTATTACTTCCTGTATGACTGGTCTGTCAATTACTTCGATAGTTTTATTTTCCATTGGTATTTGGATATGCACTATCTTTTCAATTTCCACTATTTTTTCTACTTCTACTGGAATTTCCCTTATTACTTCTTGTATGACCGGTCTATCCACAAATTTTACAGGGTTAAAAATCACTTTAGGGTCTATAAGGAAGAATGCAAATAGGGCATAAGCAGTTGTTAAAATCCAACTAGTTACTAGATTTCCAACAATTCCAAATTCAAAAATTATGCTCATTAAAATGGCCAGGGTAATAACCATGGCGCCAACTATAATTGCGAGGATTACTCTAAACATATTATTTTTTATGATCTCATTTTCCATACTTATTGCAGAATAAGGTAGTATTTAAACCCTTCGTTTTGTTGTCACTTATTAGTGATAATATAATCTTGAAATTCAGATTTGCCAAATTAGAATATTACGAGGAGGTTTTTGCACAACAAGCCGCAGTGGCAAGTAAGGTGAGTCGATAGGAGGCTATTTTTGGGAAAATAAATCTCCGGGCCGGGATTTCTGTTGCTTCTTAATCTTTAAAAACTCGTTTTATATTAGGATTATATGGCCGTTATACTGGGTATTGAATCAACAGCACATACGTTTGGAATTGGAATTTCAAGTGAGGGTAAAATTTTAGCTAATGTTCGTGATATGTATACTACCACTGTAGGCGGAATTATTCCTAATGAATCTGCAAAGCATCATATGGCTATTTCTGATAAACTCTTTAAAGATGCACTTGAAAAAGCACAGATTAGTGAAAAAGATATTACGGCTATAGCTTTTTCAGTTTCTCCAGGTCTTGCTCCCTGTTTACTTGTGGGTCTTAAATTTGCTAAAGCTCTTGCGCAAAAACTTAATATTCCAATTATTCCTGTTAATCACTGTGTTGCACATTTAGAAATAGGAAAATTAACTGGCGCAATTGATCCAGTTTTACTTTATGCATCGGGCGCTAATACTCAAATAATTGCTTATGCTGCAGAAAAATATAGGGTATTTGGTGAAACTTTAGATCTTGGAGTTGGAAATTTTATAGATACTTTTGCAAGACATGCAGGTCTTGGTTTTCCTGGAGGCCCTAAAATTGCAGCACTTGCAGAACAAAGTAAAAATTATATTGAGCTCCCATATACTATCAAGGGGATGGATGTATCTTTTTCAGGAATTCAGACAAAATTAAAACAGATGCTTGATTCTAAAAAATATAAACTTGAAGATTTAAGTTATTCTGTTCAAGAAACTGTTTTCGCAATGTTGATTGAAGCTAGTGAACGAGCACTTGCTCATACTGGCAAAAAAGAATTACTTCTCGGAGGAGGAGTTGCTTGCAATAAACGTTTGCAAGAGATGGCTAGAATTATGTGTGAAGAGAGGGGTTGTAAATATTTTTGTCCTGAAAATCAATTTCT
>CAYLGX010000018.1:0-3130 GCA_964383425.1 Candidatus Woesearchaeota archaeon
GGTTAATATTTTATTGTTCTTATATAGTAGTGACAAAAAGCAAAGATTTATAAATGAAAAAGATTTAGATTTTTTATGGTAGACAATCAAACGAGCGATCCAAAATATGCCTCTATTGACGAAGCTGTAGCTGGTGCTGATTTAGATTTTGAAAAAGCTCCTACTGCTGATTATTTAGTGAGGCCTAGCGATTATGCTGCGGGTCAAGTTATGAGTGTTTCCGATCTTACAAGATATATACAAAATAAAGGTAGACTTTCTGTTGATAAATTAATGCCTGTTATGAAACCTTTTGTTGAGATGGGATTTTCTGAAACTCAACTCGAGGCAATAGTTAATATTCCATTTGAAGCAGTTGCACCTAAGGGAAGAAATGAAAAGATTTATCATTTTATGGAAGCAATTGGAAAAACTTATAGTACTGAATTTTTGAGTAGCCTTACTACTAACTATGGAAGATTTACTGGATTTTTAGAAACTATTGCTGAAGTTGAAGAATTTCGTACATCAGTAGGCGAATTTGGTGATGCTTCAAGTACTTATGAAATGTGTTTTAATTTAATTCATGAACTTGGTAAAGAAAAAGCAGAAGAAGTTATGTCTCGGCTTGTTGAAGAAAGTACTTCTGGAAAATCTAGAGTTAGAAAAGGTATAGCTGCGATGTATTTAATGAAAGACCTTGTCGATGAAAGCAAAAGAACAGGTCATGATGTAGAAGTTCTTCTTGAATTTAGAAGAAACACCATGGATCAGTCTCATCTTAGTGATGATGAAGAATTATAAATTAAATTTATTTTTTAAATATGGCTCATAAAAATTTAGACGATCTTATTCTTAGTTCAAAAGATAATCCTAATCCGTTTAACTACGTTGGTGTTGATGAATTAGTTCTGAGGAGTATGAGTCCTAGTAAGCTCAAATTATACCTTGGAGATTTTAGAAGATTGTTTGCAAAATATAACCATCCGGATAAGTTTACCGACCCTATTGAAAAAGCTAAACAAGAATCTTATTTTCAATTAGTTTCTTCTGCTATTGATAAATTGCTTTCTGATGATTTTTATTTTAGACAGTCACTTGATGACTTTCGTAGCGGTAATACTCTTAGGCGATATCAAAGAAAAATTGATGTGGGGGAAGATCATCTCGAACTTGTTAAAAAACAGATTAAAGTAGTATCGGATGAACTTTTGGGATATAAATCCTATGTTAAAAGTAGAAATGATGTTATGAATAATTCTGCTAAATCTGCTTTTGCACTTTGGAATTCAAAAGAAGCAGTTCATCTAGTTCCAGGGCTAAAATGTTTAATTTCTTATGTACATCTTGATGATTATAACTATACTTTTACTTACGGAGTTAATAATATTATTAATAGTTCGGTAAATCCACTTGAAGTAAACTTGCGTGGCAAGAAATTTGCAGAAAAAATTATAGGGGAAAAATATTCTTCCTTAAAAGAAAGATTAGCTGAAAGAGAAAGAAGAAAAAAAGAAAGAAAACAAGGTTTAAAACCTAAATCTCTTGATAAAGAAAAGACCAGGATGCATGAAGGATATTATGTCGATGGCCGTGAATTTGTACCGTTGCCCCTTGGAAATCCTAAAAATCCAGTTATTCGTCCCTATTTTATAATTGGATCTATACCTTATTCCTCAGTTTTAGGTTATTTTGATTTTAATGGTAAAAAAATAATGAAGCCGGAATATCTTACTTTTAAAGATTCTATGAACCAACCTTTTTCAGCTATAACTCGGGAATTCTTTTTTGATGATTCATTGGGTCCAGTTCAGACTCAAGAAAGACTTGATGCAATAATGCCATTTACTTCACAATTAATTATGCCCTATGTTCCTCTTTTTCTAAAGGAATTTGTTCCTTCGCATGATTCTGGTTCAAATAAGTATCAGCTTATAATTCCTACAAAAGTAACTAGGCTTTAAATTTTTTAAATAATTAGGTTATTATTTCTACTTTTCCATCTAGAATTACTATAGAATGTTCGGTTTGAGCTACTGGTTTTCGAGATTTTTCAATTAATTGAGGGTATTCTTCAATTATTTCTGCTCTTTTTAGATTTGATAAAGCAAATAAACTTCTGGAACCAAACTTCTTTTCAATTTCTCTTTGTGAAAATGGAAGTGTTCTCTTTTTTTCTATTATGAATGTTAAAACTTCTCTTGAGAAAGCATCACGAACTTGTCCCTCTCCGCATAAATGAAAAATTCCAGAACCTTGGCCTTCGTAAATTAATCCTTCGCCGGTTGTTGAGAATGGCTCTATTGCAAAAGCGCCATCACCTAGTTCTTTCATATTTCCATTTTCATAATTTGGAATAGTTAATCCAGAGTGAACTGTGTATTCATCAAGACCATGTCCTGATAAGTTTCTTATTGGTGCAAATCCTAAATTGTTAATTGTCTGTTGTATTTCTTTTCCGATATTACTTATTATTGATTTTTCTTTATTATTTTTAACATATTCAATCGCCTTGTTTAGTGCTTGTTCACTTGCTTCGATTAGTTTTGTATACTTTTTTTCAGGTGTAAGATCCATGCTAAAAGCACTATCTGCTATGCAACCGTTTATTTCTACTCCTATGTCTATTTTGATTAATCCGCTTGCTTTTTTGTCATCTCTTAAACTTGGAGTGTAATGCGCGGCTACATCATCTATAGAAAGATTTACTGGAAATCCTACTTGTCCGCCCATTTCTAGTATTTTAGATTCAATTTTTTCTGCAATTTCTACTAATAAAACTCCTTCTTTAGTTATTTCTCTTGCATATTTTTTAACTTCGCGAGAAATTTGTCCTGCTTTTTGATAATCTTCAAGTCTTCCTGTAAATTCACCTTCTCCTTTTTTTCTTGCTTCTTTATTTTTTTTACTTTCTTTCAAATCAATTACTTGTTTTGAAGAATTTCCACTGGATTTAGCATTTTTCCCTATTTTTCCAGTTACTGCACCGCTATAGTCTTTTTCAGTCATATTACTCTTATCCTATGGGGGTTTTTAAGGATGTTTATGATTTAATTTACTATTTTTTAGAAATCTCGGTAATACGTGCTATGTTCGTCTCTTTCTTTTTGCGCAGTCTTTTCTTTTTTCATTGATTGTATGTTTTGAAATC
>CAYLGX010000018.1:3140-12128 GCA_964383425.1 Candidatus Woesearchaeota archaeon
TTGTTCATCTATATCTTCCATTCCTTCATAAACAGGTATTTGTTTATAGATTGCAGTAATTTCTTCTAGCGATAGTGAAGTCGTATATATCAATGCTAGGGCGTAATCAGTTGGCCTATATCCATTTTCAGCTATCTCTCTTTCATCGGCTCTTTTCTTGTCCTGATATCTTCTAACTGCGAGATGATCTACTAAACTCCAATAATCATTTTGTGCTAAATGGGCAGTATCTGCTAGTCTTTCTCTTTGTCTTTGATTCATATTACTCACTTTATACATAGATACTATAAAATCTCTAAATCTGCATTCTTGTGAGTCTTCATTAGTTTTATCGGAATATGTTTTCATTTTATTTTAAGAAAAAGTCTATTTTTAAGGATTACTATTCTCTACTTTTTTATTCTTCTTTCTTTAGGAAGATAGTTTGTAATTCTGCCATCGTGTGGAAGAAGTTTTCCTGTTCCAACAAAGTCGCCCTTGTGCTTTAGAACTTTAAATCCTCTGTCTGCATCGGTAAATTTTGCTTTTTCTTCGTTAGTCAATAGAATATCTTGGCCTCTGAAAAATTCTTTTGCTTGTGCATCAGTCAATTCAAGAATATTTTTAGTTATTTGATCTTTAAGCATAAGCATTCCATCAAAAGAAAGCCTTACTTCATCACCGTGATCATGAAAAAGATATAATCCGAATATGTCTATTCCTATTTGTTTATCAAAATCAATTATTTCATTATCTGAAAAACTTCCAGTATAGCCGCGAACTTTATCTTTTCCAGAAATGGATAGTAAATATGGAAGTTTTGTTATTCCATAGTATTCTAGTTTTTTTAGCAATACTTTCTTTTCAGCACCGTATACAAAGCTTAATGTCATTTTATTTATTGGTTCTAATTAATTTAAATTTAATTACTTTTAGTTGCGATTCGGGAGTTACGGGTTTGTTATAATAAGTTGAATATGCATTGTACATTTCCTGATCAGAATAATAAGTTTCATGTCCTTCCCTGTCATTTTTTGTTAATTCTTTAAATTTTTTTTCTTTTACTTCAGTCAATAATGCTTTGGCAAATTCTTGTTTATTTTCCCATATAACTAATGAAACTTCGTCGCCCTTTGATAAATTTTTATCATCGAATAATCACCAAGTTGAACTCTTTTTACCTTTAATTATTTGTTTTGCTAATTCATTTCTAAATTTCATTATTTTCATCTTGTTGTCTCCTTTTTTTCTTCAGATATTTTTTTAATTTTGCATAGAAAGAAACCTTCAGTATTGTTATCTTGCGGATAAATTCTTACGGCTTTTTCCATTTCTTTACTAAACTCTTTTCCTTTCCAACTAGTTAGCCCCTTTCTAGTTTTAAGTGGAAGTTTTATTTCTTCAATTTCAATGTCATAATGATCTAAAAGGAACTGAACAATTTCTTCGTTTTCTTCAGGTGCATGTGTACAAGTAGAATAGATCATTTCTCCTCCCTCTTTTAGAATTTCGAGTGCAGAGCAAGCAAGTATTTTTTGTGTTGAACCTAAATTTTCTACGGTTTTAATATTCCATGAAAGAAATGTTCCTGGCGAGCTTCGCAGAGTTCCTTCTCCAGAACAAGGTACATCTGTTAAAATTTTATCAAATCTATATCCATTTTCAGCCAGTCTTTTGCATAATTGAACTCCGTCTCTCCTTGTTACTATGGTATTAGAAACTCCGCATTTTTCAAGGTTGGAACAAAGAATAATAAGTCTTCCCAGTTTGTTATCATTCGCGACCAGTATCCCTTGGTTTTTCATATAACATGCTGCTTGTGTTGTTTTTGAACCTGGACTAGCACATAGGTCTAGGAATGAATCATTTTCAGTAGGATTTAGTGCCATTATAGGCAACATACTTGAAATTTCTTGAACATAAAAATATCCTAAAATATGTTCTTCTGCTTTTCCAAGTTCTCCTGGTTTGAGATCATTTTCAATAATCATTATTTCTGGATAATCTTGGTATGGTTGATTGATCTTCCAGCCCCTATTTCTAAGTTTTATTTTTAGTTCTTCTGGCGTAATTTTAAGAGTATTGCATCTAATTGAGTCTATTGTATATTTATGTACTGTTTCCCAAAATAATTTTTTATCCTTTTCATCGCTTCCGCTAAGTTCTAAAACCTGATTCATTCTTTCTTCGAATAGTGGTTTTGGGTTATACTTGTAGACTTTTACTGGATTTTCTTGTGGTTGTGCCATGATAAATAGAGAATTTGAGGGTTTATAAGGTGTAAGATTTAATGCCTTATTTTTAATTTTAGAACAGTGTTCTTTGCTTAGTCTGTGACAAAAGTTCTTCAAAATTTATGCCTAGAGTCTCAAGAATTGTTTTTGCAATCGGTTTTATTTGTTTTTCTAAATAATGTTCATAATCTAGTTTATGTCTTAATTTTTGAACTGGTTCTGGCCCAGTTACAGTTATGTAATATTCTATCACATTTCCTTCAAGTGAGTCTAGTTGTCTTGCTGCTTTAACGTGCGGTGGGGTAATCTTTGTATATTCTATTAATTCTTTCCTTATAGATTTACGATAAACTAATTTTTTATCAAGTCTGCCCGAAGTAAGGTCTTTAACAAATTCTTTAATATAGGCAGCAGGATTTTCATTTTTGAATGTTTTTAATAATAGGTTTCTTTGAAATTCTTTTGCTGCTTCTGTCCAGTCTCCCCTTATTGCTTCAAGGCCCACTATATCTAGTTCTTCTTTTCCATTTTCTTCTATTAATCCAGCATATCTTTTTTTAGCTCCCCTAGCCCCCTGCTCTTCTTCCTCGTTAGTTTTAGGTTTTTTAGTCTCGTGCATTCTTATTTGAGGAAAGATCAATGCAGAATAAAGTTTATCAAATTCTAAATCTAAATACGAAGTTCGATTAAATGTAGTTTTAACATAATCTTTGTAAAATTCATCTATTATTTCAGATATTTTCGTTCCGAGTTCTTTTGCCTTATCTTTTTCAAGTTTAGTATGAACAAAAACCGAATCTGTATCTCCGTAAATTACTTCATAACCAAGTTCTTCAATTTTTTTAGTTGTAAGTTTTATTATTTCTTGTCCAAAGTTAGTTATGGCATTAGCCATCTTTAAATCAAAATATCTACAATTTGGAGAAGCCAATACTCCGAAAAATGAATTCATAATAATTTTTATTGCATAGCTTGAAAGTTCTCTCTTTTCTTTTTTTGCTTTTTCTCTTGCTTGATGGAGAGTTTCAATTATCATGGGTAAGATTCCATCTTGATTTTTGAAATAAGCCCCATTTGGAGAAACAATGAGATTGTTTTCCTTTTTTTCTGGATTAATCACAAATGAGGAGGGATCTATATTGAATGTACGAATTATGGAAGGATAAAGTGATTTAAAATCTAGTACTAGTACATTATGATAAAGCCCGGATTTTGGAGACATTACAAATCCTCCTTTTATTTTTTCTTCCTTATTTGAAAACTTTGTGGTAGGAGAAACAAGGTTTCTTTTTCTTGCTTCCCTAATATAAAGTGAGTCAAATGAAGCTATTGACGCTGTGATTCTATCCAGCGGCATTCCGGTTAGTTCAGATCTTTCTATGGACAATTCGATCATATTTGTTTTTTCAAGAATTTCATAAACTAATTCGCAATCTCTTAGATTATAGTCTGCTAGTTTTTGTTGATTATTTTCATATAGTTCTTCAATTTCATCCCCTCTATTTTTCGAAGTTATCATTTTACCTTTTCCGATTATTGCTTGGGAGATTGTTTCGAGTGTATAATTTTCAAATTCTATATTTTTAATTGAAGGGGCTTCTTGTATGAATGGGTCTTTAATAAAGTTCATTCCATCTAGAACGAGTCGTCCTTCAATATCCATGCTGGAATTTCTGAAAAAGTTACCCTCTATTCTTATTTTTGAGTTGCTCTCATCTCTTCCTAAATCAAAAGATACCTTATGTTTAGCAAATCTCTCTTTTAAAAAATTGAAGTCAAAACCAATAACATTCCATCCAGTTATTATATCGGGATCTATTTCAATTAATTCCCTTTTGAATTGTTTTAAGCATTCTTCTTCATCTTCGCAAGAAACTGTATGTTCTAATTTTTCTTTGGTGATCATAAAGTTTTTTTTGTAATTTTTAGAAGAAATACCTATGCAGAAAAGTTTGTCCCCCTTTTTGTTAGTTTCAATATCTACCGAGGCCACTTTTAGTTTTATCTCTATTCCTGATTTTGGAGCTTTAACTACTGGATTTTTATAAACTCGGTTTACTCTTTCAGAAGAATCATATTCTCCTTCAATTTCTATTTTTCCTAGTAAGTTGTTGTCTATTATGAATCGATATTGCGGTTTTATGTCTGCTTCAAATGTATCAATTTTTTCTTCATGAACTTCTTTTACTAGTTTGTTCATATTTGCTTGACTTTTGCAAATTATTTTTATTACGCTTGCTTCTGCAAAATCAGTAAGTTTAGTTTTTTCTATTACTGCTTCATAGCTAGCACATAATTTTTCAATTCTTTTTGAATAAAGTTCGCTTACAAAGAAATACGGTTCGATCTCATTTATAGTTACAAAACTTTCTCCATTTTCTAGTCGACCATATAGCTTAACTTGAGTTACGCCATTTGACTCGTCATAAGCCGGATAAACGATAAATCCATTAACCATATAATTTTGAAGAATTCTTTATTTATAAAATTAGCATTAATTTATAAACTTTAAATTTGTGGGTTAGAAATATGTGCGAGGCCCAATATTTGGAATTTGGAAAGTGCTTAAGGACACTTATTAAGCAAGAACTTTCTTCTGAAAAATATCCTCATTTTAGGAGTCCTTCAAGTCATGTTAGTTCTTTTCCCAATTTTTCAGATGCGAAGTTTAGATTTGATATTTTGCCAAGGCCAAGTGTATCTTCGGGAAATGGAAATCATACTTTTAATGTGGGTCATTTAGAATTATCTTTATTTTTAGCAGTTTTGCCAAAGTCAGACTCTTTTAGCAAGGGTGTTATTTTTCCAAAAGATGGTGCTTACAGGCTAGTTTGTGGAACAATGGCTGCTGTTGAAACTTTGCCAGAGGCAATAATGGATTCTATTTCAGATCAATGGGCTCATTTAAAGGGCGCACTATTGACTGGAGATTATCCTAGTTTTGTTAAGTGTACGATGGGTACTGTACATTCACAAATTAGCGAATTTAAAGAATTTTCAAAAGATGCTAGTTTTTTAAGATAAATTAGAATTAATTTTTAATTTCTAGAAACATATTTGCCCATATCTTGATAAACTATTTTGGCTCCAAATGCCGGATCTATTTCTGCTGAGGCGTTATATATGCTGTTTAGAATATCAGCTACTTCGTCTGCAGTTTTTTTGTTAGTTGCGCCTCTGTATTTTGCTTCGAAGACATATTTCATTCCGTTTTTTTCTGCTTCTTTAGCTAAGGTCATTAGTTCGCTGTCGCCGTTTAACTTTTCAAATCCCTCGTTAAGAATCAGTTCTAGTTCCCTTGGAGTTTGAGCCATGTCTCTAGCATCTTCGACTACTAATGGCAACACATCTTTAGGCGCGCTAGTATTAAAAAATGCATAGGCTTTTCCGTAGTTATTCTCTTCTTTTGTCATATTAGGTATAGCCTTGCGGAGTATTTAAACCTTATTATTTGTTACTACGTTGTAGATACAACAAGGGGAAGATTTATAAAGTCTTTTTGGCATTATTTTTTATGGTAAATAAGGCACAAAAGAAAGAAATGATGGATTATGTTGCTTCAAATTTAGAAGGCGCAGGCTATCCTGTTATTTCTATTTCAGCTACTCCTAATTGTATTTTATTAAAAGATAAGGGGCTTGTTTTACTTGCAGATAAAAATTACACTGCTAACGCCTTTAGTGATATTTATTCTAAGGCCAAATCTTTAAGCCCACAAGTAGCGGTTTTATTCTATAAAGACGGAGAAACTTTTTTTAGAAGTGCTTTTGCAGGAGTAGACAAAACTGGAATTAAGTCCAAAACTTACAAACTTTCAGATAAAGGGACCTTAAAACATTATATTCATAACTCGGGTAATATAATTTCACTGCGGCCTGAAGAATTATATGTTTCTAGAAATTTAGGAAAAGTTTTACAATATTATCAACCTACTTCTGATCGACTTGAGCAAGGAATAGTTTCTTATAAATTTGAACCAGTCGTACTTGATCAAAGTCATATCTCTTCTGAAGAAAGATTTGGGCCAATTGAAAGAGATTCAGAAAGACTTTCTATTTGGAATAAAAAAGGATTTAATTCTGGAAAGTTAACTCTTGAAGATGGCTTGCTTAGGGCTAGAGTTTAATACTAATATGGGTGATTCATTTCCTGCTAATTTTCGAGATTTTATTGTTTCGACTGAGAGTCATGTTACTTTTTTGCATAGATGTTTTTCAGATAGTTTAGATTCAATTCTTAGAGAAGGTTTATCTTCCTGGTGTGAAAGTTTATCTGGCACAGCTACTCTTGCTCCCAGAGATATTAGTGAAGCTGAAAATCTTTATCGAATTGGACTGGATCATGGAAACAAAGCAGTAGTTGTAATGTTTCCTAAGGATTTATATCAGAAAAGAATAAGGGGGCAAGATCTTACTACAAAAGAATTAGCTTATTTTCATCCCACTAGAAGTAAATTTACAGTTAGACCTGAGTTTGTTGTAGGGGCTATTGATAGAAATAGTGACGAATATACTCCTAACCCTCATTTTGATAGAAAACCAGCAGAAGGTTATGAAAAATTTAATTTTCTTTTTGAATAGTTTATCTTGATTCTAAAACTTGTTTGAATAATATTCCGCTAGTAAGTATTGTTAATCCCAAAAATAATCCTGCTAAAACATCAGTTAACCAGTGAACGTTTAATATGAGTCTAGATATTCCAATTATTAATATCATTAAAACGGAAAGTGAAATGAGAGTTATTTTAATCTGCCTTGATTTTATTTTATTTAATATTAGATAAATTAAAGTTCCAAAAAATATTACTCCTATTGTCGCATGGCCGCTTGGAAAAGAAAAGTTTGTTTCGTTTAGTAATGCATTTAATGGTCTTGCTCTTTGAACTATTTCTTTTATGAGGTATATTGCGGCCCCTCCGATTACCATTATTGCTGCTAGGAATATGGCTTCATTCTTATTCTTTTTTAGATAAAGTAGGGCAGATATAATCAAAGTTAGGATTAGGAGTATTTTTGTGTCAAAAGCTATATTAATTATTTTGGATATCATCACTAACGTATTATTTTGAAACGAAGGCATTAGTGAATTTATTGTTTTGTCTAACTGCGGAGTAGAATTATTTAGAGATATGCTTATTAATAAAATTATAAAAGCGAGTAAAGAAATAGTTGCAAGATAAATTAAATTTTTTTGCCTTTTCATATTATTTCTTGTTGAGATAGTTTTATATATTTTAGCTTTTGTATTTCCTTATGGGCTTGCAAATTGCTGAAATTATTGAAAAGAAGCCAATTGAATTTTCAGATTTGAAAGGTAAAACTCTTACTGTTGATGCTTTTAATACAATATATCAATTTATTTCTACTATTCGTCAACCCGATGGAACTCCCTTGCAAGATTCAAAAGGCAGAATATCTAGTCACTTATCTGGCCTGTTTTATAGAAATTTAAATTTACTCCATGAAGGAATTAAATTGATTTATGTTTTTGATGGAAAAGCTCCCGAACTTAAGGGAAGAACTCATGAAATGAGGCAGGAATCTAAAGATGAAGCTCGCGAAAAATATGAAAGCGCTAAAAATGAAGAAGATGTTGAGGGAATGGGTAAGTATGCCCGGCAATTAACTCATCTAACTAGCGAAATGATTAGGGAAAGTAAAGAATTACTTTTGGCAATGGGTATCGCAGTTATTCAGGCTCCGGGAGAAGGGGAAGCTCAGGCAAGTTATATGGCTAAACAAGAAAGTAGTGTTTATGCAATTGCAAGTCAGGACTATGATAGTTTAATGTTCGAAGCACCCTACCTTATTCAGAATTTGACTATGGCTAGAAAGAGAAAAACACGGTCGGGTTGGGTTGATATTAAACCGCAATTAATAGAGCTTAAAGAAGTTTTAAAACAATTAGAAATAAATCAAGATCAGCTTATTTGTATTGGTATTCTTAGTGGAACGGATTATAATCCTGGCGGAGTAAAGGGAATAGGCCCCAAAAAAGCATTAAAATTAGTTAAAGAATTTATAGAACCTCAGAAAATATTTGCTGGCGTAAAAGCTTTGGAAGCTGAAGGAAAATATAAACTTGATTTTGATTGGAAGCCTGTTTTTGATTTAATTAAGAATCCAGCAATAGACAAAGATTACAAGATTGAATTTGGAACTTTTGATTTTGATAAGGTTAAGCAAATTATGTTGGAACATGAGTTTAGCGAAGAAAGAATAGTTAGTCAGTTTGAAAAAGTT
Source organism: Candidatus Woesearchaeota archaeon (assembly GCA_964383425.1). Taxonomy (GTDB): domain Archaea; phylum Nanobdellota; class Nanobdellia; order Pacearchaeales; family GW2011-AR1; genus CAIPOI01. Next base: position 11,596 of record CAYLGX010000018.1, read on the forward strand.
AAAGATCTTAAAGAACGGAATAAGCAGAGGACGCTGTTTTAAGTAGGATTATACGTTTATGTAGGGGCATACATATGTGCTACTCGCTAAATTACAAGTTACTCCGGAAAGACATTTACATACTACTATGTTTGATTTACCATACTGGCTTTCTCGAATAAAAACTTTTATTGCTCCGTCTCCTGTTTCTCTTTTTAATATGGGACATTCATAATTTAGCTCTGTGGGTAAATTTGGAATTTTTGTTCCAACCAAATAATCAGCAAGTTGTTTTATTTGTGTTGGAGACATATTTTCTTTCAATTCATTAATTAGCTCAATAAGAGAAGTTTTTTTTGCAGAACTTTTTTGATCTGATGGTTTAACTAATTTTAATACATCTTCGAGTGGTGGAAGTTGTGGAAGTGAGTAATCATCTTTTGTCATTTTAATCTATTTTAGTGTTTTCTATTCAGCATAATTACATTTTTTCCCAGTAAGGTCACAGAGGTAGTTATAAAGGGTTTTTTCGGGAAATCGTTCTCGGCGACGAC
>CAYLGX010000018.1:12138-12501 GCA_964383425.1 Candidatus Woesearchaeota archaeon
TTTTATCTACTCCTCTAATTGAGATTCTTCCGTCCCCGGTTTCTCGGTCCAGTATGGGGCAGATAGTAATTCCCGCTTCTTTATTTGTTCTTTCTTTTAATTGTTTTATTTCACGGGAATGTTTGGATCTTAGATCTACTACTTCCCTTTGCAACATTTCATATTTTGCTTTGTAATCTATTTCCCCCGTTTTTGCTTGTGGACTTTTAACTAATTTTAATACATCTTCGAGTGGAGGAAGTTGTGGTAATTTATATTCGTCTTTTGTCATTTTATTTTTTAAGTTTTATCAATTTTCTTTAAAGTTACATTTTCGACAGTCACTAGACAAAATACCACTTGAATAAGATTGGAGTAAACATT
>CAYLGX010000019.1:0-12266 GCA_964383425.1 Candidatus Woesearchaeota archaeon
CCCAAATATGATTGATGTAAGCTACAGTTATAGGCAATTTATAGAATCCCTCTGCTGTTTCTGGAGAGACAATTAAATTAAAACTTACTTGTGAAGATTCACCTGGTTGAAGTTCGGCAACCTTATGAGTCCCTACATCCTGATAATTAGAAATTTGAGCCGGAAGATTTATTTTTGAAATAACATCCCTGACCCACTGCGTACCCTGATTAGTTATTTTAAAAGTTACAATAAAACTTGAACCCGCAACTATAGTACTAGGATTTGTTTGTATATCTGTAATGTAAATTAAATGTTCAAAATCTAGTCTGCTCTGTCGCTCTAAAGTTAAATTGCTTGCTGCTGCAGAAACTTGAACTACTAATAAGATGAGCATAATTGCTGACAAAACTGTTAGTGATATTTTTCCCATTACTTCCCTCTTTTTCAATGTTCTAAAGACTCCCTGGTTTAAAAACTTATTCTTAAGTTAAATTAAATGCTTCTTCGCAGAGTAGAAGCCTTACCTTTATCCGCACAAGTTTTACAAGTAGAACTAGAAGACATATGCGCTTTACACTTGTACTTTCCGCAGAGATTACATTTTTTTGCACATTTTTTACATAATTGTTTTTCACATACAAAACAGGAAATCTTCAAACAATTCTTACAATATTCATTACCACAATCAAGGCATGCCTTCATACAAGCGTAACAAGAAATATGGCCTGTTGAGCAAAGCCATAAATCTTTTAATTCTTGACTGCAAACTTCACATTTTAATTTTGAAATTTCTTTTGTTAAAGGATTATAGACTAAATTTAAAATCCGCATGGCATCATGATTTTTTAGATATAGTGAATAATTAAAAATAGGGAAATAAGCTATTGTCGTGTTTATTACCTTGTTGTCTATTGCTAGACTATGGCGATTAGTTTCATCACGATTAAAAAAATCTTCCTCTGCGCTTAATGCTGCTTTTCTTTTTTCAGAGTTTAAATTTTCAATTGTTTCAGCTAGCCTTTTAATTCTAATTTTTAAAAAACTTTGATCTAGCTCTTTATTTTCGGGATTATTTAATTGATTTTCCAGTTCCCTAATTTGTTTTTCAGATTTAATTAGATTATCTCCGTCTTCTTTAATTTGATTAAGATAGTGTTGTTTTATTCTCTGCAGTTCTTTTTCCAATTTGATATTTAAATTTGCCCCTATTTTCTCTATTTTGGGTTCTATTAATTTCTTAAGATATTCCTTAGCTGCAAGATATTGCGGTTTAATATCACTAGTTTTAATTTCATCTTTTTTTCCAGCTAGAAGATTATATTTTTCCAAATCAAAATCAATAATCTGGTTTTCCTTAACACAAATAGGAGTCATTACCTGTTCTCTTTCATTTAGGTATTGTAAATTTGTAAGAAAAGTAAACCTTGTCATAAAATCATATGTCTCTTTTTTGGATATGTTAGTGATAGTAGCATTTCTCAATTTAAAGAAATTTTTTATTTCCACTTCATCATTTAATTCAAAATCTATTTTTACGAGCGTGGTCTGGCCCTTATCTGCTAAAAACTCTTTAATCGAATTTAAAAGAAAACTACCCTTCATGATTACCTCTTCCCCGTCCGTAGCATGTTCTTGCAAAAAAACTATCTGATAGGGAGAAGCTTTACCTGAGAATTTCTGAAAGTTTTCCGGAATATTAAATACAGTTAATTTATTTCCATCCCAAGCCAGATTACATTTCAGACTAGTGAAAAAGGATACTACAAAATTTTTTAAATCTTCGCTTTCAGTCATGTTATATTTTTTTTAATTCCTCCTGCATATCAAGTATTCTACTAGATGACTCCTTAGATTCCTGATAATTATCAAACCCATCTTTAATTATAGCCTCTATCTTTTTAACATCTTTTGCAAATCTTTGAAGATTATTTTTAGAATCAATGAAAGCATTCATTAACATTTCCTCAATTTTATTTGTTCCCCCGCTAGCTTCCGCATCAAGACCCAAATTAAATAATATAATTGGCAGTTCTCCAATTACCATGCCAATGCAACACATTTTATTGATAATTAAATCAACAACATGCTCTTCCATAGTATCTTTTGTTGCAAGCGAATAAATGTTCATATCCTTCTTCTGACCAATTCTGTCAAGTCGGCCTATTCTTTGTTCTACCGACATAGGGTTCCAGGGAAGATCATAATTAATTAGATTTGCACAAAATTGAAAATTTAATCCCTCCGAACCCGTATCAGTACTAATCAGAATATCTGCACTTTCTTTAAACTCTTTAATCCTTCGAGTTTTTTCTTCCCGATCAAGCCCGCCGATAAATTCTACAATTTTAAGATTAAAAGGAGCTAGTTTTTCTACGATGTATTTTAGAGTAGTCGGATGCCTTGTGTAAATAAGAATTTTAGAATTTTTATCTTCAATATAAATATTTTGAACAATTTCTACAAGCTTTTCAATTTTTGAATCTTTTTTTACATTCTTGTATTTTTCCAGTATATCTGCTGCAAATTGCCTAGTATTTCCGTGATATTTTTCATCTTTCGCAATTCGATCAAGTGATTCCATTGCAGAACGAGAGGAACTCGTAATTTTAGGTAATATTGCAAAAATAATTAATCTACCATTTATTTCGTTACCATTGGCTGAAAAATATTTAGTTTTTAATAAGTCGCAAATATCATTGTATACTTCAAATTCCTCTGGAGTTAAATCGACTGAAATTATTTTTGGAATTCGAGTAGTATATTTTACAATAGTTTCGCTTCTCCTTCTTCGCACCATTATTTCATCAAGTTTTGCTTTTAGGTCCTTGGGATTTAAAGGATAACGTTTATTTCCGCGATTAAGAAATTTTTTCTTAAATTCTTTTATTGTGCCTAAATGTCCTCTCTTTAGTAAATGTAAAAGATTGTAAAGTTCAAGCAAATCATTTTGAAATGGAGTAGCGGTTAGAATCAGAAATCTTTTTTTAGGAATTTTGTCTACAAATTGCCACCTTACTGTTGAGCGATCCTTAAGTTTATGGGCTTCATCAACCATAAGCAAATCCCATTCAATTTTATGCGCTTGTGCATGACGAAAGTTTTTTGTTCCGATAATACAATTTTTAACCCTATCAAGAGAAGCTATTGCAAAATTAGCAGTAACCCAATCTTCTTCTTTTTCAATAATCTTAAAATCCAAATCAAATTTATATTTTAATTCACTAACCCATTGATCTACTAAGGACGGTGGAGTTAATATGAGAATTTTTTTTGCAAGTCCGCGCTCGATTAATTCTTTTAAAACTATTCCAGCAGTAATTGTTTTTCCCAGACCAACTTCATCTGCAAGTAAGGCAGTAGCATTTAGGTCCCTAAGAATTTTAAGCGCACCTTGGCTTTGATGGGGCAAATCAAACTCCAGATTTTTTCTTATTTTTGCATAAGATTTAAGTTCAGTAATTAATGTTTCTTGCGATATCTCTTGAGCTTCAACTTTCAAGTCAAGTAATTCTTTTGATTCGAATTCCTGATTATCAATCTTTTCAAAAATATCTAAATCTTCATCAGAAAAGTTCTCGCGAATAATTATTCCCATCTTACCTCTTTTAGCTCCAAAACCCAAGAGGAAGATTAGTTTTTAAGGTTAATTGGTCTCCAGAAAATAAAAATATCCTAATTATTTTCAATATTGCTTCTTTGGGATAAGAAAGATGTATACCTGAGCATAATAATCCTTTAAAAGATAAAATTTTGCCATTAGTTATGGGCAATCATCAAACTAGGGATATGGACCTAACGTTTTTTAGAAATGTTTTTTCTATGATGGCTTATGGGGAGCCAGACAATTTTTATGACCAGATTTCAGCAATTGCTAGAGAACAATCGGCTCGTAGAATTGAAATTGGTTTTGGCCCAATATCTGCAGGATATAGCCCGATTGGAACTCTTGAAATTGGACCATTTACGGCAGGAGCGATTTTACAAGCTAATCGAACAAGCGGTCTACTTGAACAAGTTTATAGCAAATTAGTGGAGAATGAAGGAAATGGGATTTGGAAATATTTACAAAACAGCGAACCTCCAACTTCGATAAGAGTCGATATGACTCATAATGGGATATTTCCATTTGGTATTGAATTGAAAATTGAAAAATATCTAGATGTTTCTAAAAATTATAAAGAAGCCAATCCCACTTCTGATTCTTTAGATGATTTGCGATTGGAAAGAGAGGCTGTAATGATCTGGCACTATGCGGATCATACAAATGGAGGAGTTTTAATTCCCCTTAAGGATCATAGAATTAAAATAATTAATCTTTAAATCTATAACCGCAAGTCTTCTCTACTTTCCAAAGACGTTGATCTTCCTTATCAAGTGGAAAGTCCAAATAACAAGTAAATCTCGATCTCTTACCATAAACTCTGCATAATTTTGTCTTTTTATTTAGATGTTTACAGTTTTTACAACATTTCCCACATTTTTTGCATTTGCCGCTTCTCTTTTTTAATTTTTTACCAATAAAACTTTTATCAAAACTTTTTGCAAGAATAATTCTTAGCTCCCTAATGGATTTTAATACTCTTGTCATAAATTAATTCCTAAAATGCTTTATCTTATCTAGCAAACTAGCTTCCTTATCTTCTTGTTTGGATAAATTTTTACCTTCTGCTTTTTCTTCCAACTTAATTGTTTTTAATCTCTGCTTTAGAGAGGGCATTTTTTCAGTTGAATAAGACAGAGCCGCAGCCTTCATATTTTTATGAATCATAATAAATTGTTCGGCTTGCACAGGATTCTTTTTTCCTGCTTCACGAATCATCCATCCAGTGCCTTTCTGAACATAAATATCCTCATCATAAACTAATTTTTCCCCAAAAAGAAAAGTAAATTGAATTTTTCCTTTTTTAATTAAGGGCAACTGAGAAACTATTGAAACTCTCCTTAGCCAAGGATTAGTAGAAGTTGAAAGTTGTTTTAATTCTGATTGAAGATGAGAATTATTTAGTAGAATATAACCCAGTATTCCAGTACAAAGGGCATCAACATGATCCCATGTTTTTAATTTTTCAAGTCGTTTTTCATCCATAAGGAATTGCCATAACTCTGGATTGTATTGCTTTTTGTAATTTTGGATAAGAAAAAGAGCCAAGTTCATCTCGTCATGATTACTGCTAGTCCAAAGTTGATCAAACAAACCATAAACATTTTGAATTTTCAGATCTTTGTATCGCTTTGCTATTTTTCTAAGTTCTGGAACTCGAATTCCATAGAAAGTATAGGGCGACTTGAGATATTTTTTGTAATTCTCTGCTAACTGAGGATTTTTTAGATGATGAAGTTCTGCTCGAATTTGTTCTAGTTCCGCCATAATGCATAAATTAGAATTGATTTTATAAAAGCTTTGTGTGTAAACAAAACAAATATATTTTCGATATTCTAAAAAATAAAAAAATAAAAATAAAAAATAGGATAATTATTTACCGCAAGTGCAATTTGCACTACCGCAACTTCCTCCACAAGAGCCATTGCATCCGCAAGGACAATCTGTGTTCGTTGATGTTGCAGCTTTAGCACAACCACAACTTCCAGTTGTAGCGGCTTGACATCCACTTTGGCCACAGCTACTTGTTTTGCTACAATCTCCACTACAACTAGCTTTAGTTGCTGCTATAGATTCACTAGCATTAACATTACCAAATGCAAAAACTGCACTTGCAATTATTCCTGCTAAAAGCAATATACCTGCTACCATTACTATAAGTTTATTCATTATAACCTCCTTCTTTGATTTAATTTTCATAAAAATCATAGAAAATCTAAGCTTATAGTGCCTTTGATGTAACTAGTTACATTGACGGAGAATAAAATAAATATACCTATTAAAAATAATTCAAAATACCTAGCGCCCCATGAAGAAGAGCTAAACAAATAGTAATAACTGCTAATGTTTTATGGTACTCGAATTTCACTTTACCTTTTAGAACCATTGCGCCAAGCGCAGCAGTAGAAATGAGCGAAATTAAAACTAAAATTCCCAAATACATAATCAAGGGTTTTCCAAAGAGAGAATAATAAGTCAGATTTTCTAACATAATAACATGAGTGCGGAGATCGTTATAAACTTTTCCAAAAACTGAAATTTACCGAAACCTTTAAAAAGGTACTTTTTATTTATTTTATTATTGCTCAGTTGTAATTGTGCAAACCTGTATCTGTTTCGGCAGAACTTTGCGGATAAAACAAGCAACAAGTAAACAAATCTCCAAATAAAAGATAAAAATGCATATTTTACAGCCAAAACATTCTATCCTAAAAAAAGAAGAGACTGAAAAGCTCCTCGAAAAATATAATATTTCTATTACACAACTACCAAAAATAAAAATTACAGATCCAGCTATTCCAAATAACGCACAAATTGGAGACGTAATTAAAGTTGAAAGAAAGGAGGAAAATGACACACATGTATATTTTCGTGTCGTTACAATTTAACAATGAAACTAGAAACAGGCGATAAATACATCTTAATTAAAAAATATCTTGAACAACACTCACTAGTTGAAAGTAATATTGTTTCATTTAATAATTTTGTAGAAAAAAGAATGCAAGAAATTGTTCATGAAATTAGTGAAGGACTTCCAAAAGAAGAAGATATTGAAGTCACTTTAGGAAAAATAAGAGTAGGAAAACCAATTATAATCGAAGCTGATGGAAGCCCAAATAATATTACTCCTACTGAAGCAAGATTAAGAAATTTAACTTATTCTGCCCAAGTATACCTTGAGATCAAGATAAGACAAGGTAATCAAATGGAAGACCAAGAAGTAGAAATTGGATACATCCCAGTTATTGTAAAAAGTAATGTTTGTAACATTGCTGGAAAAACAAAAGAAGAACTTGAAAAGTTATACATAGACCCACTTGACCCTGGTGGATATTTCATAATCAATGGAAATGAAAGAGTTATGGTTATGACTGAAGACTTAGCAGAAAACCAACCTTTTATTGAAAAATCAAAAGAGAAGATAATGCTTAGATTATTCTCAAGACGTGGAAGTTATAGAATCCCAATATCCGTTACTGAAACTCTTGAAGGAATCCTTGAACTTTCATTCTCTAGATTTAAAAATATTCCAGCAGTAGTTATCCTTAAAGCTCTTGGAATGACTAAAGAATCAGATATTGCAGGATATATTGGCAAAGAAACAGATAGTTTAATTGTTAACTTATATGAATATGCTAGTATTCAAGATCAAGAAGAAGCAATGATGAAAATTGCTGAACAAACTGCACTTCAAGGTACAAAAAAAGAAATATTAGACAGAGTTAAACAAAGACTTGATTCTTATTTATTACCTCATATTGGATTAACTAAAGAAACAAGACTTGAAAAAGCAGTAACTTTATGTAAACTTATTAAACAATTCTTAATTGCGAAAGACAATCCTGGAAGTACAACAGATAAAGACCATTATGCAAATAAAAGAGTAAGACTTTCTGGAGACTTACTTGCTGATTTATTCAGAGTTAATTTAAACATCCTTGTAAGAGATATCCAACATTCACTTCAAAAAATTCAAAAAAGAAAGAAATTCTATTCATTAAAGACTATCGCTAAATCTACACTATTTACTCACAGAATTGAATCTGCTATTGCTACAGGTAACTGGATCGGAGAAAGAACAGGAGTTACTCAAAATATGGATAAAACTAACTATTTAGCTATTCTTTCACAACTTCAAAGAGTTGCTTCTACTCTTCCAGGAGAACAAGAAAACTTCTTAGCTAGAACAGTACACCCAACACACTATGGAAGATTCTGCCCAATTGAAACTCCAGAAGGAACTGAAATTGGTTTAAGAAAGAACTTAGCTATTCTTGCAAAGATTTCTACATACACTGATCTTAATGATAAAAGATTCGAAGATGTTCTCGATTCAATGGGATTAATAAAAGGAAGCGAACATTCTGGAACTGATATTTTCTACAATGGAAGATTTGTTGGAAGTGTTAAAGATCAACAAAAATTCATAAAAGAATTAAAAGAAAAAAGAAGAAATAATGAACTTCCGATCCAAATGAGTATCAGATACGATCAAAATCTTAATATTGTACTTATCTCTACTGAAACTGGAAGAGTTTTAAGACCACTTGTAGTAGTTGATGACGGAAAAAGAAGATTAACTGAAAATAATTTAAAAGAATTACAAGCAGGAAGTTTAACTTGGAATGATTTAGTATCTCGAGGAATTATTGAATACCTTGACTCTGCTGAAGAAGAAAATGCTTTTGTTGCATTATCTGCAGCCGAATTAACAAAAGAACATACTCATCTTGAAGTAGACTTAATGGATTTACTTGGAGTAATAACTTCACTTGTACCTTTCCCAAATCACGATCAGTCTGCGAGATTGCTTAGAGGAAGTAAAACTCAAAAACAGTCATTAGGATTATATGCTGCAAATTTCTTATGCAGAGTAGATACTGATGTATCGATATTACACTATCCACAAAAACCAATTGTAAGAACATTTGTTTATGATACACTTAATGTTTATCCATCTGGACAAAATGTAGTAGTCGCTATCATGACTCATGAAGGATACAATCTTGAAGATGCGTTAATATTAAACAAAGCTTCTGTTCAAAGAGGACTTGCTAGATCTACTTATTTTAGACCATATACTGCTGTTGAACTTAAATATGCAGGCGGACTTGCAGATAAAATTGAAATTCCAGATAAGGGAACTAGCGGATACAGAACTGAAGAATCATACAGATATCTTGAAGAAGATGGAGTAGTTTATCCTGAAGCTAAAATGGAATCTGGTGAAGTAATTATTGGAAAAACTGCGCCTCCAAAATTCTTATCTGAATCTAGAGAAATTTCTGTAAAAGCTAGAAAAGAATCCTCAAATGTAATGAGACAAGAAGAAAAGGGAGTAGTTGATGCTGTATTCTTAACTGAAAATAGAGATGGAAATAAAATCATCCAAGTAAGAATGAGAGATGTAAGAATTCCAGAACTTGGAGATAAATTTGCAACTTCACACGGTCAGAAAGGAGTCATCGGAGCACTTGTTGAAGATAATGATCTTCCATTCACTTCTAGAGGAATCAAACCGGACGTAATATTCAATCCGCACTCTATTCCAGGCAGAATGACTGTAGGTTATCTTATAGAATTACTTGCTGGAAAACTTGGAGCATTATCTGGAAAGATTATGGATGGAACTGGATTTGAAAGTATGAAAGTAGCAGATCTAGAGCAAGAATTAACAAAATTAGGATTTAGATATGATGGAAAAGAAACAGTTTACAACGGAGTTACTGGAAAATTAATGGAAGCAAAAATATTTGTTGGTACAATGTATTATCAAAAATTGAAATATATGGTAGCAAATAAAATGCACGCAAGAGCTAGTGGAAAGGTAACTTTATTAACACGACAACCGATTGAAGGAAGAGCAAGAGGCGGTGCGTTAAGACTTGGAGAAATGGAACAAGAAGCACTTGTAGCACACGGAGCATCATTATTATTAAAAGAAAGATATGACTCTGATAAAGTTGTAATCCATATTTGTGAAAAATGCGGATATATTGCTGTTGAAGATAATATCCATAAAAAGATATATTGTCCTCTTTGCGGAAGTCAAGAAACACAACCTGTTGAAGTATCTTATGCTTTCAAACTTCTTGTTGATGAAATACAAGGATTACACTTAGCAACTAAATTTGATTTAAAGAATAAATACGAATAAAATGATCGGAAAACCAATACGAAAACGAATAAGTGCACTTTACTTTAGTTTACTTAATCCTGAGCAGATAAAAAAAATATCTACAGCAAGAATAATCACGCCAGAACTTTATGATATTGATGGATATCCAGTTGATGGTGGATTAATGGATTTAAGACTTGGAGCAATTGATCCAGGAGTGCGATGTAGAACTTGTGGTGGAAGATTAAAAGAATGTCTTGGACACCCAGGAATTGTAGAACTTTCAAGACCAGTTATTCACATCAAATATTTACCAGTTATAGAAATGTGCTTAAAAGTATTTTGCCAACATTGTGGAAAATTCTTACTTTCTGAAGATAAAGAAAAAGAAACTCCTAATCTTAAAGATAAAATAAAGAAAGCTAAAGACGCAAAAAAATGTCCTTTCTGTTCTCAACCTCAAGAAAAAATAAAACTTGAAAAACCTTTGACATTTAAAAAAGGAAAGAAAAGATTATTCCCTGATGAAATCAGAGACATACTTGTTAATATCCCTGATGACCAATTGAAGTTTATTGGAATGGATGCAGCTATATTCAGACCTGAATGGGCTATTTTGACTGTACTTCTCGTACCACCAGTAACTGTAAGACCTTCTATCACTCTTGAAAGTGGAGAGAGAAGTGAAGATGATTTAACTCATAAATTAGGCGATATTATCAGAGCAGATCAAAGACTTAGAGAAAATCTTAATGCTGGAGCTCCTGAAGTTATTATTGATGACCTATGGGACTTATTGCAATACCACGTAACTACATTCTATGATAACAGTGTTGCTGGAATACCTCCTGCAAGACACAGAAGCGGTCATCCATTAAAAACTATAACTGAAAGAATAAAGGGTAAAGAAGGAAGAATCAGACATAACCTTGCAGGTAAAAGAGTTAATTTCTCTTCGAGAACTGTTATTTCTCCAGATCCAAACTTAAAGATAAATCAAATTGGAGTTCCTAAAGATATTGCTGTAATCTTGACTGTAAATGAATCAGTAACTACATTAAATATTAATTATCTTAAAAGCGTAATAAGAAGTCCAGAATATCCTGGTGCAAATTATATTATCAGACCTGATGGAAAAAGAAAAAAGATAACTCCTGAACTTAAAGAAGAAATTATTGAAGAACTAGTCCCAGGATATGTTGTTGAAAGACATCTTAGAGACGGAGATATTGTATTATTCAACAGACACCCATCACTTCACAAAGCAAGTTTAATGGCGCACTATGTAAAAGTTCTGCCGCATAAGACATTTAGATTCCATCCAGCAGTATGTTTCCCATACAATGCAGATTTTGATGGAGATGAAATGAATATCCATGTTCCACAAACAGAAGAAGCAAGAGCAGAAGCTCAAATATTACTTGATGTACATCAAAATTTAATGTCTCCGAAAAATAATACTAACTTAATTGGAAGTATTGCTGATGCAACTACTGGAGCTTATCTTTTAGGACTTGGTGAAATGAGTAAAGCCGATGCTATTCAATTATTATATGAATCTGGAGTATATACTACATTTAGTAAAAAAATGATAGACGGTAAAAGTATATTCTCTGAATGTTTACCTAAGATTGATTTTACATTAAAATCAAAATCTAATGAGGATGCATTTATTATTAAAAATGGAGTTTTAATAAATGGAGCTATTGATGATAAAATTTTCGGAGTTGAAAATGGAAATATAATCAGAGAACTTGATACTCAGGTAGGTAGAGAAACTACACTTGAAACAATTAGAAAAGTTTTTGCTCTTGGAACAAAGTATCTTTCAAAGAGAGGTTTCACAATCTCTATTGATGACTTAAAAGTAAATGAAAAAGTAGACAAAGAAACTTCTAAGATTATTAGTGATGCAGAAAATAAAACACAAGACCTTATTGATTCATACGACAATGATACACTTGAAATAATCCCTGGAAAAACAAAAGAAGAAACTAGAGAAATTAAGATTATCCAAACATTAAACGAAGTAAGAACAAAAATCGGACAAATCATTAAACAAGAGTTCCCAAAAGAAAATCCAGTTAACACTATGATCTTATCTGGTTCTGGTGGAAATATCCTTAACATTACTCAGATGGCATGTTGCGTAGGTCAACAGTCTTTATGGGGTAAGAGAATCGCGATCGGATATACTAACCGAACATTATCTTTCTTTAAAGAACATGATTTATCCCCTCGTGCAAAGGGATTCATCAAAACACCTTTCTTAAAAGGAGTAAAGCCATATGAATTCTTCTTCGGAGCTGTAACTGGTAGAGACTCACTTATGGATACTGCTCTTAGAACTCCTAAATCGGGTTACTTATACAGAAGATTATGTAACGCACTTCAAGATATGAAGGTAACTTACGATCATACAGTTAGAGACGGAAGCGATAATGTTATCCAATTCAAATATGGTGACGATGGAAGAGATGTAGCCTCACTTCATAAAGAGAAACAAGTTTCACCTGGAGAAGCTATCGGAGTTCTTACTGCTCAATCTATTGGAGAACCTTCTAC
>CAYLGX010000020.1:0-12123 GCA_964383425.1 Candidatus Woesearchaeota archaeon
AGTACTCTCTTTTTTCTTTGGCTCAGATTTCTTTCTTTTGATAAACACGGCCCACCAATACATCCGCCAATACAAAAGTTTCCATCAAGGAATCTTACCTTTTTGCCCGGGCTGTCTAAGAATTTCTTTATTTTGAGTATGCCATCAATAACTTCTGTCTCTTGCGGTTTCATTATACCCTTAAGATGTGCTGTTTTTGACAGTCCGCCTGCTAAGGGATATATTTTAGTAAAGTCATTATAAAATCTATCAAAGAACAAATTATACTTGTGTTCTTTTTGACAAGGGGCAAGTTTGGCTTTCTTAAGCATCTCTGCAAGCTCATTATAAGTAATTACACTATCTATAATGTTCTTTCCTTTTTCTTCTGCTTCCTTTCTCTTAGCATAGCAGGGCGAAATAAAAACTATCTTATGTTTGGGAAATTCTCTTTTACAAATTTTGGCAGTAGCAATCATTGGCGAGTCTACCTTCAATAAGTTATCTTTATATTGAGGATATTTTTGTTTAACAAAATCTACAAGGCCGGGGCATACTGAAGAAATTCTAAGGCAATTGTTTTTATCTTTTTCACATTTGGCAAGAATTCTATGATATTCTTCGTTTACAAGTTTTGCTCCAAAGGTTAGTTCAACAACTTTATCAAATCCAGCACAATGCAGCTGATGAATAATTTCAGGATAATCGAAGTCAGCTACGAAGCTAGGTGCCAGCATAGCCAGTTTCAATTCTTTCTTTTTACTCTCTTTTTTCATTTTATTTTTCTCCTTGTTTATTCTTTGAAAAATAAACAGTCTGAAAATTATAGATTTTCAGAATTTGAAAAATCTCCCTACAACAACCCGTACAGGGTTTCGTAGATTTTTCATATTTATGTTAGGAATTCATAGTTTTTAATATTTGTCTTTAGAACTAATCTTCATTATTGCCTTCTTTTTCTTCATGTTCAAAACTTTCTGTAACATATCCACCTTTTTGGAAGTCCCACAGTCTTTGATACTCTCCGCCCTCAGTTATAAGATCTCTATGGCTGCCCATTTGCATTATCTTCCCATTCTTCATAACTACGATTATATCCGCATTCATTATTGTTGAAAGTCTATGGGCAATAATTATACTAGTTCTTCCCTTCATTAGCTTTGCAAGATCTTTTTGTATTTCATGTTCAGTTTCTGAATCAAGGGCGCTTGTAGCTTCGTCAAGGACCAGAATTCTTTTGTTTGCGAGTATTGCACGAGCTATACTCACTCTTTGTTTTTCTCCGCCGGAAAGTTTAACTCCTCGTTCACCCACAATAGTATCTTCTTTTTTAGGTAGTTTTTTAATAAGTTTATCTAGTTGTGCAAATTTTATTGCATTCATGACTTGTTTTCGAATAGCTTTCGGATTTGAAAATAAAATATTATTATAAATCGTATCATCAAATAAAATACATTCTTGCGGAACAATGGACATTTCGCTTCTAAGGGAGTCTTGTTTAATATCTTTTATGTTTTGTTTATCAATTAATATTTCACCATTTTGAACATCATATAACCTGTAAAGAAGTTTTACGAGTGTAGATTTTCCGCATCCAGAGTGGCCTACCAGCGCGATTTTATGATCTTTAGGTATATTCAAACTGAAATTTTTAAATATCCTTCTTTTGTCGTTATAAGCAAAATCTATATCTCTAAATTCAACTTCTCCATTTTTTATTTCCAGGTTTTTTGCGCCAGGTTTATCTTTTATTGCACTTTCTATTTTGCCATATTCAAATAATTCTTGGAAATCTGCCATGCTGCGAGATAGTCCTCTGACTCCGTGTACGAATCCGAACATGGGTCCAATTAAACCGAGATACACTGTATATATGAAAGCAAGAGTACCCACAGTTATTTTTCCGTCGATAAATGATTCTATAGAAGTATAAAATAAGAAGAAAGTTCCTATTGCAAGTATTAGGCTTTGCAGGGTACTTGTAGCTCTCCAATAGCTCCAGTTTTTTAGTGCTGCATTTTTTGTTTTAGTTGTAAGATTAGTATATCTATTTTTAATAAATTCTTCTTTACCAAAATATCTTATGGAATCTACATTAGTAAAGAAATCTGCCATATTTCCTTTTTCTATATCTTCTGTTTTATTTAACACTATATTCGATTTTTCAGATATTCTCTGCATAGATATTCCAAAACCAACAAATAATACCATTGTAAGAAGAATAATGAATGCTGAAAGTCCATTTAGGTAAGATATAGCAATTACTCCTGCTGCAGTTTGGAATATTAGCGGAGACATATCAAATAATAGCACGTCATTCATTCTTTCTATTGCGCTAGCACCTCTTCCAAGTCTTGAAATTAAGCTTCCGGTTTTATGTGTTGTGTGGAAATTTTGATCAAGATTTAAAATATGTTTAAAATATTTTTGCTTTAAATCAATAATCATCTCTGCATCCAGAATGTTAAGGTAGTGTATCTTAAACCAATTAACAGACAAGTTTAAACAGGTAACTGACAAATAAACTGCCCCCACAATTATTACTACTTTAATAAATACATCCATAACAATTAGGCCGGAGGAAAATTCAGTCCCTCTATCAATTACTATCTTAAATAGATATTTATCTATAATTTGTTTTATTTCATGTAAAATCGAAAGAAAAACTAGCATAAAAAATGGAAATTTATAGTTTTTCAAAAAGCTATAGTATTCACTAAGATTATGCCCCCATTCTATTTTCTTTTCAAGTTTATGTTTTTCCATTCGTTCTAGTTTTACAAGGTTATAATGCAAAAGGTGTTTTTAAGCATTATCCTATCATTTAGACATATTATTGTATATTATTCAAAAATATACCGAAATGTTTATAAATACTTGAATATTATACAACTTATTGCTCAAATGGAACAATCGCACGAAAATATACAAACCTCAGATTATGCTGACAAAATAGAGAGAGCCAAGCAGCTATACTGTTTATACAATAATATAACATTCGGCAGTCAAGAGGATTCTACAAAGTCGAGATATATTCTTCAGAAGATAATATAAAGTTTATAACAAATGAAAGATATTCAACCAAAAATAATTGAGTTATTCAAAGAAGGAAACTGCACCCCCCAAATATCAGTTATAGCCAAAACTCTCAAGGAACCGGCAACTACTATTCATTATAATATCAAACGTCTTGAAGAAGAGGGAGTAATTAGGACTTACAAGGCAGTATTTGACTACAAAAAAATCAATGAAGGACATTGTACTTATGTTTTCATAGATTTGTCTTTAGAAAATTATTCGGACCCTGAAAAAATTGCAAAAGAACTTGCTAAGGATACCAGGGTAGAAAGTGTAGATATTTGCACTGGGGAGCATGAATTAGTTTTAAAATTAAGGACAAAAGACATAGATGAATATTATGTTGTGACAAAAGAATGGATAAAAAAATTCGGATTTAAAAAAATAATGAGCATGACTTCGCTTAAACAAATTAAGACCGAATTTGTTAACGTAGAATAAATTTTTATTAAGAATTACTTTCTAATTAGGTCTTCAAAAACTTCTTTATCTTTTTGATAGAATATTCCGCAAGGTATTTTAGTATTTGGTTTTATTCCATTGTAGTCCCATTCTTCTGCTTTCTCCATTGCAGTTTTGATATCGGTTTTATCATGTCCTGCTTTTTGTAGATCATATATTTTTTCTTTATATCCAGCATCATTATGGAATATTATACAAGGTTGAATTATTTCAATAAAGCAAAATCCCTTATGTTTATTTGCTTCAACTAGTACATCATGAACTTGATTAACGTCAGCAAAAACCCTAGCAACAAAACAAGCACCAGCACTTAGCATTAACTTTATAGGATTCATTGGGGCAAGTGCAACTCCCTTCGGAGTAGTTTTATCCTTATATCCTTTTTCAGTCACGGGCGTAGGTTCTGCAACAGTCAATGCAAAAACTTGATTATTATGAACCATGTACTTAATATCCGAGTTATATCTAGCCATATGTATTAAATGTTCCATTCCTTCTGCATAACAATCTCCATCTCCGCTAAATCCGAAAACAGTTAGATTTGGTTTTGCAACTTTCATTCCAAGACAAGCAGGAAGAACTCTACCATGAAGGGAATTTAATCCCGGTAGATTAAGATAATCAAATATCTTTGAATTGCAGCCTATTCCGGAAACAATTGCAAAATCTTCTCTCTTCTTTCCGGCCTTAAGTTGTTCTTCAACATATTTTTGTACGCCTGCAAGTATCATAAAGTTATAACATCCCGGACACCAGGTGTTTGCCACATTTGTTCTTAAGTTAGTTTTTTTGTCAGTCATTATTCGGCCTCCCAAGGAAATACGAGCCAGTCGTCTTTACTTTTTTTCATTTTAACAAACCAGTTTGGTTGCGTTATTGTCCATTCAGTAGAATAAAGTGTTGCAATCTTTTTATTCTTCATTCTTTGAAGAGTATAGCCTTCATCACTTATATCATCCACCACTAGTGTATTCTTTGTGGGGTAAAGTAAAACAGGAATATTCATTTTATAACTGAGGACTACTGCTAAGGGCAATCCTCCTCTTGGAATTCCATAGACTCCATCGAATTTCTCACCAGAACGTTTAATCTCGCGAACAAGATGATCAATCATTTTATCTACTTGATCCCAGCTTATGTATATTTTTTTAAGTTTGACCATTATTTCATTCTCCTTTTTATTTCCACAGCAAGTTCATCGCTAAAAAATGGTCTGCCATCATAACGCAATATTTTATTTTTATCCTCGATAACAATTCCAGTTTTTTCTGTAATGATCTGAGCAATTTGACAGGTAGCCGAATTTTCAATTGCAATTATTTTTTTCGCAGATTTTAATTCATTAATAATTTTTTTACTCATAGGTTCAATATATAATATCTGGAGGAATTTTGCATCTATTTTGCCTTCACTTATAGCATCAATTATGGCTCCCTTTGGTGATCCCCAAGAAACAATTAAATTTTTTGAATTTTTATTGCCATATATTTTACAAGTTTCAATTTTTTCTATTTCGCGAGAAACATTTTCCCAGATTTTCATTCTCCTCTGAAAATTTTTCATAATAATTTTTGCATCTTCAGTAGCAACCATGCTATTATCGCGGTCTGCTTCATAGCTATTGAATCGTTCGCCGACCTTAATATTGCTTGAACTTTTCATTAATTTTGCAAGTGGCAATTCCAAGTATTTACTTTCTCCGAGGTGTTTGTCTCCAAGAAATATGCAAGGTATTCTATACTTCTCGCTAAGATAAAAAGCTTCACTTATTTGTTGTATTGATTCTTGAGGAGTTCCGGGGGTAAGAATTATTCTATTAAATTCTCCATGTCCACCAAATCTTGCAAGATTTAAGTCTGCTTGACTTGAATAAGTGGCAACACCTGTTCCTGGCCCGGGCCTTGAAGATAAATAGATAACTAATGGAATTTCAGCTTGCCCTAGCATGCTTAGCCCCTCTGTCATTAAATCAAAACCTCCTCCACTTGTACCAATCATAGTTTTAGCTCCAACTAAACTGCTCCCAGTTGCAGCAATTATTACTGCAATTTCATTTTCAAGTTCAATTACGTGGTGCTTACTCTCTTTTAACATCTGTGCTTGGCCCAGTTCAAACATTACTGGCGTAGCTGGAGTCATAGGATAGGCATAGTAATATTCTAGTCCACTTTTCATTGCACCTTCTGCAATAGCTTGTGAACCATTCATGAAGATAGTTGCTTTTTTATTATTTCCATTTTCAAATTTTAATGTTCTCTTTTCACTATCCCATCCTTCTTTGGCATGTTTTATATTTTCTTCATAATTTTTCAATTTTTTTATTTCTTCTTCAAGTACCTTAAATTCCAAATCTAGTATTTTGAATAAATTGCCTGCAAAAAACATATTATCTTTTTCTCCTTCTAAAATGATTCCATTTTTGTTTAAGCTCGATTTATGTATGGATTTTGTATTTTCATCTAAACAAACAAGAACATCTACGCCAGAACTATTGCTATGGAGAGGGTTATTAGAAAAAGCAACTTGATTAAAGTTATGTCCGCCCCTAATTAAACTTTGATAATCGCGAGAATAGAATACGTAGTATCCTTTTGAAATTAATCCTTTAGAAACAAGTTCTGAAAGAATATTTGGTCCCTGACCTGCTTTTCCGCCAATAAGAATTTCGTGCCTCATATTTTTTCCCCTTTTTGATAATCTCTTTAATCGGTAGAGATATATAAATTTATTGTGACTCAATTAATCATAAGATTTTACAATTTCTCTGGCCTTTTTCTCATCTATCTCAGCCATGCCGAATTGATTTGATTTTTCAAAAGGAACCAGTCTTTTATTATGGACCATTAATTTGGCAAGCGTAGGCATATCTTCTCCAGGAAGAGGTTTATAGTTAGATGGTTCTATTCTAAATAGTAATGTTTCGTTATTGTCCATTAGTGTGGCAGTTATTCTGTGCGTAAGATCTAGCATAGTTCTACTTTTACAATCATATTCTAGTATTGCTTCTCCAATTAATGGGTGTTCGATAGCATAGTATCTATTTTGGGTCATTCTTAAATGGACAATTATCATTTTAAAAACGTTATTATCTTAGATTATCTATTTAAACAAGATTAATTTGGGTAGAACATGAAAGATTTAATAAACTTCCATATGCATTCTAATGGCTCTGATGGAAACTTGCCACCAGAAGAAGTAGTAAAAGAGGCAATAGCGAGTGGAATTAATTTTATGTGTTTTACTGATCATTATCGCAGACCGCGAGAAATTAAAACTGATTGGAATACAGAGCATTTTCATTCAGAAGAATATACTCGGGAGATAAAAAATTTGCAAAAAAAATATGGCTCTAAAATAGACATAGCTTGCGGAGCAGAATTTGAATGGCTGCCAAATCATATTTCATGGATTAAAAAAGAACTTTCTGGCAAGAGTTATGATTTCATCATAGGTTCCATGCACTTGATATTTAATGGAAAAGATTTTTTTAAGTTTATGTTTAGAAATGGACAGGCAGACCTGTGGTTAGCCTCTGCTAAAAAGTTTGGATCAATTAAAGCTTTTGTTAAAGCATACTATGACCAAATGCGCAGTATGGTACAATCAGGTTTATTTGATTGCGTAGGTCATTTTGATGTAATTAAGATGCATAATAAAAATTCTTCATTTTTTTCAGAAGCTGAAGATTGGTATAAAAAAGAGGTTATGGATACACTAGATGTAATTCAATGTTCAGGCATGGCTATGGAAATAAACACTAGTGGATTAACAAGGGACGTTGCTGCTCAGTACCCTAGCTTATGGATTCTTAAGGAAGCTAAAAAAAGAAACATACCTATCACTATAGGCACAGATGCTCATGTTAGGGAACAAATAGGAAAAGAACTCAAATTTGCTTACAATTTGGCTAAAGAAGCAGGTTATACTTCTATCGTAAGGTTTAAAGCTAGGAAGATGATTAGTATAAAGCTAGATTAAACAAGTAATATATAAAAGGGGAAAAATGAAACTTGACAACATAAAAGGTATCTGCAAGAAGTGCAAGGGCACTTGCTGTAAACTGGGCGGAGCTGAGTTTACTAAAAAAGAAATGAAGAAAGTTATTTCTGCAGGTTTTGTAGATAATTTCAGAAAGATAAACAATAATCATTATGAAACTAAAACAAAAAATGGAATTTGTGCATATCTAGATAAAAATAGTCTTTGTTCTATTCAAAAATTAAAACCAAAAATGTGTTATGCTTGGCCAGTTCATTTAGGATTTAGAAAAAATAAAAAAATATTTTATCTTATGTCTTGCCCATTAACGCCATATCTTTCTGAAAAAGAAATAAAAATTATGAAAAAACAAATGTCGCCATACACAAAAGAATTTGTTTTTTGTAACGATACTCAAATGTCTAATTCAGAAGTAAAAACTGTTATGAAAAAATATCACAAATTTAAAAAGAGGATTTTAAAATGAAATTAAAAATAAAATTATTTAAGCAATCAAAGTCTTTTTGTGGGCCGGCCAGCATAAAAATCGTTATGGATTATTACGGAATAAGAAAATCTGAACAAGAATGGGCAAATATAACTTGCGCAACAAAAAGAAGCGGTTGTACTCCAAAACAAATAACTAGTGGCATAAAAAAATTAGGCTATCGCATAAATAATAAAATTAATTCAACACTCAAAGAGGTAAAAAATTTAATTCGAAATAAAATTCCGGTGATAATATACTGGGAGCCGGTAAAAGGTTATGGTCATTATTCCGTGTTAGCAGGGGTTGATTCTAGTAATGTATTCATTGCAAATCCTAGAAAATCAAAAATTACAAAAATGTCTATTGATGAATTTATTGAAAAATGGCATGATGAATTTGGAAAAAAAGGAGATCAACATGAAATTATAGTAATTAAAAAACCAAATAAAACATATAGGCCTTCTGTTTTTATCGTAGTCTATAAAATAAATACGAAAACAAAAAAGCCAGAATATCTTATTTTAAAAAGAAAACTTCATTGGTCGGGCTGGGAATTTCCAAAGGGAGGGATAGAATATGGCGAGACTGCAATGCAAACTGCTAAGCGAGAAACAATTGAAGAATGTGGACTTATGCCCCTAAAAATTAAAGCACATAATGTGAGGGGGAAATATCGTTATCCCGCGATATTAAAAGATAGGCCTAATAATTACGGCCAAACTTATGAATTATTTTCCGCAGAAGTAAAACAAGGGGAAAAAGAAAAAATAATATTTGACCAAAAAGAACATTCCTCTTTTATTTGGTTAGAATTTAATGATGCCATTAAAAAATTAACTTGGCGAGATCAAAAAAAATGTTTGAGTATTGTAAACCGGAGTTTAATAAAATGAACTCTATTTTACTATTCTCTTTTATTTTTGCAGTATTATCTCCCGTTCTTTATGCTATTATGAATATAGTAGATAAATATGCGGTATCGCATAGGGTCAAAAATGCAATAGGTTTTAGTGCGGTTGCGGCCCTTGCTAATTCTATTATAGGTTTTATATTCGCGATATTTCTAGACTGGAATGGCTATACTTATAGTGATTTTATTGTACCAGCCCTAGTGGGGTTTTTGATGGGGTCAACTTACTTTCTTTATTATTTGATTATAAAAAAAGAAGATGTATCTAATCTAACCGGTTTAATTTATCTTTATCCAATTTTAGTAGCAATTTTATCTTTTCTTTTTCTTAATGAGATTCTCCCATTAGTAAGTTATATGGGTATGATCTTAATTTTGGTGGGAGTTATTATGTTGTCTGTAAGAATGGTTCATCTACGGATCAGTATAAGTTTATGGAGTATTGGAATTATGATATTACTAGTTGCAGTTAATGAATTCTTAATAAAAATATTTACAAATACTATGCCTGAATCAAATGGAATTGCCATAAACTCAATTTTTATTTGCATGCCATCAATTTTGGGAATGATCTTTTATAAAAAGTTTAGAATGGGATTTATTTCAGAATTAAAGCATATTAAATGGGCATTTTTATCTGAAATTTTTGCATTTCTCGGTCTTGCTACTCTTTATTTTGCGATGGTGGGGTTGCCAGCAACAATAGTTTCTTCTATAGCTGCAATACAACCACTAGTTCTTTTAGGATTTGAAAGAGTTGCCCAGAAAATATTTGGGAAGATGACCAAAGATAAGTTGGTATTGCCTAAATTAATTGCAATTATCTTAATAGTGCTAGGAGTTATACTCTTATATCTAAATGAGATAGCTGCCTCAATATTTTAAAATGAATTTTAAAAAAGATTTAGCAGGGATAATGCTTGCTGGGAGTCTAGTCTTATTCAGCGGTTGTGCGAGTTATAAGATTTCTACGCCAGATTATACGAGGCCGGATTTTAGAGAATATCTGACGGGCTATAAGCCGGATACACTGAGGGCAAAAGCAAAAGAACATGTTTTGTATAAAATTATTCCCCTAAGTAGTGAACAAATAAAACCTTATGATTTGGGCCACTGGTTAACTTGGACTTTTCTTGGAAATGAAAAGAGCGGGATTTTTGGAGAGGATTGCAAAAGGCCATACTCCGATGAAATAAGTTTCAAAACTTATTTAAGATGGTATGCTCGAAATCCATTAAATAATTTTTTTGGAAAAGCAATAGGGCATAGAGAGAAAACTAAAAGAAAGGCTTTTGCAATAGTAAGGGCTAATGAAAAATTTCTGTTTATGCAGAAAGATCCAGAGCCTAGCATGTTTGGTAAGACTCCATTTTCATTTAACCTAGCCCTTAATTTTTACAAGCCATTTATATCTTTAAAATTTCCGGTTTATAAAAATAGGCAATTTGATTTTGATTTTGGGTGGAAACCTGATAATACCTTCGGAATAAAGCTGAGGCCATTTACTGACGACGGAACATGGTAAACAAAGGTCTAGCAAGTTTATTACTTGCCTCAAGTATAGCTTTATCTGCAGGTTGTGCTAGCTACAAAATTTCTACGCCGGATTATGTGAGGCCTAATTTTAGAGAACATTTGACTGATTATAAAAATGATATGCTCAGGGATAAAGCAAAAGAACATTTTTTATACAGGGTAGTTCCATTAAGCAGTGAACAAATAAAACCCTACGATATTGGGCATTGGATTACTTGGAATTTATTCGGTAATGAAAATAATGGTATCTTCGGAGAAGATTGCAAAAAACCTTATTCCCAAGACATAAATGCTCTAACTTTTATAAGATGGACTACTCGAAACCCTCTATCTAACTTTACAAAATATACGCTTGGAAAAAGGACAGAAGAAAGAAATAGTTTTGCACTTTTACGAGCAAATGATAAGTTTCTATTTATGCAAAAAGATGAAGATCCTGGTATTTTTGCAAAAACGCCAGTATCCTTTAATTTAGAATTAAATCATTACAAACCATTTTTAGCATTTAAATTTCCAGTTTTCCCCAAAAGGAGATTTGACTTTTACTTGGGCTGGAGGCCAGATAATACTTTTGGAATCAAGCTTAGGCCGTTTACTAATGATGGAACTTGGTAATTTGGAATAATCTATAAACTTTAGTTAATTCATTTAATCAATAACATGGAAAAAGAAAAAATATTTATAAGAAAAGCAAAAATTGAAGATTGCAAGCAAGTTTACGAACTTTGCAAAACGAAAGAATTAATTAATCCATCAGGAGAACCTCCTAAACTATGGTGGATAAAATCATTTATTAAAGAAAAACAGATATTTTACGTAGCGCAAGCAGATGGTAAGGTTATTGGTTTTGTAATCGGTGAGCGAACTTGTGGAGAGGTAGGATATCTTTGGATGCTTGCAGTAAAAAAAGAAAATCGTGGTAAGGGGATAGCTAAACAATTATTACTTTGTGCTGAGCAAGAATGTAAAAAAAGAGGATTAAGGGTTATTGTTTCTTACGGTTTTGCTGAAAGTAAAAAAGTATTAAATTTGCTTAAAAAATTGAAATATGAAAAGGGTAGAAAATATTTCGAATTTATAAAATTTTTATAGTTCATAAATCCTTAAAAAGTAATTTTCAGGTTTAGTTTTATGGCTAAAAAGGAAATTTATCTTATTGATATGGACGGAGTTTTAGCGGATGTTGTTGATGGTTTTAATCTTCAATTAAACACGCTTTTCCCATTAGTTACTCCTTTGCCTTATGAGCAGATTACTAGTTTTTTTATTGAAACTTGTTATCCGAAAGAATATCAAAAAGAACTTGAAGGAATTTGGGCCAAAGAAGGTTTATTTGCTGGTCTAAAACCCATTGATGGGGCTTTTGAGGCACTAGACTATCTACTTAGCAAAGGAAAGGAATTTCGAGTTTGTACTGCTCCTAATTTAGAAAGTAAAACTTGTGAAGGCGAAAAAAAAGAGTGGTTAAGAAAATATGGGGGAGATGAATATGTTAAAAGATTAATAATCACTCCGGATAAAACTTTGATAATTGGTGATTATTTGATTGATGATAAATCAAAAGTAACCGGGTTAATCGAAAAGCCAGTTTGGGAGCATATTCTTTATTCACAACCTTGGAATGCACAGGAAACTGGCAAAAGAAGAATAACTTGGGATAATTATAAAGATATTTTGGAAATTTAAATAA
>CAYLGX010000021.1:0-12093 GCA_964383425.1 Candidatus Woesearchaeota archaeon
TGTACCTCTTTCTCAATTTTCACGATTTTAAGAACATCGTTTAAATCTCTAGGATTGGTTCCACAAACATATTCTCCTAGATTGTTCATTCTATCTTCATCTACATCTTCTTGAGTATCATCTTCTAACGGTTTGAGTTTATTTTGAACTTCCCATATATCCGTCATCCCATCACAGTCAGTATCACTAGTCAGAGATAGCGGCTCTTTTTCGTAGCACCCTATATCTTGATACTGCAATCCATCCCCATTTCCATCTTGAGGCCTTTTAATTCCCAACATGTCTTCACTTGATGAAAAATAATTGGTCATACCTTTATATAGATCAACTTGTGGGGCATACCACTTCAAAGTAAAATCCTTGGCTTGTGGGTCATTAAATAGGGGGCGATTAGTAATATTGGCTGTTAACAGTATGTACCACGGTTCAGGTAGTTTTTCTATGCAACTGTTTAAGAATCTTCCGTAGTAAATACCATAAAAGTCGTTCGGAGTATTGTTGTAGATAATGTTGTAGTTCCAGTCTCCTTTGTAATAGTAAGCGTTTGCCCCGCCACCCTGACCTACTGCCATTATATTTACTTCTTGCGGTAAATAGGTTTTTGTCTCATAAGATGGATAGATTAGAGAGGTTAGTGGGGGTATTCCATCTGCCGAGTTCTCTACGATGGTATTATTTACTATTTGTTCGCCATAACTACCTTCATTGGCAGTTATTCCACCACCAACGTCAGCTACGTTGTTGTGTATTAAGCAATTGATAACGTTGCCACGACTAACAAAAATCCCCCCGCCCGTGCCAGCAGAGTTGTTTCGGATAATACAGGATAATACATCCCCTCTTCCTAAATAGTTCTGAGCATAAATTCCTCCCCCAAGATGCAGAGCGAAATTATTCTCTATTGTAGAATTTTTGACTATTCCGCCATATGCCGTTTCAACTCCTCCTCCGTTTATCGTTGCATAATTGTTACTTATAATACAATTGTCAACCACTCCTCTGTTAACATAAATTCCTGCCCCATATGTTGAAATACCATTTCGTACAGTAATTTTTTCCAAGGTTCCAGAAGAATTACCATTAAACCCGCCACTTCCAACTATTATTGCATTTACAGCCCCATTACTTACTGCATCTATAATGGTCGCATGACTTCCGTTTACGCCCTTTAATATTTTTTCATCTCTAATAGTAATCGTATTTGTAGGATAATAAATTCCATCAGAAACCAAGATAGTATCGTTGCTGGAAGATGCATATACTGCTGGCTCAATTTCTCTAGAAGCGGTTTCTAGTGAAGTATATGGATAAAGTGAATTTGTGGAAGATGCAGAAACATAATGAGTATCTGCCTTTGCTGGCAAGTTTAAGGCTAAAATTGCAGAAGCAGTTAGTAATATGTTTTTTAATAGGTTTTTCCTTTTTAAAATGGCCATATACACTCTAGCCTTATTAAACTTATAAACATTTAGATATTTTACTGGAGGTCCCTCAAAATGCACATTACTGATATTTTTAGTTACAAACAGCTTTAATCCTTCTAATTCCGGCTGAAGAACTTTCTTCTTTTAAAATTTTAAATTTTCCTAGTTCACTCAAATTATTTGCATGAGGGCCAGTACAAATTTCTTTGCTGATACATTGTCCTTTTTTATCTGAGATAGTGTAAACTGAAACTTTTTCAGGATATTTTGTTCCAAATTCCCCTTGGGCTCCAGATTCTAGTGCTTTAGTTAGGGGCATCTCTTCTCTTTTAACTTCGGTTGCATGTTTTATTTTATCATTGACCCAGTCCTCTACTGCTTTGATTTCACTTGCTTCTAGCTTTCTTGGGAAATTAAAATCAAATCTTAATCTTTCCGGAGTTATGTTACTTCCTTTTTGTCTTATTTCTTTATCTTTTAACACGGCCCTTAGTGCCTCGTTCAAAATATGAGTTGCAGTATGAAGTTTTTTTGTCATTTCAGTATTATCGGCTAGCCCTGATTTGAATGTTCCAGCGCTTGCGGTTCTAGAAAGTTCTTGATGAATTTGGCATTCTTTTTCAAAACCTATTTCATCAATTTCAATATTTTTTTCTTTAGCAAGTTCGCTAGTCATTTCTATTGGAAATCCATAGCTTTGATAAAGTAAAAATGCATCTTTGCAATCTATCTTATTTTTTTCTTTAGCAATTTTTTCAAAGTTTTTTATTCCTTGTTCCAGTGTGGAGGCAAATTTTTCTTCTTCTTTATCTAGTTCTGCTGTAATAATTTTTGTGTCTAGTTTGTAGTCAGGATAAATTTGATTTATGGACTTTATCAGTTTTGAAGTAAAATTTTCATTTATTCCTAAAAGTTTACCATGTCTTACTGCTCTGCGTATAAGTCTACGCAAGACATACCCCCTTTCTGCATTTGAGGGGGTAACGCCATCATTAATTATGAAACATGATGCTTTGATGTGGTCTGCAATAATCCGCATGGATTTTTCGTTTCCAGTGTATTTTTTCCCAGATGTTTTTTCTATTTCTTTGATTATGGGAAAAAAAACCGTAGTTTGATAATTATCACTTAAATTATTTAATACTGCTAAAGTTCTTTCAACTCCTCCTCCAAAATCAATATTCTTTTGTTTGGCTAAATTATAATTTGCATTTTTATCTTTTACATATTGCATTATTACATCATTTCCAATTTCTACCCAGCGTTTATCTTTTGAATCAAAATTTTTCGGTACTTTTTCTTTAGAACTCCAGTAAAATTGTTCTGTAGATGGTCCGCACGGTCCAGTATTTCCGGCAGGACCCCACCAATTGTCTTCTTTTGGAAGAAAAGCGATTCGTTCTTTTTTTATTCCAATTGAGTTCCAAATCTTTGCAGATTCTTCGTCTTTTGGTGCATTTTTATCTCCCTCAAAACAACTCACTGCATATTTTTCTAAAGGTATTCCAAGAATTTTTGTGTGAAATTCAAAAGTCATTTGAATTGCTTCTTCTTTAAAATAGTCTCCTAAACTCCAATTACCTAACATTTCAAAAAAAGTATGGTGTACTTCATCCCCGACTTCATCTATATCTCCTGTTCTGATGCATTTTTGAACATCGACTATTCTTTTTCCGAGGGGATGAGATTGACCCAGTAAATAGGGGACAAGAGGGTGCATTCCTGCTGTTGTAAAAAGAACGGTTGGGTCATTCGCAGGAACTAGGCTTGCTGAAGGAATTTCTTTATGCCCGTTCTTTTTAAAAAAGTCGATATACACTCTAATCAGTTCCTGCCTAGTTTGGATATTTAATACCATAAGATGATTTAGAATAAGGGGCTTAAAAATATTGTTATTGCAGTCTTGCAAGCTTAGCTTCTATCTCTTCAAGTTCTTGTTCAATCTGACTCTTTATTTCTTTTTGTTTTATTTTTTTTACTTTTGGAGTAATTTCAATATGTTTTATTTCTAGTTCTTCTTTTTTGAAATGAACATCCCTCGGCATTAAACTTTCAATTTTGTCTATTTCTTTTCTAAGTTCACTGACTTGATCCTTTAATATTACTTTAACTGAATTTTCTTGTTTTCTTAGGGCATTATAATTTCTTATATGCCTCATTGTTTGCAAGATTTCTTTTTCAGAAAATAAAATTTCTCTTTTAGAATTAACTGATTCAATATAGTCTAGTTTTAAATGAATATTTGTATTCATTTGTTTATTCTCCTAGTTTATTAAATAGTGCGCTATCAATATTGTTTATTCTAGACTTTATATTTTGTAGTTCCATTTCCCAGTCCTTTAGTTCAACATCTTCTTTTTCTTTTATGTCTTTTAGTTTTTTGAATGAATCTTCTATTTCGATTAATTTATTTTTAACAACATCAAAATTTTTCGAAGCTTCTTTGAATTTATCTATTTTTATATAAATTGGTCCTTTTTCGGTTGTTGACTTTAATTTATTTGGAATTTCGCTTAATTCAAATGATCTTTTTTCTTGAGGTTGGCTAATATTAGTTTTTATATTGTCCCAGGTGGAAGCTCTTGGAAGTGCTGGAAGTTCTTTTTCCTGCATTTGCTCTTGCGGGATTCTAGGTAGTTCTGGAAGTTTAGGAAGTTCAGGTAGAAGACTCTCTTTTTTTTCCTCGTTTTTTGTAAATAAACCCATACTAATACTTTTTGGAAAGTTATTTAAATACCTTTGCCGAAATTATATAGTAGTTACATTTAGACCGAAAGGTATTTATTAAGACTATCTGATTAAAAATTATAAAATGCAAATAAATCTTCTAAAAAAAGTAGTTGAAAAGACCGCAGGACTTCCGGCAGTTAAGATTGTAGATCTTCTTTATAACAAGAAAAATATCAACGAATTTCTTATTGCAAAGAAACTTATGTTAACTATAAACCAAACTAGAAATTTACTTTATCGACTTTCTCACATGGGAATTATTTCTTCAACTAGAAAAAAAGACAAAAGAAAGGGCTGGTATATTTATTTTTGGACTTTTAATATTTTAAAATCTTTAGAACTTTTAGAAACCACAATACAAGATGAAATCTATAGGCTTCAGGCAGATTTGGATAGTAAAAAGCAAAAGCGATTCTATAAATGTGCTATTTGTGGGCGAGAAGTTACAGAAGAGGGCGCACTTCAGACTAATTTTACGTGCAGTGAATGTGGTGAAATCTATGTTCTTGCAGAACATACTTTAATTATTAAAAACGTAGAAGATGAAATTATTAAACTTCAGAAAGAATTGCATGCAGTGCAAGAAGAAATTGGAAAAGAACAAAGTGTGAAGGATAAAAAGCTTGAAAGATATCTAAAAAAAGAGAAAAAAGAGAAACAGATTCTTAGGGAAAAAAATAGGGCTAAGAACAAAAAAACTAAGTTACTTGAAAAAACAACAAAAAAACCTAAAACTCTAGTTAAAAAGAAAAAAATATGAATAATGAATTTCGAGGCTATACTAGAAGGCATTTAGGCAAGAGTCTTTTTTCAGCATGGATTTCTAATTTTAGCTTAACTACTTGGATTATATTAATTAATGTTTTTTGTTTTATTGGTTTCATTATAGCGGGTTTTTTTGTTAGTTTAACTACCCTAAATTCTTATTTTGCACTAAATCCTAATAATCTTTTTTTGAATGGGTATGTTTGGACTTTGTTGACTAGTATGTTTTTACATGCTGGATTTTTGCATCTTTTTGTTAATATGTTTTCACTTTATTTTATTGGGAATTTTTTAGAAATGTTAATTGGTAAAAAAAGATTTTTCTGGTTCTATCTATTGGCAGGTTTATTTGCAGGTCTTTTCTTTGCTTTTTTGGCATTCTTCTTTGGAAATAATTTTATTGGTGGAAAGATTTTTGGAAATACTAGTTTATACGCGGTTGGGGCTAGTGGAGCCATATTTGGTATTGCGGGAATAATGGCAGTGCTAACTCCTAAAAATAAAGTTTATCTTATTATGGGTCCGCTACTCGCCATAGTTCTTCAAGCAATATTTGAAAAAGTTATCCCTTTCGCAGGTCTTTTAAATTTTATTATCTTGTTAATTAATATTTATATTTTTGTTTGTATTTTTGCGTTACTCTCATCTAATAATCAAATAAGGTCTTTGGCTATTCCTTGGGCTATGCCGCTGTGGATTCTTCCATTTGTAGCAATAATTCCTCTAGTAATTATAGGTTTTTTTGTAGATTTACCAATTGGCAATAGTGCCCACCTCGGAGGACTTTTAGCTGGACTTGCTTATGGTTTTTATTTAAAATATAAATATAAAAATAAAGTTAAGCTTATACAAGGATATTTTTCGCAATAATGGCTAAAAAAAATTTTAGAAGAAAAGAAGATTTTGTGAGTAAAAGTTATGATGATATGTTTAGTTATCTTGGTAAAAATAAGAGGTATATTTATTCTATTTTAATTATTTTTACTATTTCTTTCTTTATCGGTTATTTTTTTCCAATATTTTTTGTTGAAGAGATTAAAGAATTTATAAAAATTCTATTAGTGCAAACTGAGGGCCTAGGCGGATTTGCATTAGTCGGATTTATCTTTAAAAATAATATTTTAGTTAGTCTAAGCTCAATTCTGTTTGGTTTATTCTTTGGCATTATTCCCATTTTTACTTGTATTGTAAATGGATATGTGCTAGGTTTTGTAGCTAGTTTTGCGGTTTCTCAAGAGGGAATTTTGGTTTTATGGAAACTTTTTCCGCATGGTATATTTGAAATTCCGGCTGTGATTATTAGTTTGGCTCTTGGTTTGAAACTAGGTCTTTTTATTTTTAATAAGAATTTCAAAAAAGAGTTTAAATCTGAATTGAAAAATATGGCGCTCGTGTTTATTTTTGTAATTTTTCCACTTTTAGTTATAGCTGCGATTATTGAAGGAATTTTAGTTGGACTTGCTGCCTAATTTAGTTACTAGCCTAGCCATGAACTTAGTTTAGCTTGATTTTTATAATTTTTTAGTATTTCGGATTTATTTTTGAATTTCTCTATAGGTAATTTTAGTCTTGTCGATATTTTTAGCAGTGCCTCTTCTAGTGTAGAAAATTTTTCAGGTTGTTTTGAAAAGGCTTCACGAGATATTTGTCTTAGTACTCCTACTCCCATTGATTGAGTATACTCTGCTGAAATTTCCCTAAAGACTACACAAGTAGCTTGCTTTCTTACTTTTTCAAGATATTCACATAAAGCTAAGCGGTTAGCATAGTATGCGCCAGTAACGCTACTAGCATATTTTTTTCTTCCAAAAAAGGTTTCATAGTCTTGCCAAGAATCTTGCGTATTTTGATTTATCTCTATAACCTCAAAACTAAATTTTTCTGGAAGGAGTAAAAATTCATAATGATTTCCAAGATATTCTGAACTAAACAGATAAATCTCAGTTATTTCTTGGAAATATTTTATTAAATTTAATTTATTTTTACTTAAGGTATCATCTACGGCGGTTATTGCCCAGCGTGTTGGTACTAGCTTTCTTGTTGTTCCTTTGCCAATAAGTCCCGCGGACAGGATTTTTATTATGGTCGATGTAGGAATATTACTTTTTTCGAGTTCCAGCATAGCTATAGTTGAAAGTGCATCAGTATCATTTGAAAGTTGATCTACCTTTTTGTCTACTAGGGTGTTTTCTTCAATAGTTACTGATTTAACTTGGGCTGCATTACTTATTATGGGGGTATAATTATCATTTTCTACATTTCTTTGAATGCTCTTTTCTAGTTTGAATTGTAAGGAGATTGATTTTGAAGTCATTGCTACTTCTTGCATAGTCGAGAGGAATTTTGATTTTGCTCCCGGGCTTAGCACTTTTTTTATATTACTTTGATTTCTGCCATAAATTAATTTGCTCCTTAAATTTAGTATTTGGGGTATGGAAAGTTTTTGTGCATGCCAAAGTTCTTGTGAAGATAGTAGCTCTGTATTTCCATTTTCTTTCGGGCTTAAAATTCCCACATTTACGTTCGGATAGTTCCATTTTCCTATGAATATTTCAGGAGGGGAAGAACCAGAAAACTCAGAGATTTTTCTTATGTTTTCAAAAAGAAAAGAATGTTTTTTACAACCTATCTGTCCACAAATCCTGCAAGTTCCTTCCATTAAGAATAAAAATTACGAATACTTATAATTATATTGATTATGCAGAATACTTTTTTACTTGATGGACTATTCTCTTAAATCAGAGATTCCTAGCATAAGGAAAAGAAGACCGATCATTATGACAGCCCAAACTATTCCTCCTTTTAGGAAAGCTAATGCTGCTTGTCCCCAACTCGGGAATAAAACCCAAGCAGGCACTATTGCCGCAATAACTAAAACTAGTCCAACTAGTATTTCTAACCATTTATTCATACAATAAGTTAGGGCTTCAAATTTAAAAAGGTATTGGAAAGCCTTTTAAACTAAATTTCTATAAAAATTTAAATAGAGGTACAGACTTAAACATATATGGACAAAGATAACAATATTTTTTTCGAGGAAGATAGCTCTCTTGAAATCCAGAAAAATTTACCTGCGCAAGAGATAATAGTTCCTTTCTCAGAAGAAGTAGAAAGAAAAAAACTAACATTTTTAGAAGTTTTGAGTAAGCTTTCTCCAGGTAAAAGTTTGAGAACAGCACTTGATGATATTCTTGAAGGACAAACTGGAGCTCTTATTATTGTAGACTGTCCGGAGCTCGAGGGCTTAATTGATGGCGGATTTAAAATTAATGCAAAATTTACTTATCAGCGAGTGGCAGAGCTTGCTAAGATGGACGGGGCAATAATTCTTTCAGCAGATATGCAAAAGATATTACTTGCAAATGTTTTACTTGTTCCAGATAATAAAATTTTAACTAATGAGACTGGAACAAGACATAAAGCAGCAGAAAGAACTGCCAAGCAAACAGGAACAATAGTTATTGCTGTATCTGAGCGAAGAAATAAAATTAGTCTTTTTTATGAGGGCAAGAAATACATCTTAGAAAATTCAGAGCATTTACTTAGAAAAGCTACTGAAACTCTTAATATTCTCGAAAAGCAAAAAGAAATATTTGAGGATTTATCTAAAAATCTCAATGTTCTTGAAATTACCAAACTTGTTTCTGTTGCAGATGTTTGTTCTTTGCTTCAAAGAATTGAAGTTATTACTAGGATGCTTGATTCTATGAAAAGATATCTTACTGAACTGGGTAATCAGGGAGTGATTATTCGAATGAGAGTTCGTGAACTTTTTAAAGGAGTTGAGCATTTTGAAGAATTAATCATACAAGATTATGCTCATAAGCCTGCTAATGTTAAGAAAGTTTTGTCTAATATCAATTTTGATGGAGTAATCGATATGGAATCTTTCTCTAGACTTTTATTTGAAGCTTCACCTGATACTCAAATAAGTCCTAGGGGATATAGACTTCTTGAAAAACTCAATTTAACTGAAAAAGAAATGAGAAACTTAGTTGGAAATTTTGATAATCTCTCAGGCGTACTTGAGGCTAGCGAAGAGGAACTTTCTAAGGTTTTAAGAGCAAAATCACACAGTTTTAAAAAAGAGCTTGAGAATTTAAAAGATCAAATTCTAGTTGGAAAGAAAATATAATTCTTTAAATTTAAACTACTAAAGCCATATTTTAAAAAGTAAGTTCTTAGTTTATTATTATGCTTACTGAAATTGAAATTAAGGAAATAAGAGAACATCTAGATAATGCTAGAAATCCTGTCTTTTTTTATGATAATGATCCTGATGGTCTTTGCAGTTTTCTTCTTTTGCAAAAATATATTGGGAAAGGCAGAGGGGTTGCAATAAAAAGTTTTCCTGGTCTTGATAAAACTTATTTTCATAAAGTTGAAGAATTCAATGCAGATTATATATTTGTTCTTGATAAACCTATAATTGATAAGGAATTTATTGAACTTGCCGAAAAAAAAGAAATTCCCATAGTGCATATTGATCATCACAATGTAGAAAAAACTCCGATAAAATATTATTATAACACTTTTTATTCAAGTGGGATGAATGAATCCGTGGCTTATTTATGCTATAAAGTTACTCGTAGAAAAGAGGATATGTGGCTTGCTTTAATTGGTTGCATTACAGATAGTTTTCTTCCGGATTTTATAGTGGATTTTCAGGAAAAATATCCGGAAATGATCGATGCTAGTTACAAAAGTGCTATGGATATTTTATACAAAACTCAATTTGGTAGAGTTGCTATGATTATTAGTTTTGCTATGAAAGATACAACCAGTAATGTTGTTTCTATGATACGATTTTTAATTAAGGCACAAGGGCCGCATGATTTGCTTGAAGAAAGTGCTGCAACTAAAACGTTTCTTAGCAGATTTGATTATATCAATGAAAAGTATCAGAAGCTCTTAAAAAAAGCAGAGGAATCTACTGAAGGAAAAATTGTTTTTTTTACCTACGGCGGCGATTTGAGTATTAGTCAATATACTGCTAATGATCTTTTTTATAGACATCCGCATAAAGCGATAATTGTGGCTTTTACCAGAGGCAATAAGGCTAATGTTTCTTTGAGATGGTATAAGGATATTCGAACTGCTACTATTAATGCGATTGTAGGCATCGATGGAGCTACGGGCGGGGGCCATGAACATTCTGCTGGTGCAAAAATTCCTGTTGATAAGCTAGCCGAATTTAAAGAAAATTTAACAAAAGAAATTGAGAGAATTGATAAAGAATAGAGATGATATTTTTAAATAAAATTAATAAGATTTAGCAAAATAAGCCCAAACAGTTGCAGCTTTCCCGCATTTGATACATTTTTCGTTTGTAATTTTTTCTTGTTTGAGAGGTATACATCTTGAGCCGGCACCTTCACTTTTAGTTTTAATGTCTTCTTCACATTTTTCTTCTCCACAAAATGGAGCATAAACCATTTTTTTATCGGCTATAGCTAACTCAAACTCTTTCCAACTTTTTACTTTTTTAGTACTTTCTTCTATGAATTTTTTTGCTTTGTTATACATTTCGGTTTGCATTTTTCCTAAAAGTAATGGGATTTCTTTTTCTAGATCTTTAATTTTTATAATTTGTTTTTCAGAAGTATCTCTTCTAGCTATAACTACACTTTCTTTTTCTAAATCTTTTGGACCTATCTCTAATCTAAGTGGAATGCCCTTTAATTCCCATTCATTAAATTTATACCCAGGACTATAGTTTTCTCTATCATCCAGGATTGGATTCAAATTTTTAAAAATTAATTCTATTTTTTTAGCTTCCTTCAATACCTTTTCTTTTGAGCTATCGAACAGGATTGGAATAATTACTAATTTATTTGGAGCAATTTTTGGAGGGAGTACTAATCCTTTGTTATCTGAATGAGTCATTACTAGTGCTCCAATTAATCTTGTAGAAAATCCCCAAGAATTTTGCCAGGGTGTTGCTCTGTTTCCCTCTTTATCTAGATAGCTAATGTCAAAACTTTTGGCAAATCCTTGTCCTAGATTATGGCTAGTTCCGCATTGAAGTGCTTTTCCTTCTTGAGTAAACGTTTCAATAGTAGTAGTATATTTCGCTCCTGCAAATTTTTCTTTTTCACTTTTCTTCCCGGTAATCATTGGTACGGCTAATAAGTCTTTGCCTAATTTTTCATATTCTTCTAAAAACATTATAACTTCTTTGTCGCATTCTTTTTCAGTTTCATAAACGCAATGTCCTTCTTGCCATAAAAATTCCCTGCTTCGTAAAAATAGTTTGCATTGTGAAACTTCCCATCTTACAATATTACACCATTGATTTATTCGAAGCGGTAAATCTCGGTGACTTCTAATCCATTTAGAATATGCGTCGTATATGATTGTTTCAGAAGTAGGTCTTATTGCCAGTCTTTCTTCACTATTTCCTTGTTGTTCAATCCAAGCTACTTCCGCCTTGAATCCCTCAGCATGTTTAGCTTCTTTTTGAAAAAATGATTCTGGAATAAACATTGGGAAATACGCATTTTTTACACTACGGTTTTTTAAAACTTCATTAAAATAGTCAGTGATGCCTTGCCATAGAGCATAACCTGCTGGCCTAATTACCATTGTTCCCTTGACTGGGCCGTAATCTGCAAGCTCGGAAAGAAGGCAAACTTGACTATACCATTCGGGAGTGTTATCTTCTTTTTTAACAATTATTCCAGTATTTTTCGTTTCTTTATTTTCAACTTTCTTTTCGTTATTTGTAGGTTTAACTTCGTTTTTTGTCATATTAGATTGTAGTTTTCTTTTTTTATAAATTTTAGCTTTAGTTCTTAAAATTACATGACTAATCATATTTTTAAACATTCATATTCACATTATTTCAGGTTCATAAGCCCCTGGAATCATATCAAATTGGGCTTGTGGATTATAGCGGACTCATAGCTCAACCTGGATAGAGCACTCGGCTTCGGCGAGGAAGGTGGCGAACTAGAAATAGTACTTATCGCAACCAACTTCGGAGCAACCAAGGGATGGGGGTTCAAATCCTCCTGGGTCCATATAAGAACACCCTAACGGGTTTTCTTAACAATTTTCCCCTTGAGTTACATTCACTCTGTTCACCATAATTTTATTCTTATTTACGAACCATTAACTAAACTAGCATAAATAACACATAGCAGAATAATTATGCTTGCAATAATATTTCTCC
>CAYLGX010000022.1:0-6741 GCA_964383425.1 Candidatus Woesearchaeota archaeon
CCAGTTACAAAATTATTTCCTGCAAAATCAAATAAGTTATAAAACCAATTATAAATTCCATCAACTAAAGTTACAACAGTTCCAACTGCAGCATTAACCGTACCATCAAATAGGGTAGTTGTTTGATTAACCAAACTATTTGTAGAATTATAAATATTCAAAGTAGCATTTTTTATTCCAGCAAGGTTATCAGTTAAGTTAGCAGTATAATTCTGAGTTCCATTATTTACATAACTTCCATTCAAGGGAGAAACAGGAGTAGCATTAGGGGCAGTTCGATCAAGTGTTATTATTCTAGTTTCAGTAGTATTTACATTTGAAGCTTTATCAATAACAGTAACATTAAAAGTATATCTTCCGTCAGCTAAGTTAGTAAAGTTTATATTTCTTACAGCAGTTAAATAAGTAGTAGTATTAACATTTCCAGTAGAGTTATATAATTTAAAAGTAATATTAGCTTCGTTATTTTCTGTTACAGTTACATTAACATAAACAAAGTTCGCGGAAATATTTATTCCACTGGCCAAAGTATCCGCACTATAGCTGATCAAAGGATAAGTAGTATCCAAAGTAACATTTCTAGTTTCAGTACTATTTTTATTATTAGCCGAGTCTGTAGCTGTAGCATTAAAGAAATAAAGACCATCAATTAATCCTGAAAGATTAAGAAAAAATGAGGAAGTTGTAGATGAAGAACTATTCACTAAAAAATTACTAGAGTTATAAATGTTAATGGTAATATTTCTCAAAGTAGAATCTGAAGCAGTCACATTAACTATAACGCCATCAGAGACATAACTGCCCGAATTCAAAGTAGGATTAGTAAAATTAATCTGCGGAATATCCGTATCAATAGAAACCATTCTTACCTCCGTATAATTTATATTTCCAGCCTTGTCAATTGCAGAAGCATTAAAATAATAGGTACCTGCCGGCAAATTAGTAATATTCACATAATTTGGAGAGCTAGTAGTGGTAGTACGATTAACTAAGGCCGTTGAATTATATAACCAAATAGTAATATTGACTAAATTAGTATCGTTAGAGGTTACATTAATAACAATATTAGTTCTACTTAAGACGGAGTTATTAATTTCGCTAGGGCTCGTAAAATTAATGCTAGGAAAAATAGTGTCTAAGGTTACATTCCGAGTTTCAGTAAAGTTACATTGATTAGCCACATCGCAAGCAGTTGCATTAAAATAATAAATGCCATTCGACAAACTGCTAAAATTACTAAACAAGGGAGTAGTAGTACTATTATCCGAATTAACTAGGGCCCGGGTAGAATTATATAACCGCGTAGTTATATTGTTAAGATTTCCGTCTATGGCAGTTACATTAACCAGAATATAATTACGAGGAACAAAACTTCCAGAATTTTCACTAGGAAAAGTAAAGTTAATTTGCGGCGCATTGTTAACATCGTAGGTTACATTAAAAAATAAAGCATCAACGTACAGAGTTTTTGTACCGGAAGCAGTAGTATGTATAATATCTGCCCTCGCCTTAGCTTTGGTTCCAGAACTTCCAAAAAAATGCGAACAATTCCAACTTGCTAAATTAGTTACATTATTACATATTAATGGTTGTATGACATTTATTGTAGGACAGGTAGCATTAACAAAGATAGGATTTCCCCAATCATTCGCAGCAACACTAATATTACAGTTAAATGAACTAGTGCCCAGTACTGATCGCTTATAACAAATAAAGACATCACCAATTGAACCACAATTACTTACACTATTATTATAAACCGTAATATTGACTGCCGAAATCTTATTTATTCCGGCAGTATTACGAACACTTTCATTTATATTATCTACACAACCAAGTCTATCTCCTGCTGTGCCACAAACTCCTGGATAAGTTCCAAGACATCGCCCATTAAAAGTACTATTCTGCATAGAACAATTTTGAACAGATAACACGGTACTTCCGGCTGGAAAAGCCTGTAGAGCGAGTATTAACCCTATTGAAAAAACAAATACCCCGAGCAATATAAGAACGACTAGGTTTCTATTAACTGCAAGTTTATTTTGTGGTGATATTTCCATGGTTAGGTTTTTTTATCGCGTTTATTTTTATTTGAAAGTTCTAATTCTTCATTCATCAATCTTTCAATTCTTTTAGATAAAATTATATCATTTTCAAAGCAAAAATTCTGAAATTCGGCATATACTTTATCATTAATACTCAAAGTTACCCTTCTATATTTTGGTTTAAATATTAAATCAGTAACGACTATAATTGGTAGCCCTAACTCTATATCTTTAACTAAACATAGAACTTCATCAATTTTATCCAAACGATGTTTATGTAAAATAAAATTAGAAGCTAAAGTTTCAAGCTCCACACCTATTTCTTTTCCGCCCTTAAGCATAACAAAATCGGGAGATGTTGAAATATTTTGCTTAACAATTTTAGAAAATCCTAATTTTCTATAATGCTTCTTAAACCAATCTGAAAATTCCGATTCATATTGGACTATTTGTTTATTTTTCATTTTTTTCCAACCTTTTTTAAATTTTCACGAGCTAAATATTCAATATAATCAGAAATATCTCTACCTGTTTTTATGCAATGGATCTTAATTTCTTTCCAAAGTTCTTCTTCAATCTTTAAACTAGTAGTCTTCCTCACAAATGATGTCCTCTTTTAATAAAAAACTAAACAAAAAGTAGTATTTAAATCTTTCTTTATAGAATTATAGTATTATATAATACTATGGAGTAAAAGCCAATAAATCACAAAAATCAGGCCTTAATCTTAACTTGTTAAGATTATTCTAACCCTGCCCCAAACACCTATTCAAAACCAGAACAATTACTAAATATTCAAATTCGACTTAGCGAACTTGTGCAGCTAAGTAAACATTAATAAAAAATCCCGCTAACAATCTAATTTAAGAAAATACTTCCTGCTCGGGATAGATTACAATGCCTTTAGAATTAATCTGCATAGCTACAATCTTTTTAGAATGGGCAGCACCTCTAAGTTTTAGGACCTCAATAGCGTTTTCCCTTACATTTCCGTGTTTTATGGCATAAAGGACTACTACGCCATCTGCTAAGAATTCTTCAACACCGGATTGAGAAAATATCTTTGGAACTTGCTCTGTTTCTGTTATAAGAAAAGAGGTTGCGCCTGTTTTTTGCAAAAATCTAAAAAATTGCTCAATGTAAATTCGGTAACTATCATCCTTCCCAGTAAAAGCAGAAGCAATAGCAGTTAATGAATCAACAACAATAAAATCCGGATTTTCAAAATCAGGTGGCATTATCATTGGCGCAATATCAATAAGTAATTCTCCTTTTTGTTTAGCAAGTAATGCATCAACATTACGCGTAATATCAAAGGGATTCATTCTAAAAATTTTTAATTTTCCTTTCTTTATTAATTCCTCCGCATTCCAACCAAAATCTTCCATATGCTCAACAAGTTTATTCTCATCTTCTTCCAGAGTCATATATAAACACTTTTTGCCTTCGCGAGCCTTATTAATAAGTGTCTGAAGTGAAAATATAGTTTTCCCGCTTCCAGCGCCGCCCGCAATAATAATCGAATTGCCAGCAGGTATTCCTTTTTCAAAAAGGCTATCAAATCCAGAAATGCCTGTAAAAACATAATCCTTAACCCCTCTATTTTTTGGTTTGAGTTCTTTTTTCATCAAGCCAACAATAAGTTTTCTTTGTTCCTGAATTAATTTATCTGAAATTATAGGACTATTTTTGGAATGATTAATTTTCCCTTTGTTTTTAATAGCAGAAGGTTTATTTTTTACAATCTTTTTTAAGTTAGCTAATTTTTTACTAATGACTACTTTTTTCATAACGGGACTAATAGACTTTTTATCCGTATCAAAAGTAGGTTTTTTTAACCAATCTGCTAATTTTTTACCAATAAAACCTTTTTTCACAGCGTAACTATGATATTTTTGATCTGCTCCAAAAATATGTTCTTTTAACCAATTAGCCAAATAATTCCTGCAATCAATAATTAGCCCAGCAAGCTTTTCTGAGACTAAGACCTGCTGTTTATTTTCATAAAGTACCCTATCGAGTTTAACTTTAAAATTATCTAAATAAGAAATTAATTTTTTGTGAATAGTTTTATGCTTTTGGTAATCCGGAAAATTTAACATAAGCATATACTCTTCCTCATAACTAAAATGCTGACGAACATAATCGTCCAGGGCATGAATCGTAGTCCTTAAAAGAGCAACACGCTCATCTGAACCTACTTCCTTAATTAACTCATTAAAAATAGCAAAAAGTTTCTTATGCTGAGAATCAATAACTGGTTCCTCAACACTCATCTCGCTAGTCCATTCTGCAGGCTTAATAACTTTTTTTAAACTCATGATAGCACTCTCCTTTATGTAATCAAAGGAAGTAGATATATAAATATTAACCTAACTACATTAAATTTACAATGTAAGATAAACTAAGTCAAACTAAATAAAATTTTAAAAAATAGTGGGGTTAACTTAAAAAGGTTATATTTCCGAGAAAATTTCTTGCTCAGGATAAACTACTATTCCGCCAGAAGAAATTTGCAGTGCAACTATCCTCTTTTGATGGCTTGCCCCTCTAAGTTTTAAAACTTCGATAGCATTTTCCCTCACGTTCCCATGTTTTATCGCATAGAGTACTACTACTCCATCTGCTAAAAATTCTTCAACTCCTGTTTGAGAAAATATCTTTGGAACTTGTTCTGTTTCAGTTATAAGAAATGAAGTAGCTCCAATTTTTTCTAAAAATCTAAATAACTGCTCGATGTAGATTCTGTAAGTTTCATCCTTACCTGTAAAAGCTGAAGCTATTGCAGTCAAAGAATCTATAACGATAAAGTCGGGACTTGCGAAATCAGTAGGTAAAATAACCGGATCAATATCAATAAGCAGTTCTCCCCTTTGTTTGGCAAGTAAGGCATCTACATTTCGAGTAATATCAAATGGATTCATTCTTTGAATCCGAAGAAATCCTTTTTTAATAAGTTCCTTAGGATTCCAACCAAAACCCTCCATATGCTCGACTAATCTAGTCTCATTTTCTTCAAAACTCATATAAAAACATTTTTTACCTTCATTGGCTTTATTAATCAAAGTTTGTAAACAAAGAATTGTTTTACCACTCCCAGCCCCGCCGGCAACCAGTAAGCTTGATCCAATTGGGATACCCTTATCGAATAATTCATCAAACCCCTCAATTCCC
This sequence comes from Candidatus Woesearchaeota archaeon, assembly GCA_964383425.1. GTDB lineage: Archaea > Nanobdellota > Nanobdellia > Pacearchaeales > GW2011-AR1 > CAIPOI01. The sequence goes on from CAYLGX010000022.1 coordinate 5,220, forward strand.
GTATTGATATAACCTTTTCCAACCTCACCTAATTTTCCTTTTAAAGAATTAACAACATGCAAAACTGGGGCCCTCTGCTCTTTTATTTCGGCCCCACTCCCTTTAATTTTTCCGCCCCTCAGTTCAGCATCTATTTCTGCCCTAATCGCAGACATATCAAATGCTTTAGGTTTAGAAGTTTCACCTACAGGTTTATCTAAGTTTTCCCCTAGCGGTTTATTTTTAAGATGTTTTTCTTCAAGTTCCACAAGCTTTGCTCGTTCACCTTGTTCCACTAATTCTCCCTCATCATGAGATTTCCAGCTATGAAGTTTAGCCATATTAACTTTTCTAACGCCTATTTGATTTCCGCCAATTAAACCATGCAACCTGGCAAGAACAGTATGCCTAGCAAGACCTGTACTTTTCATAATATCCACAATAGAAAGCCCTTCAGGATGACTTTTCAATAAGTCTGAAATTTTAATCTTTGTCTTATCTTTTTCAACAATCATTTTTAATGAATTCGAGTTGAGATGGGGAGAATTATATCTTACCATCCATGTTCGCCCTTTTACAAATTATAAGAGCGCCTATTCTTTATAAATGTTGTGAATACAGTCACATACGTGTAAGACTAACATAAGACATAAACAAATAAGATAGTTAAGTAAGATATTCGTATGTGATACCTAAATTTTATAATTTAGAAGGCTAAAATGCCAATAAATCTAAAAATTAAAGTTAAAAAGTCGTATAAGGGATAGATAAATCAATAAAAACGTCTAAAAACTTACTCTTTTAAAATTTGCTTAAGCTTTTCTTGCTCTTCCGCCATACTTTTATCTAAAGCTGCTATCTTCAATTCCAGCTGTTTTTGCATCTGAGCATCAACTTGTTTCTTTAACTGTTCAAGTAACCTATTCTTTTCAATTTCCAAAGTATTATTATTTTCTTCAATGAGCCTTTTTTTTATTTTATCAATTTCAAGTAATAATTTAGTTTTCTCTTCAGATTTAAAAGACTCCGTATATCGATTATATCTTTCATTTAATTGTAATTCTTCAGATTTTAATTTATTTTCAAGTAAGTTATTCGATTCTAGCTGCATTTTTTCCTTAGCAATCAGATCATTATATTTTTTAGCTAATTCTGCTTCTTCTTTATTTAACTGCTCATGCAGTTGCTTATTCAAATCTGCTGATTCTTTTTGCATCTGAGCAGTTAATCTTGATTCTTCCGCGCTCAATTTTTCTTTAAACTTTTCATCAGCCTCATTAAAAATTTTATTTTTAAGTTCTTGTTTTTCTTTTTCAAGTTTAACTTTTTCTTCTTTAAAATCTTTTAATTTTTTATCAAATTCTATTTTTTCTGATTTAAGCTTTTTTGCTATCTTTTCTTTTTCAAGAGCTATTTCTTCTTGTTTATCACGAGCTAGTTCTTCTTCTATCTTTTTTTCTACTTCCGCCTCATCAATTTCTCCACCAATTTTTACTTTTTCATCTTCTCCAGAAGCCTCTCCTTTTAAAAAAAATAATTCTTC
>CAYLGX010000022.1:6841-12040 GCA_964383425.1 Candidatus Woesearchaeota archaeon
GAAGTAATAATTTTATTCAAATTAAGATTAAAGTCATTAAAAAATTCAATAAAATTTTGATGAAGCGAGATATGTTCATCAAGGCCCGGAAAACCTATTTTTTCCATATAACTTTGTTCATAAGAAAAATGCGCCTCCCTATAATTATCTACAAAATGAATAGTTTCCCTAACCTTCGCAAGTTCTTGGCCCAAAACTGCGGATTCATGCATCTTGTTTATTGCGCCAATAAGCTGCTTATGTTGGTCATCGATAATCGGTTCTTCAACAGACATCTGCGGCGTCCAATAAAGGGGTTCATAATGATCTTTATCTACAGTAGTCGTTTTTGTTTTTTTAATACCAGCCATACTTATCCATTTTTTTAATTACTTTATTAGTATAATCTCTCAAGTTGGGGAGATTATTTAAATATTACTTAACTCCGTGACTCTTAAACCAAGAAATATATTTATGATCTACCTTAACTAAATGATTTTCAAGCCAATCTCTTAAAAATTTTAAAAAGTCTAGAACAAGTTTAGAAAAATCTTCCTTGGCCTCAAATCTTTTAGTAAAATTCAAAACCTTGCCTAAAAGTTCTTGATGTTTTAGTATATGCTCATCTGTGTCTGGATAGTCAGTATTTTCAAAGTAACCTTCTTCAGTAGAGAAATGTATCCTAGCATATTCTACAAGTTCGGTCAATATGTCCGCAAGGACTTGTTTACTCTTTTCACCCTCATTGAAAGCATAAGCCCGGTTAATTAGTCCAATAAAATGCTTATGTTATATATCAATATCCTTTACACCAGTTTCCCATTTTTTTTGCCAGAGAATTAATTTTTCAGTCATTTTTTATTTTCCTTTTTATTTTAGTTATATCTTGAAATATACCTCTAACTTTTTCAACTTTTCCTTTTTCTTTAATTGGCATGCCCCTAGCATGAACTATTTTTTTATTGCCTTTTGCAGTTATAATATCTAATTCCACATCAAAGGATTTTCCATGTTTTATCGCTTCGGTAACTGCTTTTTCTATAATTGGCTTAGATTCGGGAGTGTAAAAATTAATACCCTTGTGAACATTGGGGCTAAACTGAGCTTTATCCACCTCATGAATATTATACACTTCATCAGTCCATATTTGTTTGCCCGACTTAACGTCCAATTCCCAAACTCCTATTTTGGCCAAATGGCCCATCTCCATAATTAAATTTTTACTTTTAAAATCTTCAGTCAATTCTCGAACTGTGGCTTGTAAATACGCTTTATCTCCTTCTCCGATCCGACTAAGCAAAACTGTTGTAGGAAAATTCTCACCCTTATACCTTTTATGAGTCCATTCAAAAAATGCTTTCCCATCTTTCATTGCCTGCTCAATCATCTTTTTTGCCTTGACACTAGAAAGTTGCCCATCTGGCTGAAGTTTGGGAGATAAATCGCCCGGAGTAAGAGCCTCAAATTGCCTTTCATCTTTGACATTAAACATCTTAAGTGCAAGAGGATTTCCTTCTGCAAAGTTCCAATTTGGTGGAGCAAGGGTCATCCTAGCGTCAAGAGAAGACTCATATAGAATCTTATATTTAGATTCTGCTTCTTCTTTTGCACGAACTACTTCCCCCAACCCGAACTCGCTCTTGGTTAAGCCAGTTCTTAAAATGGCCAATTTCAAAGAGGCTAAAATTCGGTTCAGAGAATCAATTAACCCTTGGATTTCAAAAATTTTACTTTTTTCGAGTTGTATACTTAAATCTCCAGATGTAATATTAGTTACTTGCACAGTTAATTTTTTAATAGGCGCAGAGATTAAATAAGAAATAAAAAAACTGACAATCCCCGCGAGTATTAGAATTATCGCTGAAATAATTAAAGATAACCTTATTAATTGAATCCTCGCTAGCCCTATTGCCTCTGATTCATCCATTTTAGTAACCATTCCGGCCCCAATGGACTCAATATAATTTGAAGCAGCAAGAACATTTACTCCCCTGTAATCCGTAGCGTCTAAAGTTAATTGTTCCCTATTAGTCAGAGCATACTGCATGGGCAAAGGCGTATCTACAAAGGGAACCACTACTTCCGCTTGTTTAAAAAATAATCTGTTAGTAAGATATACAGTCCCATTATTTTCGTCCATAAAAGCAATTAAACTTTCACCTGTTTCGCCCAAACCTGTCCTTTCCTGAGTAAGTTTATTAAAATACTTTGTATCGGTTCGAATAACTAACACTGAATCCTCCAATGGAGCAGAAAAAGTTATTGAATATCTTTGGGACAATGGGGAAAAATAAACCGGCTTGATATAAGTCTGATTTTTTCCCAAAACAAAATAGGGATCACTCAATCGATTAACTCCAATATGGGTTTGATTAGAAGAAGCAACGATTATTCCACTCGAATTAACTACAAAGATCTCATAAAAACTATCATCTAACTCCACCATATTCGCTAGTTCTTGATTCGACAATTCATTTTGAGTTGCAATTAATTGTAGTTTATTTACCTGCTCAGCCAAAAATAGATTAATATTTTCCTCAATTAATTGCGAATTAGATTCAAGAGTGTTAGATACTTGAGTAAGAAGTATTTTTTCAGAATTTAAATAAAGAAAATAAGTAGTTGAAGAAATTGCCGCTAAAGTAAGAAATAAAAAAATTAAAATTAATATGTATGATAATTTCATTTTTTACCTCTTTTTTCTGAAAGATCATTAAGCAGTTTAACCAATTTATAACTTCCGATAATAAAAATAAAGGCACTTAATGCAAAAAGTATTGGAACAATTTCCCACAATAAATTAGTGATGGGATATTGGATTAAACCCAAAATAACCATAACTGAAGAAAAAACAACATAGATAAAACTAGCACTGGCAAGATAAAAAATACTCTTCTTTAAATCTCCTCGCATATTAAGGAGCGATTTAATAAAATAAATACCTGCTATTATTCCTACAAAGATTCCAATTAAACCTACATACCAACCAATCATTTTTTACCTCTTTTTTCTTGCTTCATGGAATTAATCCTGCTCGTTTAAACTCATTTAGACCTACGGGAACAATTTTTCTGTCAATCCCTAAATCTTTTTCTTCTATGTTTAATATGACTGCGACCTTATTTTTAAATTCTTCTGCCGCTTCTGGTTTTAATATTCCTTGTTTAACTATGTAGGACATATAACCGTTAATAGATTCAAACGTAGCTCCATGCGTATTTCTCAAATTTTCAAACTCATTATTACCCAGGGGCCCAAGATATTCAATAAATGCCAATTTTAAAAGTTCTTCGGATTTTGCTGTTTCTGAAAAAAGTAATTTTATAGCCCTAACATCTCGAACAGGCTTAAGGGGGATCGTAAAATAAAAAATAGTACCTTTTCCAGGTTGAGAATTTAACCATATTTTTCCGTTCTGGCTTTCAACAATTCCCCTAGATATGGCTAGCCCAAGTCCAGTCCCGCCGCTTTTATGTTGATACATGTTTTCTACTTGATAGAATGGTTCAAACAATCTTTTCTGAGCTTGAGCGGGAATTCCAACCCCATTATCTTTGATAGAAAACAAGATCCGGCCATTATCTACTTTTGTAGAAATTTCAATAAGTCCATTTTCAGGGGTAAACTTTATTGCATTATTAACTAAATTTCTCAAAACTTGTGAAACTCTATCCGGATCTACTTCAATTATAGGCAATCGCCCAACATTCGCAATTATTTTTATTTTCTTTTCAGGCATAAATCCCTTCATTTCTTCTACAACAGAATAAACCATTTTATTCAAATCTGCACGAATAAAATTAAATTTTAATCTGGCGGCTTCAATTCTTGAGATCTCTAAAAAGTCTACGATAATTTTATCCAATCTTTCCGTATTATTCAAAACAATATTTAATGAATCTTTTTGCTCCTTGTTTAGCTTCCCGAAATAATTTCCTAGAACCATTTGTAATTGCGCCTTCATGGGAGTCATAGGGCTGCGGAGTTCATGACTGGTAATAGATAAAAATTCAGTTTTAGCTTTGTCTACATGATTTCTCTCTGCTTCTAAATTTTCAAGAACTGCTGCAGTTTTATTAAATGAATTATCTAGCTCCCGCAGCTCATCAATATCCGACAAACTGACTCGCGCATTAAAATTCTTATTTGCTATTTGCCTAGTTACTCCGAGTATTTCTTCAACTGGGCTAGATATTTTTCTTGTTAAAATATATCCCAAAATAATAGAAATAAACAAGATTACAATTAAAATAAAAATAAAAGATTTGAAAAAAAATGGGGAGTAACTGCCAATTATTTCCGAACTATCTATCTTTACAACCAATCCGAGATCAAGTATTGGAATATATTGCGAAGCAGCAATCACTGAAACATTACGATAATCTAAACTATTCTTAAAAATTTCGGAATTTCCGAATAATGCTTGTTTCATCGGTTCCCCCGTATTACTCTGATATTCATTTCCTTTTTCAAATAAACGTTTAAATGGATAAACATAATTTCCCGCAGAATCAATATATGCAATTAAAGATTCTCCCGTATTCCCCAAACTCTGTCTCGCACTAACAATCTCTCTAAATTCGTCAATCTCTATGGAGATTAACCCTACGCCCATAGTCTTCCCATCTAGGACAAATGGCCCACTAAAAAATAGTTTTGTCTCACCATTTTCATAAATAAGGTAGGGGTGACTTTTTTCTTTACCGTATATAAAAAAATATTTGTTAGTAACATTTTCTCCAATAGCCCCAAGATTAGAAGAAGCCTTTACAATCCCGTCCATACCAATAAAATCAATATGATCTATTTCGTCCAAAGCATTTTTAGAATCATTTAATTTTTTTATAATTAATTGTTTTTCTTTTTCATTAGAATTTAAATTATAATTTTTTATATCTTCCAGTAATTGGGTTCTAGTCAGCACTAAATTCAATTCTTCTATGTTATCTTCAACATAAGTAGTAATATGACCCGCACGCGCCTGTGCAATAGCTAACATATTGTGACTCACTTGATCTTCCAAGTTAGTTATAGAAGCATAGTAAAAAAATAGTCCTGCAAAAATAGCAATAGTAACTCCCGCAAAAATTAATAAAACAAGTATTAAATTATTTAACTTCATTTTTTCTATTTTTGTTTTTCAGGTAGTTTATAATAAAAGTAATAATAATAATAATAATATTAATAAGCGTAAAGAAGGAATATTTAAATATATTGTTT
>CAYLGX010000023.1:0-11955 GCA_964383425.1 Candidatus Woesearchaeota archaeon
TAATGTTGCTTTTTTAAAAGATCTAGATTTTTCTTAGTGATCATAGATTAGTAGAGAATTTGATATTTAAAAAGTAAACTTATTTACAAAAACATTCCAACGAACCAAAGAATCATGGTTATTGCAAGAAGACCGAGTATTATCCAAGTCATAACTTTAAAAGAAATTTCAGCTATTTTTTTACTTTTAGTTGCTGCTAAAACAGAGAGATAGAAGAATCTTCCTCCATCAAAAACTCCCATTGGAAGCATATTAACTACTGCTACGCTTAAATTAATTAGGGCCAACCACCAGAATAAATTATAAATAAATAATGCCATGGCCGGATTAAACTTCGGAGCATAGTAAGTAGAAGGTTCCTTAAACATATTGATGAACTTGTAAACTGCACCCTTAAGGCCAGACATTTTTGGTTGAAGAGAGGCTACACCTAAAACTGATCTAGAACTATTTTGATAATCTGCACCAAGAGTCAGATTATACTCCTGTAGTACTTCGGTATTGTTAATCAAGTTAAGCGTAGTTATCTTAATTTGGTCATTTGGTTTAAGGGAACTTAAAACACTAGAAAGTTTAGAACTTGTTTTTATTTCTTCAGAGTTAATCTTTACAATAATTCCCTCAAGTTTTGAATTAACTGCTGGCAGGTCATAATAAGCTACAAGTAATAATTTTTCAGAAAGATTATTCCTATTTTTATAAACTTCCGAATCGACTAAATAAGAAGAGCGGTTTATAATTAGTTTAGTAAAATTATTTCCGTTTATATTAACTTGACTGGCTGCCCCTAACTGACTTTGCGCAAGATCGCCTACTTGAAAAACAGTATAACTATAGTCTTGAAATTTATATCCTGCAGGCTCATAGCAAGTTGAAGTAAAACCTATTAAAAGAAAAAAGAAAACAAAGGTTAAAATAAGATTTGCAAAAACTCCAGCACTAAGAATAGTTAACTGCGGAAACAATTTTTTCTTGGTCATTTGCTTATCATCTTGCTCTACAAAAAAAGCTAAGAAAGGACCTAAGAATCCAAATCCTGTTGATTTAATCTTTACATCGTAGAATCTTGCAAATATACCGTGAAAACCCTCATGAAATAGGGCTATTAATGCTATTGCTAAAATCCAATAAGTAAAATAAAAAGGAGGGAGAACATCTATTTTGAAAAGTTCGGGTAGATAAGGAATTAAAGGCATTATCGGAGGTACCTTTATTGCTTTAACGAATTCTGCATTTGTAAAAGCAGAAGTAATATTAAATACAACATAAAAAGAAGCAAGCATTAAAAGATAACCAAAAAAAACACTCAAGTAACTTAAAACTCCCATTGCCCTTGGATGTTTTTTTCCAAGTCGTTCCATAAATTTTACCCCAATAGAAGTTCTATAAAGGTACATTATTCCGTCTTTCTTCAAATTCTTTCTGTGGGTGTAAAGGAATATACTCACAGCCAGGGTAAAAACAATAAGAAAAATTATATCGAAAAAGTAAATAGTATTCATTGGCCCTTTTTTTTATTGTTTAAGAGAAAGATTACTTCTTTCTTCTTGGTCTTAAAGCATGACTTCCGCATTTTCTGCATTTAGTCTTTCCTGTTATAACTCTAAGAGAATCAGATCTTATTTTTGAACTACAATCCTTGCAAACAAAGATATTCTTAAAAAGTCTTGCTTGAGCTGCTGCGAGTTTTGCCATAAATTATACCTTCCTCTTAATTATTTTATCTTTTTCGTCAACAATCATATATTCTACTTGATCGTCAGCATTAACTTGACCAACTAGATCTTCTACCATCTTTACATCAAAATTTTCAAAAGTTTCCATATCCATAACATTAGCCATATTTCCATTAACTGAAAGAATTTGAGCTTTCTTTTTCTCAATCATAGGTACTTCAAATTTTTCTGAACCAGGAACTGCTACAATTCTTTTTTTATCATCAATTAAACCAATTGCTTCAATTCTACACTTCGAAGATCCGTGTTTTCCTGTTTTACTTACATCATTACTTTTAACTGCACAGGGTTGAGCATCAATTAGAATAACTGCACCAGTTCTCGCTTCATGAGCTGTAATCAATTTTGTTACCATAAACCATTTAAAAAAAGTAGGTTTATAAAGGTTTTCTAAACTAGGGAGCTATATCTATCATTCAATTCCAGAAGAACATTTTGAAAACTCTTTTTTCCTGGTACTGCAAGCTTCTCAACTTCTAATCTATTTGCTAGGGTAATAGGTTTTCCAGAATAAAAAGCCATTCCAAAATCAAAAAAGAATTTTTTATCTAAAGAAGGAGCACCGTATTCTATTCTTTCTGCATTTCTTATCTCTTCTTTTCTTGTTTGCGCCCAATCCCTCAAATTATATATTGCTTCTGAAGACCAGAATTGCATATTCACTGATTGGTTTAGTGCAAATTTATCAAAATCTTCAAATTCCCTAGTCATGAGTTCTTTTAAGTTTACAATAAAAAGAGGTTTTTCCCCCATGTAAGCCATTCCAAAATCAAAATAACTCCCTTTTGTTTTTTGCCCCAAATAAGCATGAACATCAGTAACTTCACGCATTGCAGCTCTATGTTCTGTTAGGATTCTGGTTCCAGTAGGATCTACTTGGTTAACGTCCCTCGGAGGATAATGCACCTTGTTGCCCAAAGTTTCCAAACTCGAAACATATTGATCTAAAAATTCTTTTTCTTCTTTAGCCACATCGTTTACCGGACAAATTAGATAAATGAACTTATTACTCATAATTAATTACAGAAAAGCAGGATTTATAATAATTTATATGAAAAAGAGTATGCTAATATTTAAAAAATCTATTCAGATTTTTTAACACTTCTGCTTAATCAATAAAAACAATAATCATAAGTTTTAAAAATGCACTATTTCTACCTAATTTATGGCAGAAGGAAAAGTTGGAAAAAATGACTTTGTTGAAATAGAATTCTTAGGTAAAAATCTTGCAACTAATGAGGTTTTTGATACCAACATAGCACAAGAAGCTAAAAAAATAAATCCTCAAATGCAGGTAAAACCGCTAATAGTTTGTGTTGGAAGAGAAATGCTTGTTAAGGGATTTGATGATTCGCTAGAAGGAAAAGAAATAGGAAAGAAGTATACTGTAGTAATCACTCCGGCTAACGGATTTGGAAATAGAGATTCTAAATTAATAAGACTCATACCTATGAGAATGTTTATCGCTCAAAAAATTCTCCCTCAACCTGGAATGACATTAACACTGGATAATAACATAGTAAAAGTAATCTCTGTTTCTGGCGGCAGAGTTATGGTTGATTTTAATAATCCTTTAGCTGGAAAAGACCTAGAATATGATTATACAATCAAGAAAAAAGTAACAGATATGAAAGAAAAGACTAATGCACTACAAAACTTCTTTTTTGGTCATGAATTTGAAATTGAAATAGAAGATGCTGCCAAAAAAATTATATTCAAAGATGTAAAACTAATGCCAGTAATTAATGCATTTGCTAGTAAATTTAAAGATATATTGGGCTATGATGTTGAAATTTTCCAAAAAGCCCAAAAGAATGACAAAGATAGCCCTCAAGGGAAAAAAGAGTAAATTAGAAGAAAAAGAGTCGAATTCTCGCAGATAGATATACTATAACTCCATAATGCTTAAAAACTAAATGCGCATTTAAGAAAAAGGTGTTAAAAGAGATAGAATAATAAATTATTATTTTTGTTTCACAAAAACAAACATGGCTATAGATACAAAAAAAGAGTCGGAAATATTAAAAACGGAAATTGTATTCGCGAATTCTGAACTTGCTGATATCGATAAAGAACTTGAGGCAATGATAAAAAAGCAACTTGCTAAAGTTAAAGTTTTCGGAATTGGAGGTGGCGGAGGAAATACTTTGTCCAGGATGAGAGAAATTGGAATCAAGGGATGTGAAATGATTGCAATAAACACTGATGCTCAAGATTTACTTTATACTTCTGCAGATCAAAAAATATTAATCGGAAAAGAATTAACACTCGGCCTTGGAGCTGGTTCTAACCCTCGTGTTGGAGAAGAAGCTTGCCATGAATCTGATTCAGAAATAAAGAAAAAACTCGGAAATAGTGATTTAGTATTCATTACATGCGGCCTTGGAGGCGGAACTGGAACTGGTGCTGCGCCTGTTGTTGCAGAAATTGCTAAAAAACAAGGAGCATTAGTTATTGGAGTTGTTACCTTGCCGTTTACAATGGAAGGAAAAAAGAGAATTGAAAATTCCATGTACGGACTTGAAAGGCTGGAATCCAGTGTAGATACTTTGATTGTTATTCCTAACGATAAACTACTTGAACTTGCTCCTGAACTGCCACTACAAACTGCATTTAAAGTTGCTGATGAAATTTTAACTAATGCTGTAAAAGGAATTACTGAACTAATTACTAGATCGGGCCTAGTTAATCTTGATTTTGCAGATGTTAAGGCAGTTATGATGAATGGCGGAGTTTCTTTAATTGGAATGGGGGAAGCTGATTCTCAAAATAGGGCCCTTGAAGCAGTTGAAAAAGCAATTACTAATCCTTTACTTGATGCGGACATAAGCAATGCTACAGGCGCACTAATTAATATTATTGGCGGGCCAGATTTAACACTTGAAGAAGCTAAACAAGTAATATCCACAGTTGGAGAAAGATTGAGCCCAGATGCCAAAATGATTTGGGGAGCACAAATCAGCGAAGATCTAGAAAAATCTATCAGGGTAATGCTAATTGTTACTGGAGTTAAAAGCTCACAAATTGTGGGCATGGGCAGTGGAGAAAGTGCTGAAACTAAAAAAAAGAATAGTATGAGTAGCGAACTTGGAATTGAATTCTTGGAGTAATTAAATGACATACAATCCCTATTTAGTGCCGGGAAGACTTGAAGTTTTCTGCGGCCCAATGTATTCTGGAAAAACTCAAACTTTGATGTCCAGGCTTGATCCATTAAAACATATGAATGTAGAATTTCTTTTTATAAGACCGAATTGTGATGTAAGAAAAGAAAGAACTTACGACTTTAAATCAATACATGTTAGTGAAAAACAGCCTAAAGAAATACTCGAAATTGTTAAAGAACAACATGAACTTATTGCAATTGACGAAGTACAATTTTTTGATAATTCTCTTATTGAAGTAGTTGATAATCTCTTACGAAAAGGAAAAAATGTTATAGCGGCTGGGCTTGAACTTGACTTTCGTGGAGAACCATTTGGGTGTATGCCGTATCTTTTAACTCGTGCAAATGAAATTATAAAATTAAAATCCGCCATTTGCAGATACAAATTAAACGAAGATGGAAATATCTGCAGGCAAATTGCTACACGAATTCAGAGATTAATTAATGGTGAACCAGCGAGATATGATGAGCCTATAATTTCTGTAGAGGGCGATAAACAAAATGAAACTTATGAGCCTCGCTGTCTTGAACATCATTTTGTTCATAAAGTTTTATAAACCATTAAACGGATAATCATTAAATAGGTGAAAAAAGAGATGAAATACAATGCATTATTAATATTTGGACCACCCGGTGCTGGGAAGGGAACCCAGGCAAGATTAATTGCTGAAAATAAAAAATACTTTCACTTTTCTACAGGAGATATGTTCAGAAATCTAGATAAAAATTCACAAGTAGGAAAAGAAATTCATGAATTAATTTCGGGCGGAAATTTTGTCCCAGATAATTTGACTATAAAATTATTTTTTGAAACACTGGAAAAATATGTTGAACAAAAAAAATATAACCCTCTAGAGCAAACTCTCCTGCTCGATGGAATTCCCCGCAATCCTGCACAAGTAGATCTAATTGCACAAAAAATAGAAGTAAATAAAATAATTAATCTTTATATTTCCAATTATGATGAGCTCATTAAGAGACTTACTAAAAGAGCCTTGCATGAGGGAAGAAAAGACGACAATGAAGAAGTTATTAAAAAAAGACTTGAAATTTACGAGAAAGAAACAAGTTTAGTTTTAGAAAAATATCCTCAAGAAAAGATTTTAGAAATTGAAGGAATCGGACATGTAGAAGAAATTTATGATGAAATTATTTCTAAATTGTAACCGTTCTAATTTTAAAAATAATCTTGATACAAACCAATTATTATTTCTCAAAATATAATTTAACGAAAAGTATATAAACTCCGTCACACTATTTTAAATATGACAAGTAAAAAGGCACTAATGCACTGGAATTCTAATACTGCATCTAGCCCTGCTTGTAATTACGGATTTAAAAGGGTCATTAAAACCTCCTATTAATCCGTTAGATTTTAACTAAATTTCTAAAATTCTAACGAAATGACCTTTGATAACCCCAATTTAAACTCAACAACTGAATGCGTTTTATGCAGTGAGAACATAAATCAACCACTCTGCCACGAATGCCTAGCCTCGCAAGTAAAAACTTGGCTTACATATTATCCTGATATAAAAAAGAAAGTTTCTCCAAAGATAAACTCTTTTGTGAAAGAAGTAGAAGATTTAATTGTAGAAACTAGCGCTTGTGTTGCATGTAACAAAAATAAGGCTGCACTATGTCCTTACTGTTTCACAGATAAAGTTTATAGAATATTAAAAAAATCTAAAATAAGTCCAATGGTAATTGGAGATTTTATAGCTACATTTAACTTCGATCTAGACCATACTGGATATACTTTAGAAGAAGAGAATGAAATAGCTTACTAAGAAAAGTTAAATATTTATTTAACTTCATAGTTTAATGTGCGTTAGCTAGATTAAATTAATCCTGATTATAATAATTAGCCCATACCGAGATTAGTTTAAAAAACATATAACTTAAATAGTTAAAATGTGCTAGTAAATATATGCTAGAACTTCTGATAAATCCAAAAAAAGCAGAACAACACCCTTGGGAGATGATTGTAGTAGGATTTTTTTATGCAACACTTGCAGTTTTTTTAGCAAAATGGATTTTTGGAGCAAATCCGGTTCTAGCCCCCTATATGGGCATATTTGTAATAATGTTCTGTGTTATTTTTTCGCTCCCCTATATGTACTATTCCATAAAACTGGAAGAAAGAAAAGATTTAGTTTATGACGAAGAGTTAACATTGCTAAAAGAACATGGGAAGGCACTTCTTACCTTCTTATTTTTATTCCTCGGTTTTGTAATTGCTTTTTCACTTTGGTATATAGTAATACCAGACAGTCAAAACTTATTTAAGGCCCAAATAGAAACTTTTTGCCAAATTAATGGCGGAGATAATTATTTAGAGTGCGTTAATCAGTATGGAATTCAAACTCCAGTAAGAATTACTGGCGGAATCACTAGTACTGACCGACTATTTTCCATATTTGCAAATAATATCTATGTATTAATATTTACATTAATTCTTTCATTGATATTCGGGGCAGGAGCAATATTCATTCTAGCCTGGAATGCTTCGGTTATTGCAGCGGCAATAGGCATATTTGCTAAAAACCAATTAAGTAACTTGCATGTGGGATTTGCAAGATATATGGCCTTCCATGGGCTACTTGAAATATCTGCTTATTTTGTTGCAGCACTAGCCGGAGGAATATTAAGTACTGCTATAATCAAACATGATACTCGTAGTGAAAAATTCTGGAGTATAATTCAGGATTCACTTAACCTAATTATCATCGCTATTGTCATCTTATTTATAGCGGCGTTAATAGAAGTATTTATAACCCCCGCATTATTCAGTTAAATTAATATTAAATTGGTATAAACTCTAAAAATGGAAGATTTTGTTTGTAAAAACTGTAAATTTAGGTTCAAGGCAGAAGCCCCTAGAACTTGCCCCTATTGCGGAAAAAGCAAGACTTTTGAAAAAGAGAAATCTGCTTCTGAACTTTTAACTGAAGTCGATGACCTTCTTAAATAATAAAACACTGGTATAATGGAAGAATTTAATTCAGAAGACAAAATTATTGCAGAAAGAAAGGAAAAGGTAATTAAATTTGTAAAAACACATCCTTCTTTAATATTTTATTCAATACTCTTTTTATTGCTTATATTAGGATTATACATTAGATATTTACCTCTTTCAGATCATGGAGGCCTACCTGGCCTGTGGGACATTACTACTAATGACTACACACTTGGGCCGGATCTAGATCCGTTTGTATTTTTGAGATATGCAAAAGAAATGATTACAACTGGAAGTATCGCCCCAATGGATACGATGAGAAATGTACCCCTATTTGTAGATACCACTACCGAACTTCAAATGGTTTCCTATATGATCGTGCTGACATATAAGATAGTTAATATTTTTGGAGAACATAGTATTAATTTTGCAGGAGCATTTATGCCAGTATGGGTTTTTGGATTAACAATAATTGCTTTTTTCTTATTCGTTAGAATGATATTCCTTAGAAAAATAGAAGATGAAAGCGAATCAAAATCCAATTACTTAAAGGCAAATATTATTGCATTAATATCTACCCTATTTATGATTATAATGCCAGGATTCCTATCAAGAACAGTGGCTGGAATTCCTGAAAAAGAATCTATCGGATTTTTCTTCATGTTCTTAGCTTTCTATTTTTATCTTAAAGCCTGGAAAAGTGAAAAACTTGCTTTCGCATCATTATTCGGAGTACTAGCCGGAGTTTCTACTGCTTTAATGGGATTATCTTGGGGAGGAGTAACTTATGTTTATGTCACCATGGGCCTATCCGGACTTGTTGCTTTAATCCTAAACAAAATAGAGATAAAAGAAAGCTTAGTTTATTGCTTATGGCTAATAGCTTCACTAGTTATTACACAAATATTCACTAATAGATCAAGTTTAATTTCATTTGTTACTGGAACAGATACTGGACTTGCTACTTTGACTTTTGCGATGATTATTCTGCATAATATTTTATGGAAAACTAAATTAAATGAAATCCTCAAATTAAATAATTTAAAAATTCCAAGGACATTTATTACATTTATCCTGGGAATATTGGCCGGAGCAATTTTAATCTTGATCGTAGCAGGTCCAAGTTTCTTTGTAGATAAAATAGAATCTATTAATAAAATATTAATAAAACCGATTACTGGAAGATGGAGCACTACTGTTGCTGAAAATGCACAACCTTATTTTAGTCAATGGGTTGGAAATTTCGGTTCAACATTATTCTGGTTATTTATCATCGGATCAGTAGTTTTATTTAAAAAAATGCTTTCTAAAATAGAAAAAAAAGAAGCCTGGATTTTAACATTATTGTATTTCCTATTTTTATTTGGATTAATCTTTTCCAGATATGCCCCTCATCCGGCAGTACTTGACGGAGAAGGATTTTTGAGTAAATTATTGTACTATGGATTTTCATTACTATTAGTTAGTGGATTTATCTATTACTATTTCCATGATCATAAATCACAAAAAAATCATTTTAATGGTATTGAATTTGAATATATTTTCTTATTCTCTCTTTTTGTTCTATGTTTGTTTACTGCTAGAAGTGCAGTTAGATTAATTATGGTTCTTGTGCCTATCGCACCAATATTCTTTTCCTATTTACTTGTAGAGACCGGATTTTCAATAAAAAAATACAAAGATCAAACAATGAAATTAATTACAATTATCATTTTTGCTTTACTTTTGATTATTGCAATTTATCATGCATGGGGTTTCTTTAAATCGATTCAAGTGGAATCCTATTCATTTGTTCCTAGTTCATATACCCAACAATGGCAAAAAGCAATGGACTGGGTAAGAACTAGTACGCCAGCAAACGCAGTATTTGCTCATTGGTGGGACTATGGTTACTGGGTTCAATCTATTGGTGATCGCGCAACAGTAACGGACGGCGGTAATTTTATTGTATGGTGGAATTATCTAACTGGACGATTTGTTTTAACTGGAGATAACCAGCCGCAAGCATTAGAATTCTTATGGAATCATAATGCGACTCATTTACTTATAGACTCAACAGATATTGGAAAATACGGAGCCTATTCACAAATAGGCAGTAATGAAAATTATGATCGTCTGTCCCAAGGGCCATTTGCTTTACCTTCAGACCCTAAACAAGTTCAAGAAACCAAAGATGGACTTTCAAGAAGTTACTATAATCCTGCAGGAACTGGAAGAGTATCAGTTTCGCCTATTGAGGAAGATATTGAATATAACTTAAATGGAACTATAGTTCATTTATTCAAAGAAAATTCCGGATTAGTTCAGATCAACTTGAAATACACACAAGATAACTCTTCAATCTCATTTAAACAACCACAGGGTGCTTTTGTTTCTAATGGACAACAAATGACTCTGCCAATAAGATACCTTTATTATGGCGGCAAAATACATGATTTCAAAATTGGAATTAATGCAACAGTTTATCCAATTCAGAGATTATATCAAGATAGTACTGGCGCAGTTCAACTAGATAATCTAGGAGCAGCAATTTATGTTTCACCAAGAGTACAGAGAGGATTAATGGGACAAATTTATATCCTTAATGATCCATTTAATAAATTTGCAAATTTTAAATTAGCATACACTCAACCAGACCCGATAATTGAATCAATAAATTCACAAGGAAATGTTAAACTTGGAGAATTCATTTATTATCAAGGAATAAGAGGACCAATAAAGATTTGGGATATAACCTACACGGGAAAAGAGAAAGTTAATGAAGAATACTTATTAAAATGGGCTCCAGCAGACATTCCTTGGGCATTCTAAAATGGAAGAGATATTGTTTATCTCCATATTCGCAAGTTTTATTTTGTGTTTACTAGTTCTCCCTAAATGGATTAAAAAATGTCAAGAAACTGGACTGCTATGGGAAGACATGAATAAACTAAAACATCCGAAAAATGTAGCTGCTTCTGGAGGAATTGTAGTCGTTATGGCATTTATCATTGGCGTCCTAGTATATGTAGCTATAAGAACTTTCATACTAAAAGACACAAATGGAATAACTCGAGACATACTAGGATTATTATCCATGGTCCTTATACTTGCGGTGGTCGGGTTAACTGATGACATGCTTGGTTGGAAACATGGCGGGCTATCAATAAGGATGAGAATTTTCTTAGCATTTATGGCTTCTATCCCGCTAGTAGTAATTAATGCCGGAGACTCTGCAGTTAACCTTCCATTTATTGGACTTACAAATCTCGGACTTTTATATCCACTAATACTGATACCTTTGGGAATTGCCGGAGCAACAACAACGTATAATTTTTTAGCAGGATTTAATGGACTTGAAGCGGGGCAAGGAATTATTATTGTATCTTTTCTTTCTTATATCGCTTATTTAACTGGAAATCCTTGGTTAGCAATGGTTGGTTTGTGTTTAGTGGCTAGTTTAATAGTATTCTATTATTACAATAAAGTTCCGGCTAAAGTATTTCCTGGAGATATTTTAACTTGGACAATTGGAAGTGTTATTGGTGGAATGGCTATCTTGGGTAATTTTGAAAAAATAGCTATATTTGTTTTTATGTTATACATTCTTGAAACAATATTGAAACTTAGAGGAAAACTTAAAATGCAATCTTTTGGTATACCTAATAAGGATGGAAGTTTAGAGCGGCCTTATGATAAAATTTATGGACTAACTCACCTATCCATCTTGCTCCTTAAAAAGTTTAAAGGAAAGGTTTACGAAAAGGACG
Organism: Candidatus Woesearchaeota archaeon; assembly: GCA_964383425.1. GTDB lineage: Archaea > Nanobdellota > Nanobdellia > Pacearchaeales > GW2011-AR1 > CAIPOI01. The sequence goes on from CAYLGX010000023.1 coordinate 11,611, forward strand.
TAGTGTACTTTATTTTTGCAATACAGATCGTAATATGTCTTGCTGCTTTGATTGTATTTAAAAATTCTTTATTTGTCTAATTAATATGGACATTATAGCAAAAATTAAAAATCTTAAGTCTAATGAATTATTTATGAGTGGATTTCTCCTGCTAGTACTTATGAATGTGGCCAATGTCCTTAACTATCTATTCCATTTTTCTATGGCTAGAATGCTGGGGCCAAGTGACTACGGTATACTCGCAGTACTAACCAGCATAGTTTATTTATTCTCAGTTCCGACAAATTCCATACAAACCGTAGTTTCAAAATATACTACCAAGTTTAAACAAAAAAAAGAGGAAGG
>CAYLGX010000024.1:0-11203 GCA_964383425.1 Candidatus Woesearchaeota archaeon
GGTATTGCCCCAAGAAGTTTTGTAGATTCTACTTTTAGTTTGAAAAGTACAGTTGTTGTTGAAAATTATGTAAAGAGAGATTTACCTTCCTTGGTTTGCAATTATGTTTCTAGTGCCAGTATTTTAATTTCTGTTTCTCATGGAAGTTCTGCGGAAATTGATGCAGCTTATGCTATGGGTTTAAAGGATTTTTCTAAACTTATTGAAAAAAATGATGTTGGAATAAAATCTGCAGAATATACTTCAGTGCCTAATGCCTATCTCACTTCCTATAGTAGTCATTTGTTTCTATTTTAGTTACAAATGCGGATAGCGACCAGTCTGCACAGACAAAAGAACTTGCTAAAAAAGTATTTTCTAATTTAAAATAATCTCTTAATTCTAAACTTTTAAAAGGAGTAATTCTTATAATATTTTATGGGCTTGTAAGATAACGGTTATTCTACCTGGCTGGCAGTCGGGTAATCCGGGTTCGATTCCCGGCGAGTCCACTTTCAATATATTTTATATATCCGTTATTTTTATAAAGGGCTTTTTTTTATTATTTTTATGGAGACTAATAAAACTGCATTATTAATTATGGAGGATGATGATAAATTGAGAGCAGCATATCAAAATCAACTTGAAGCTTCCGGATTTAGGGTCACGGCTCTTGATGATGGAAGTAAACTTGAAAGTTGTTTACAAGAATCTTCTTTTAGCGTTATTCTTTCAGATACAGATATGTGCGAACTTGATGGGCATGTTGCGGTAGACCGAGCACTTAAAAGAAAACTTATTGCTCCGGAAGTTATGATAGTCGGTATGTCTGAACTTTCTCGTAATCAAGATTATTGGAGAGGTATTGCTAATTTCGATTGTTTTTATGAAAAGGATACTAGTCAGAATATAGGTGAATTTGTAAGAAGAAGATATAATGCTTTTTTGCCAAAAAATGCAGTTATTCCTCATGCTAAAATGCCCAATTTGGTAATTAGTGAAGATTAGAATGCTTTAAAAATTCGGTTTTTCTATTATATTTATGAATGAGGTTTGGTTATATTCTTTAGTTAGTGTAGTTATTGTTAGTCTTATTTCTCTTGTTGGTCTTTTTACTCTCGGTATGGCAATCGATAAGTTGAGAAAATTTTTGATATATATGATTAGTTTTTCTGCGGGAGCCCTATTTGGTGATGCGTTTATACATCTTTTTCCCGAAGTTATAGATAATGGTGGATTTGGAGTTTTAAGTGCAATTTATGTACTTTCAGGCATACTCTTATTTTTTATTTTAGAAAAAGTAATTCATTGGCAACATTGCCATATGCCCATCACTAAAACTCATGTTCATCCATTTGCTTATATGAATTTAGTTGGCGATTCATTACATAATTTTATTGATGGATTGATTATCGCCGGAAGTTATTTAGCAAGTATTCCTGCCGGAATTGCAACTACTTTCGCAGTAATCCTTCATGAAATTCCGCAAGAAATTGGAGATTTCGGAGTTTTAATCCACGGAGGATTTACTAAATTTAAAGCATTATTTTTGAATTTTATTACTGCAATTGTAGCCATTTTTGGAGCAATAGTAGCCCTAACTCTTGGAAAACATATCCCTGATATACAACAAATATTGGTCCCTCTGGCCATCGGAGGATTCTTATACATAGCAGGTAGTGATTTAATACCCGAGCTGCATAAAGAAACTAAGGTTTGGATTTCAATAGGGCAGATATTCGCATTTATTCTCGGCATATTAATTATGATGGCGTTATTGCTTATTGAATAGATTTATAAATTTTGGATTTTATTTTTATTTATGGCCGAAGATTGTATTTTTTGTAAAATTATTAAATGTAAACTTCCCAAGGTTTCTATTTATGAAGACGATAATTTTTTAGTATTGATTCCACTTGAACCAATAGCAGATGGGCATTGTTTAATAATTCCTAAAGCCCATTATACTACTCTTTTAGATATGCCTTCAACACTTGGAACTGAATTAATTAGTATTGCTAAACAACAATCATTAAGACTAATTAAAGAAAAAAAGGCTGAAGGATTTAACCTAATACAAAATAACTTTGAAGCTGGCGGACAAGTAGTTAATCATGTTCACTTCCATATAATCCCTAGAAAAATTAACGATAATATTACATTCTTATCTAAAAAATAATGGGTGCTCCAGGTCCAAAAAATTAGAGATTTTTAGGATCATTCAATTCTCTTAAACCGAATTGAAGAATTTGAACCTGGGACCCCCGCCTCATGAGCGTAAAATATATAAACTTTTCTTTCATTTATTTTATATGAGCTTCTTCGATATAACTATTTTGGATTATGAGCAAAAGTTTGCGCTATTTTATGGAATTATGTTGGGGGATGGATGTTTGTCGCAGTATGTAGATAAAGCTAAACGAGAAAGATTTTGTATTTCAATAACTGGATGTGCTTCCGACGATTGGCCTTTTTATAAATACATTTTAACGGATTTGTTAAAATCTTTTGGAAGAAAGTCGGTTTCTATAAAAAAGCGAAGTAATTGCGGCGCAATAGAAATTAATTTTCCTGATAAAATTTTATTTGATAAGTTTCATTTTTATGGTTTTCCTATAGGTAAGAAAGGACCAGCACTATTTATTCCTTCATATTTTTATGAAAAAGATTTAGTTGGTTTAGTTGTTGCGGGTTTTATTGCTACGGACGGAAGTTTAGTTTTAACAAAAAATCCCCATAAGTACTATCCTCGCATTGAAGGAAATGGAATTTCTAAGAAGTTAATAACTCAAATTCAAGAATATTTGATAAAAATGGGTATGAACGGGGCCGTTTATTTAGCTAAACGAAAGAATGTAAATCCCCGGTTTAATATTCAACCGCAATACAGATTTCAATTTAATGGGAAAGAAAATCTTTTACTTTTTGAAAATCTTGTGGGTTTTGTTAATCTTAAACATCAGAAAAAATTTGAAGAATTTTTAGCTTATGATAAAATGTATAATGACCAAATTAAGGGCATTGCATCTCAAAAACAGAAATTTATTAGAATTCAAGAAATTGGTGGCTCGGGAGGGAGTTGAACCCTCGACTTCGGCCTTATGAGAGCCGCACTCTACCACTGAGTTACCGAGCCAGATTATCCATATAAACCCTAAATAAAGAACATTTTTAAAGCTTAGGGGCTATACTAGTTTAACAAAAAGAGGTCAAAGGATAAAAAATGGCTCGAGTTATGAATGTTGTTTTCGGTATAGGTATTGCTATTCTTCTTTATATGGTAGTTATGCTTGGAACACAAGTTTTTTATAAAGAACCGATTTATGAAGATTTTTGTAATTATTCTTTATATGCTCAACCAGTTTCAGTTTATGGAATGGATTTATGTGCAGATAACCTTAGCGTTCGCGAATGTAATATTTTAATTAAGGAAAAACAGCCTGTTATTGATAAACAGCAGGCATATTATGATACCTGTCAAAAAGAATATAACGCCGCTTCAAATGTTTACGGGAAAAATTTGTTTATAATTAATAATGTTGCTGGAATAATTGCCATAGTAATTAGTATGTTTTTGTTTTCAATGGTCAATATTGCTGCAGGAGTTGCTTTTGCTGGACTTACACTTATTATCTATGGGTTTATTAGAGGTTGGCAAGGCATAGGGGATATTTCTAAATTTATTGTTGCTTTGATTGTAACTATTATGTTCATTGCATTTGCCGTAATTGTTAATAAGCGATATAATTTGCCTAGTAAAAATACAAAAAGAAAAAAATAAAATCCGGAAAATCATTTGATTCTCCGGTTCTTCAAAAGAATGATCTTTCTAAGATTAAAAAATTAAATGCCTCTATTGCCTAGGTCAGTTAGTTTATTGTCCGGACTGGGCAGATGGATCTGCTTCTAATGCCCATATGAGTGTTTCATTATCAGTTACTTTAGCATTTAGATCCATAGTTTCTGACCTTCGCCGGGGTGCCCTTATGCTTGCTGCAATAGGGAGCTCCATTATTCTTCCCTCAGAGGCGTAATAGCTTATTCTTTGGTCTGTTTGATAGTTTGTTCTATTCATTTGTTTTTCCTCCTGTGATTTAATTGTTTATAGGAGTCTTAGAATTACATTTGGGCCGAAAGTTCATGTCTTTTAATTATTTAATATTAGAAGTATGTTCTAGTGGCCCTGTAATTTAATACAAGACTCCTAGATTTTTTTTAGCTACAGCTAAAATAATGACTGCTTTATTACCATTCATTAATTTAGGTTGTGGCATATTAGTTAGTAGATTAGTTAGTTTATATATTTTTGGAATAGTGAGAATATATAGAAATTATTATTTGACTAAAACAATTTCAATTGTAGAAACATTAACTTTTTTTCCTTCTTTGTTTTCAAATTCTTCAGAACTTATTTTAATATCTTTAACCTTTATGTTGTCTTCTTTTAAGAATTTTTTAATAGAAGCTTCTGTAACGTCTACTGCTCTTGAAATAAATTTTCCTCTTGCTTTAACAATTACTTCTGTTTCATTTTTTGTTTTAAATTGAGTTACTACGCCAGTAACATAATTCATAAAAGGTTTTTCTCCGATATAGATAATGTTATCTTTTTCTGTTGTTTGCTTTTGTATTTCTGCCATGTTTATACTATTTTACTTAATTTTACTTTTTTCTTTTCTTCAAGTATCTTTATTCTAGTGATATACCCGGCTATTCTATTTCGCATTCTTTTACTCGGCATGCTACTTCCTAGAATTTTTTTATTAACATCAAAGCCTTTTTCAAAATTTTTTCCTATTTTGGCTAAGGTTCTAGCTGTTCTTTTTATTAATGCACTTTTTACTCGTCCCATATTATTAACTTCATTTTCTGGTTTTTAAAGATTACTATGCCACAAAACTTGCAATTTTGTCACTTCCAAGCATACCCTTGGCGGCAGAAATTATCTCATTTAACTTTTTAGAATGGTCTTCCCTAGTAAAAATATAATAGGGCAAATTTTGACTTGCAGCTTTTTTCCAGGCTTTTATCATTTCTTTTTCGTCTATTCTTTTTTTGTCTAGTGCAAAAAATAGACAAGGGGCCTCATTTATTTTAATTTTACCTATTACATTTTTTTTATCAAAAAAGTCTATTTTCAATATTTCAATATTTTTACTTACTAAATGTGATTTTACTTCATCTAGAAATTTTTCTAGTCTCGGTTTTTCTTTTTTTAGTGTAATATTTTCCGCAGGGAGGGCTTGTTCAGAAATTTCTTGTGAAGGCGTTTCTATTATTTCTTTTGATGGGGAAATTACTTGAGTCGGATTAATTATTGTTTCATTTGATTCGATCTTTATTTGTGGAATTATTTCAGGTTTTACTTGAGGAGTTATAATCTCTATTTTAGCAGGTTCTGGCTTTATTTCTTCTTTAATTTCTTGAGGTTTTCCTTCAAGTCTTTTTCTAACTTCTTCTTCTGAAAATAAAAAGTATCTCCAAAGTACCTGTTCATTTTGTTTGAATGGTATTGCAAAATCTTTTAATCCCCTTAGTGCAACTCGTATTGCTGGATGTTGTAAGCTATCTTGCAAGATTCCTGCTTGTTTTAATAGATTACAAGCTTCTCTTTCTTTCTGATTTAAGGAATTTGTCCAGTTTTCTAGCTTCTCATATGTTGCAGGAGTGTAATACAATGGCGATCCCCCGACTTTCATATCACTTATTTTTACTAGGCCTTCTGCGGATAGTTCAGATAAAAACGCTGAAGCAAAAATAGAGTTTAAGCTGACTCTTTTGGCTACTGCGACTGGTAAACTTGGACCATGTTCATTTAAAAATTTAAGGATATTCTCTTTTACCTCTTTTCCATTAATTTGTCCCATATTATATTATTATTTAAGAATTTAAGATTATAAATTTATAGATTAATTCTAAGATAGGTTTTTCCAATTGGATTCTATATAGGTAACATCTCCTTCGCTGTCTACTATGGCTAAAAGTAGATTTTTGTTTGTTGAATGTGCTACTCTATTTTTAGCAGAATAATCTTTTAGGCTTAATTTATCTTTGTAGTTTAATACCCAAACTAAATAAGCTGCGTGGTCTTTTGCAGGTTTTTTACCTTTTTCGTAAATTCTAAAATCGCATCCAAATTTCAATCCTTCTTTTACAATATTACCCTTTTCTCTTAAATCTTTGAAAACAAGATAAGTTTCTACATGTTTTTTATATTTGTTTAAAAGGGCATTAAATTCTATTTTTTTATTGTTTTCTATAATTTCAATTTTATTTTTTTCAAGAAGGTATAAAACTTCAAAAATGGAATAGGCTACTTTCCCTTCTTTTAATTCTCCAAAGAAGCTCGTACTAGCTAGATCTATAGCTTGTTTTTTATTGGAATAAAAGTTTTTTCCTTGCACAATTACCTGAAATTTTTCAGCCATATTAACCTCTAGAAATAAAAATATTTAAAGCTATGTTTTTGAGTATTTTGTAATTTAAATTGTAGTTTCTTTAGACTCCACACTTCTATGGCTTAGAATAATTTAAAAATAACCATAAGTATATAGCAACATGGCAAAAGTAGTTAAAAAAACAAAGAGTGCTAGCACTCCAATAGTAGCTAATGACTCTCCTGAGGGCATAGATTTTGCTAGAATTGAGTCTAAATGGCAAAAAAAATGGGATCTTGCTAAGATTTCTGAAGCAAATAGAGATGAAACAAAGAAAAAGTTTTTTATGATTTTCGCTTATCCTGGAATTAGTGGGTATCAACATGTAGGTCATATGCGAGGTTTTTCTTATACTGATATAATTACCCGATATAAACGAATGCAGGGTTTCAATGTATTGTTCCCTGTCGGAACTCATGCTTCTGGAAATCAAGCAATTGCATTTGCAAAAAAGGTTCGTGAAAATAATAAAGATTGGATTGAATATCTTTTAGCAAATGGTTGTCCTAAAGATAAACTTGTTGATCTTCAAACTCCTGAAAAAATTGTAGCTTATTTCAATGAAGTTTATCAAAACCAGTCTTGGAGAAAGTTCGGATTTCTATCAGACTGGCGAAGATTTACTTGTACTATTGATCCGGATTATAACAAGTTTATAGCGTGGCAATTTAAAAAATTAAAAGATGCAGATTTACTAGTCCAAAAACCATATTTTGCTACTGCTTGTCCGGTTCACGGGCCATTGGCAGTAGATGCTTCTGAGACAGATATTTCTAAGGGCGGAAATGCAGAAAAACAAGAATTTACTATTTTAAAATTTAAATATGGTGATAAATATTTGGTTGCTGCTACTCTGCGGCCTGAAACTATTTTTGGGCAAACGAACCTATGGATTAATCCCAAAGTAAATCTTATTGAAGTAAAAGTTAACAAAGAAAAATGGATTTTAAGTAAAGAAGCATTTGAAAAATTAAAACATCAGAGAAATGATCTAACTTTTATTGCGGATTTTAAAGAAAATCTTCTAGGCAAATATGCTATTGCTCCGGGGATTGAAAAGAAAATTATAATTTTGCCCTCTAGATTCGTTGATGCTAATATTGGCACGGGAATTGTAACATGTGTTCCTTCTGATGCACCTTATGATTATATTGCTTTGCGAGAACTTCAGGATAATAAGGAGCTTAATAAATTGTACAAATTTAACACGGATCTTATTGAAGAAATAGAAAATTTAGAGATTATCCCCATAATCCATACAAACAAATATGGAGATAATGCTGCAGTAAATGTGGTGGAAGGAAACAAAATAATTTCACAAGATGATGCGCGACTTGAGCAATTGACGCAAGAAGTATATAAGGAAGGGTTTCATTCGGGAGTTTTGCTTGATAATTGCGGAAAATATTCTGGAATGAGAGTAATTGAAGCAAAAGATAAAATGAAACAAGAATTGATTAATTCGGGCCAAGCAGATATAATGTATGATTTATCTGAAGAAGTAATTTGTAGGTGCGGTGAAAGAGTGATCATAAAGAAAATTGAAGATCAGTGGTTTGTGAAATATTCGGATAAAAATCTCACGGAACTTTCTAAAAAACATGCCGCTACTATGACTATAAAACCTAAACAATATAAGGAAAATATTTCCGGAGTTCTTGATTGGTTCCAGGATAGGGCGTGTGCTAGACTGGGTAGTTGGCTTGGAACCAAAATGCCCTTTGATGAAAAATGGACTATCGAACCTATTTCAGATTCTACTCTTTACCCGATTTATTATTTAGTTTCAATATATTTCAAGGAAGGAAAAATCAAATTAAATGAAATGAATGAAGAGTTTTTTGATTATGTATTTTTAGGAAAAGGAAAACCAAAAAATGCCATTTGGAGCGAGATTAGAAAAGATGTGCTTTATTGGTATCCTCTGGATATAAATTTGGGCGGAAAAGAACATCAGACAGTTCATTTTCCGGTGTTTATCATGAATCATGTCGGAATTCTTCCAAAAGAAATGTGGCCAAAAGGTATTTTTATTAATTATTGGGTTTTAGGAAAGGGCAGTAAAATTTCCAAATCTAAGGGCGGAGCACAACCAATTCCTGATGCAATTAAACAATTTGGGGTTGACGCGATGCGACTTTATTATTCTCATATTGCAGGGCCTGAATTTGATGTAGTTTGGGACGAAGGAGTTGTTGCTTCTTATAGAAAAAATTTAGAAAGAATTTCTAATTTAGTTGAAACTGCTTTAGCTAAAAAAGGAAAATCTAATCCTTCGCTTGATGAAAAACTTTTAATTTCTTTAAATCGTGAATTAAAAATTATTAACGATGCTCTTGAAAATTTTGATTTGAGGGTTGCTGCTAATTCGGCATTTTTCTTGCTTTCTTCAAATTTAAGGGAATATATTAACAATGGCGGAGAGAATCATGAAGTGATTATTGAATTTTTACAAAAATGGATTAAAGTTATGTCTCCTTTCTGCCCGCATATTGCTGAAGAGCTATGGGCAAAACTTGGAAATGACGGATTTATTTCTTTAGCAGAGTGGCCGAAGTATGAAGAAGTAAAAGAAATTAAAAAAGAAGATCTTACTGAGGGGATTATTTTAAACGTTGCGGAGATACTTGCTAAACTTGGCGAAAAACAAACTATAAATAAAGTTTATATTTACGTAATGCCTTTTGAATTAGGCAAGATAAAAAAGGAAAAAATCGAAAAAGCAATTGGAAAACACTTAGAAATTTTCGCAGTCAATGATAAGGCAAAATACGACCCTCAGGGAAAGGCTTCAAAAGCTAAACCTGGAAAACCCGGAATTTTTATAGAATAAATTAATTTTACATAATGGATAAATTTATTGAAATTGAGAAATTATATATTGAAGCTCATGAATTTTGTAAATCTTTGCCTGGTTTTGATAGCATTCAAGTTCCAAGGAAAGTGCTAAATCCCTCGCTTGATTCTAATTTATTTATTATTGGACAGGCCCCCGGAGAAAAGACTCAAAGAGTTTCAGGTATCCCCTATACTTTTCCAAATGGTAATTTGAGCGTTACTGGTATAAAACTGGATAAACATCTTAGCTCTGCAGGTTATACTCTTCTATCGGATAATGAAAAAAAATTAGTCTACAGTTCAGACATTGCACAATATTATCCTGGCAAAGTTAATGGCAGAGATAGAAAACCTTCTATGGAACAAATAAAAAATTTTAGTTTATTTCTTAACCGGGAAATAAGCATAATAAATCCTAGTACTTTATTATTACTCGGAAGCGTTTGTGCTAATTCTTTTTTTAATATTTTTAGAAATGAAGAAGTAGAAAATTTTTCTTCATTACTTGATCAAGAATTTATTAGTTTCATTAATGGTAAAAATTACTTTACTTTTGTTTTGCCTCATCCGGCTTCTTCTTATGTAGGATATTCCGGTTTTTATGATAGAGTTATGGCAAAGATAAAAAAGATATAATTTTCTGGTACGATATAAGATTTATATACAAGATTATCTATATCTAATTAGTATTATTCAGTTATGAAAGGAGGTATGTAAATGGCAAAAAAATTAAAACAAACAAAAAAGAAAATTAGTTCTTCAAATGAAAGACCAGTGGGAGTTAAAATTTTAGCAATTTTGGGATATATTGGTGCCGTTTTTACTTTAATTGCAGGCATAGCTTTGGCAGTAGGTTCTAGTGCAATTGCTTCAGCTATTGCTTTAATGGTGCCTGACGCAGCCGGACTTAGCGGAATTGGGGCCACTTTATTTATTGTTCTAGGAATAGTATTTATTGGGCTTGCTATTTTAGACTATTTTATTGCTCGGGGACTATGGAATGGTAAAAATTGGGCGAGAATATTTATGATTGTGCTTTGTGCACTGAGTGCTATTAGCTCACTGAGGCCTTTTAGTATAGTTGGTTTAGCTTTAAACGGGTTAATAATCTGGTATTTAGGATTTTATCAACCTGCTGTAAGTTATTTCAAATAAATTTTTATTTTATTTTTTTATTTTTTTTCTCTTAACCTTATATTTTTAAAGTCTAGTTTCCTTACTATTTTGAAAAGATGGTAGATTTAAGTTCAGTTGAAATTCTTGCCCAAGTAGGCACTATTGCACTATGGCTTCAAGCAATTGGAGGCATAGTTGTTTTATGGATTATCTTTCAAGGTGTAGGTTTTTATCTAAACATGAAAAGATTTAGAAAAATGGAAAATATCTTGGGCGATATGAAAAGGATGGAAAGAAAACTGGATAAAATTATAGCTAATAAAAAATAATATCTCTATTCTAATACGGCTTTAATCCTTCTAATTCCGGCTGAAGAACTTTCTTCTTTTAAAATTTTAAATTTTCCTAGTTCACTCAAATTATTTGCATGAGGGCCAGTACAAATTTCTTTGCTGATACATTGTCCTTTTTTATCTGAGATAGTGTAAACTGAAACTTTTTCAGGATATTTTTGCAGTAAAAGATCCAAAGAATAAATCTAAAGAAGCTATTCCTGGAAGACCTCAATTTATTTTGAATAAATTAAAATAAATTTTAAAATATAACATTTACTTTATACATTTTATTACTCCTACTTATATCGCTATCCAAAAATTTCTCTAGACCTCCGTTTCCAATTATATCCGGGCTTATATTTGACCAGGCGTTGGCAAAATCAGGGGTAGCGTATACATTATATCTTCGATTTGTTTTTGTAGGAAAATAAAGGGCACATCCTTGTACCTCTTTCTCAATTTTCACGATTTTAAGAACATCGTTTAAATCTCTAGGAT
>CAYLGX010000025.1:0-7273 GCA_964383425.1 Candidatus Woesearchaeota archaeon
TGATTGGGTAGAATTTACTTTCCCCCAAGCTACAGTTGGAAATTCTAGCTGGATATCTGCGAGTGCATTTATTGAATTGTCGATTGTTCCTAATGCATTAAACAACGGTAATAATCTAGTTAGTGTCTATTCTTGTAAAAAATATGGGGGAGTTTGGGAATGTGGCTGCCAAAATGCTAATGAATCTAATTGCGCTAGATGGATGTTGCAGATTGTTAATGTTAGTAGTTGCGTGGACGCCACATGGGGCGCTTGTATTAATGGAAGTCAAACAAGCAATTGCGGTAATATTCAATCTTGTTGTATGGATTCATCGTGGAGCGTTTGTACTAATGGGAACAAAACAAGTAATTGCGGAACTATTAAGTCCTGTATTGATTATGGCTTAGTAGCCTATTATCCACTAGATACTAACACTCAAGATTATTCGGGTAACGGATATAACGCAACAAATAATGGGGCAAATAAAACAAGTGGAAAAGTGGGGGGCGCCTATATATTTAGTGGAGCACCGTATAGGTTTAAGGGGCAAGCGAATAATCTTAATGTTTCTTTTGCATTATCGCGATCTACCTTTACAATCTCTGCATGGATAAAACCTTCGGTTTTAAATCAAAATAACGGATTTATTATATACCTCGGAAATGAGTATCCTGGCCCAGGTTTTGGTTATGGTATTGGTGGAGGAGATAATTATGGTGACGTGTTAAGTAATAAACTAATGGGTGTTGAAGCAAGTTATACTTGGATGTACGGAAATTATAGTTTTACATCTTTAAATAACTGGTATCAGGCAAGCGTAGTGCACAAAGCCAACGGAGTATATGAGTATTACTTGAATGGAAAATTGACAGACAATTCTTCACTAAAAGTAACTTCGGGTAATTTTCCGTCTATTGTTAAAATCGGTTCTGGAGCAAATCCAGGATTTTATTGGGGGAGATATTTTAATGGTTCAATTGATGAACTCTCTATTTGGAATAGATCTTTAAGTTCGGCCGAAATCTCGCAGTTGTATAACAATGGAACTGGTTTAAGTTTAATCCGAAATTAATAATTTAAAATGAAAAAAGAAAAGATGAAAAACAAAAAAGGAATATCTTCAATTGTTGTAACTATTTTATTAGTCTTAGTTTCAATTATAGCAGTTACTTTCGTTAGTGTTTTTATTTACAAATTTGTTAGTGAAAATACGCAAGCGAGTTCGGCAGATTTGGAAATTTACATCGATGATGCAAAAGGCATGCCTTGTTATAATACTCAAACTAGGGAACTTGGTTTCAACATAAAGAGGGGCGCTGGAAATGCAAATCTTACTGGAATTAAGTTAATTGCTTTTTATCAAGGCAAACCTAGTATTTCTTTAGTAAACACTGCTAGCTTAAACGAACTTGAGTCCGGAGATTATTCATTCCTGGGTCTTGAAACTATGCCTCAAGAAATAAGAATAGCCCCTATTGTACAAATTGGAAATGTTGAAAAAACTCTAGATATTTCAGATACTTCAGTAGTTGTTGCTTCATCTACTTGTACTGCTAGCACTGCTAATCTTGGAAGTGTTGTTGCTGGTTCTGGCGCAGTTCCAACAACTCAAACTCAAACACCAAAGAAGCCATCAAGTAATGTAAGTGGTTTATTGTAATCTTTAATTATTTTATCGTATATGTTCATCAATATTTATAAAGTCTAATTAGCATAGTTTAGAATGAAAAAGAGAGTAGTGAAAGAGAGAAATAACTTCTGGATGTATCTAGTTATTATTTTATTATTAATTCTTATTGGCTTTGGTTTAATTTATTTTAGATTAACTGGAAATGTTATTTACAATGAAGGAGATTATAGTTCAACTGATTTTGCTCCACCTTTTGATGTTTTTGATGGAAATAAATTAATTTTTACAGTTAGTCCAGAAAATGTGGCTATGACTGATGTTAACAATTTAAGATTGAATATAAGTGTTAATCAAGCAGGAGGATTTATTTACAACAAAGCTTATTATTATAATACCAATATTTCTGATTGGGTAGAATTTACTTTCCCCCAAGCTACAGTTGGAAATTCTAGCTGGATAGCTTCTAGTGCAACTGCCAATATTAATGTTCCCTCTAATTCGTTAAATAATGGCAATAATTTAATTGCAACCTATTCTTGTAAAAAATATAGTGGATTTTGGGAATGTGGCTGCCAAAATACAAATGAATCTAATTGTGCCAGATGGATGCTGCAGATTGTTAATGTTAGTGTTGAGGGAGCATGTACCTTAGATTCGGATTGTCCTTCTAGCAATATATGCATAGTGGGAAAATGTAAAAATAGTACTTGGAAAGTTCAAGAAAATGGTAATTTTTATTCAACAATAAACAATTACCTCTACATAAATTATACTACTCCAAAAAATGCACTTTCCTATAGTGTCTGGAAAGTTAGGCATGGAATTTATCCTGCTTATAATATCACTTTACCAAGTAGTTGCTGGAGTTTAGATACTTTAGTTTTAAGATTTATTAGTACGGCCAATAATGGTGCCGGGAAATCTTATTCTAGGCCGGAATGTTTTAATGGTACAAATTGGACATTGGTGGGTAATGTAAGTATGGGATCTCATGATCCAGCAGAATCTACTCCCTGTTATGGCTCTTCGTTTATATATGATAATAATTATTCTACCTATGCAGTATACGGTTATGCGAATCCCTCAAGTCCTTATGCTTGTCCAGATGGCTGGAGATTTTCGCCGAGAGCAGGGTATGGCTATGGGGGCCATGGTCGACTTTACGAAGAATCAATGATTTGGCATTTAGTTGCTTGTCAAAATAATTCGGATTGTAATGGTAATATTTGTATTGATTCAAGATGCACTGATCGATGTTCCAGTGATGCAGAGTGTTATCAAGCTTACGGGGCAAATAACTATTGTAGTTCTTCTAGTGGAAAATGTGAATTAATGTCGATTTGTAATGCTTCTTCTAAAATTGGCGATACTTGTAGTGGCGGTATAATGATTAACTCTACTCGTGTTTGGAATTATAAGCCCCTTGTTTATTGCCCGACACCCCTAAGATCTACCAATAGCGCTTCTGCCAAGAATTATTGTGATAATTTAATTTGTGGCGGATATCATAATTGGACATTACCACCGGTCGCTACTTTTACTGATAAGGGAAATTATTGGACTGATTGGGGTCTTGCTTGTACTAGTTCTGGTTTTTGTAGTAGTTCGGTGGGAGATGTGGCCGATACGTGGTGTATGAAATACCTTTGATTAGTTACTTCTACTAAAAAAGCAACAATAGCATTTTTGTTTACTCCAGCAATAAGATTTATATATCGCTCTGATCTTAAATAATAAAAGATGGTAAAGATAAAATTTCCAACACTAGCAGTTATCTTACTTGTAATTGGTTTAGTTTGGTTGCTAAGTGATATAAAAATTATTTCTATTAATGTTCCATGGATTCCTGTTATTCTAATTATTAGTGCTATCGGCATGATTTACAATCGATTTATGCATAACAAAAACTAAAGATGGCAATAGAACTTTCTGAAAAACCAAAAAATCCAATAATCATTGAAGGATTTCCAGGATTTGGATTTGTAAGCACAATAGCTACTGAATTTTTAATAAAACATTTAGGCGCTAAAAAAATAGGGAAAATAAGTATTCCAAAAACTACTCCTCTTGCTGCAATTAAAAATTCGTTAGTTCTTGATCCGCTCGAGATTTATTATGATAAAAAAACCAATATTATTATCTTAAGAGCATTAACTGGCGTCAGTGGTGTTGAATGGGAAATAGCTGCAGTAATTTCCCAGCTTGCAAAGCAACTAAAAGCAAAAGAAGTTTTAAGCATAGAAGGAATTTCTAGTGAAGTTGAAAAAAAAGAACCCAAGGTTTTCTTTTATACTAATCAGAAATCATTAAAGCTAGAAAAGATTAAACTTGAAAGATTAAAAAATGGAATTGTTATGGGCGTTACAGGAGTTTTATTATTAAAGGCTAGCGAAATGCCATTATCCTGCTTATTTGTTGAAGCACACCCTAATATGCCTGATTCCAAGGCTGCCGGGGAGATAATTAAGGTCATAGATCAATATCTGGGCCTGGATATAGATTACAAACCATTAATGAAAATTGGTGAAGAAGTTGAAGATAAGATTAAAGAATTAGTTGGAAAAGTTCAAGAAGCTTCAGTTCAGAAAGATAAAAAAGATCAAAGTTATTTAGGTTAATTATTAGTTTATTTAGTATCTATTTTTGTGGCTTGCTAGATATCTTCTTAAAAAATACCTCACAAAATTAAGTTCATCTTTTAAAAAAGCTTTGTAGTAAGATTTTCTTTTTTTATAATCAATTATAATCATAGGATATCCTTCTTGCCAAAGGAGGTAATTAATAATCAGCCTTCCAATTCTGCCGTTTCCATCCGCAAAGGGATGAACTTTTTCAAAACGATAGTGAGTCCGAGCTGCAAATTCAACAATATTCATTTCTTTAGGTTTATTATTAGCATATGTAAAAAATTCTTTCATTAAATCTTCAACATCCTGCCAATCAGGGGCAAGATGTTCTCCAACTCTGACTAAATGATTTCTAAATCTTCCAGTAATATCTGGTTTTGATTCTCCAAAAATTTGGTTATGCCAATTTAAAAGTAATTCCTTATTTATTTTTTCTTTTTTACTAAGCATCTGGAGAAAAACTTTTGCGTGTTGTTCTGTTTCCCTTATATCGCGCAGAGATTTATTTGGAGAAATCTGATCTTCAATAATTTCCCTAGTTTCGTCGAGGGTTATTTTTGAACCTTCAATAGCATTAGTATTATATGTAAACGCCACTGCAATTTGTTCAAGTGCTTTTTCTTTAGCGCTAGGGGGGAAGCTTGCCCATTCTTTTTGGAAATTTATTTTTATTTTTTCAAGTTTTTTAGATAATTCTATTGTCTTTTCTTTAAGCATTTCTTTTTTAATTTTCTCAAGCTCACTTTCAGAAGGTAAATTTTTTCCAAGATATTTTTCTTGCGTTACAACTTTTCCATTTTCCCTAAATGAGTGCTGAAACGAATAGAATTCTTCTTGACCCTTCTTTCTTTTAACAATTCGCATATTTAATGGTACATTACAAAGTATTTAAATATTGCTATTTAGCTCAAATTGTAATGGTAAAAGTCGGGAGATTTAATTTTCAAGTAAATCTATTTGTATTGACTAATTATTAGAATTTTAGTAGTCTTCAATATCGCTAGCTTCTTCTTTCTTTGCTTTCTTAGGTTCAGCAGCAGCGCCTTCAGGTGCTTTCAAATCTTCAAGTTTAATAGAATTAATAATTTCTCTAAATTCTAAGAATTTTTCAGCAGGAATTCTTGTTCCGGATTTTGTAAATCCATTATATCCGCCGTCTTTACCGTTAACAAATTCTCTTATTGTTACGCCAGGTTTGCCTCCAAAAGCATCTACTCGAATAATGATGTCTGTTGTTGCATTCTTCTCGACCTTACCCATGTCTTTATCTGCCATATTATTTTTTTAATTTGTTTGTTTATATAGTTTTCTATAAATTTTATTTTTCGTCGGTTATATCTTTTAACTTATTTTTTAAATATAACAAGCTAAGCATAGTTACTCTTTCTTTTTTTTCTGTAGCATATAATCTTTTATTAGGATTAGATGCAAAAGACAATAATTCGGTTGCAGTATTATATGTCAAATTATCTCTTAAGTAATCCATTACTTCATCTTTTTTCTGTTCTTTTAAGTAATCTATAAACGCACGTGAAACTTCTCTTGATTCATCAAATACTTCTTCCTCTTCAGAATCTTCATCGTTTTGAGGGGTTTGTTCTGATGCTATTTCTTTTAGATCTTTTGATTCTTCAATGTATGTCCTAAGATAAGATTCAACTAGACCAATATCAGTGGTGTTTAGATAAGCTTTATTTTTTCCTTTAACTACTGCATCAATAAGCCCGCTTGCCTGCATTGCAAATTGTTCAAGTTTAGAAAGTTTTTTTCTAGTATCTGCGGCAGGAGCTTTAATAGAAGGGGCACTGTATTCAACAGGAACCTGCGTTAGTTCAATTATTCCGCCTTCGCAAGGATATTGTGTTATTGTTTCCATTTTGGAGTTTACCTACCAGAAATCACCTCCACTCTGGAGTTATAGTTTTAGAATTTAGCAGTTTTTAAATGTTACTAGACTAGAATTAAAGTTTAAGTTTCCCATTTTGCCAATTATTAATAATAAGTAGTGATGCCTTATGTTCATCATATACTCCTTTTTTTAATACAAAGTTTCTAACGTTAGCTATTTTTTCAATTACAGTATCCGGATTTTGTTCTTCTTCGGGTGTAAGTGTGATATTGTAGAATTTCGCAAATCGATCAATTCTCCCCTCTTTGAAGAACATATCAATAATTTTGAAAGCAACTAAAACTGGGTCTTTCATTCTTTCCGGATTTCTTGCAGCAATTAACCCCAGCCTAGTTTCATCTACTCGTTCTAGTGGAATAACACCCGGAGTGTCAATAAATTTTATTCCATCAGAAGCATTTATCCAGTGAACTCCATGTGTTGTTCCAGCTTTTTTAGAAACTTTTACCTTACTCTTAAATGTTAAACCATTAATAATTGTAGATTTTCCTACGTTAGGATAGCCTACGATCCCAACAACAATATCTGCTCTTGCTTCCCTGTAAGGTTTTTCAATTCTTTTAGATCCAATATAATTTTTTCTTTTTCCATATTTAGCAAAAACTTGTTTGATTTTACCTAGTAATATCTTAATAGTTTTTCTATTTTTGATCGTTACAAAGATTATATCACTTTTTTCAAATAGTCTTAACTTATCTGCTTCAACTTCTAGTTGAGTTCTGTCTGTGATTAGGTCCATTTTATTTACTACGAAAATTCTAGGTCTATCGATTTTTTTTATGAGCTCTTCTAGTTTTGCATTTCTGGACAAGTCTATAAGTCGTGCATCGAGAATTTCAAGGACTATGTCTGATTCTCTAATGATTTGCTCTACTGAACTCCAATATGGCTCCATAGTTAGTTTAAGAAAATTGAATATATAAAGGTATTTTTTAGACCACTTTACTTGTCTTGTAAAATTATCTTTACTTCCTTTGCATTAGAAATAATTTCAATATTAAGTTGAACTATTGTTCCGGGTTTGAGATGTTGTTCAAGAATCCTGGGCACTACAATTATAGACTGGCTTCCATGTTTGGCTATTTTTTTAGTAATTATAAATTTTCTATTTTCTTCCATTATTTT
>CAYLGX010000025.1:7373-10967 GCA_964383425.1 Candidatus Woesearchaeota archaeon
GGCTATTTTGCTCTATGTCTTCTAGTCTAAGTATTTTTGGAGTTCTATTTCCAAGAATTTTTTCACTAGTCCGAGCTATGGCTCTTGCAGATTCAATTGGTGCACATAAAAAGCAATCAGCATAAGAGGCGGTAGTATATTTTACAAAATATTTTAATTTTTCTTTATTCATTTGATTTCTCCATTTCTACTTTGATAATATCCTGCAATAGCTCTACCTAAAAGTATAACTTTGGGCTCGCTAGATTTCGCAAGATGCGGGGAAACTACAATCTCTGCGCCCATTTGTGCTAATTGTTCTAACACTTTTGGATCGTCTTCACTTGTAAAAATTGCTTTAACTGCTTTATTTTTTCTTATTTCACCATTTCTAAGCACATCTTTTCCGCCAGTTTCATAACCTGGTCCATAGTTCATATCCGTAGCAATAAAGTCATAATTTCCATTAGCTTCTTTAACCATATCTTCTATAGAAGTAACTGCTCTTATTTCTGCGCCATTAAATCCTGCAATAGGGAATTCAGAAGTAACATAATCTTTGTCATTAGCAAATTCGCCTTCCATGCAACTTATGCCGGTTACGTCTGCCATTCCGCAAAGTATAAGTGAAAGTGCGTTACTAGCATCTCTTTTGCTCACGTAGGAGTCATCTCCAATTAACATTCTAAATGGTCGAACTTGTTCCATTACTTCATTCCCCCTAGTTGTTGATAAAGGGCCAAGGTAACACCAATTCCCATTAAAACTGCAAGGCTAGTTGGAGTATTTCTTCCCATTAGGAAATTAACTAATTTTTGTATGTTTTGTATCATGTGTTTTTACCTATTCTTTATACATAAATGATGTATAAAACCTATTTAAACCTATCGTTTTGTCTTAATTTAATAGTGACAACACATTTTATTGCAAAGCTTTATAAAGCAGTTTTTATATTTTTTAAAAGATAAGAATGAGTATAAGCGAGTATACACAAGCAGAAACGATTTCTTAGAAAATAGATAAATTTTAACAGGAGGATAAACAACTAACATGGGTTTTAGAGACAGTAATTTTTCATCGAGAGGCTCTTCTAGTGGCAGCTTTGGAGAAAGAAGAAGTTTCGGCGGACGCGATGGCGGAAGTCGAGGCGGATCTCGAGGCGGCAGTAGAGGCGGTTTCGGTGGAAGAAGAAGTTTTGGTCCAAGAGAAATGACAAAAATCAACTGTGCCAAATGTGGCAAAGAAGATGAAGTCCCTTTCAAACCAAGAGAAGGCAGTGAAGTTTTATGTAAAGACTGCTATTTCAAGGAAAAAGGTATTGAACCAAGAAATAAGCCAATGGATGCACCAGTAACTGCTGCACCTATCGGCGAAGTTAAAGAAAAAAAACAAGAAACAGAAGATCTTGAATTAAGCGAAGAAGCTGAATTCGATGATGCTGAAGAAGAGTTATAATAATCTTTAACTTTAATTAAATTTATTTATTTTTATTTTTTTATTTATATAATAAAAAAGAGCAGGTGATAAATCAATTTAAAAAGTGGGAGTTTATAATCATACAATGGGAGATTTTAAAAAATTTAATAGGGAAGACCGACCGGCAAGAGGTAAATTTAGCCATGGCTCTGGTGATTTCTCAAGAGGCGCAAGACTAGAAAGAAGAAAAATGGCAAGCGTTATTGATCTTAAGGGTCGAGATTACTTTTCTGGAATAGTCAAGATCATGCATAAAGCAGTTCCGGGCCCAGTAGTATTTGTTGTTTCTGATGGATATGGAAGTATTGAAGCAGTCACTAAAGATTCTAATTTTGAAGAAGGGACTGTGGTTCAACTTGAAGGAGAAGTTAGTGAGAGAGCAAATAAACTTCAAATAGAAATTGATCGAATGACTAAAACTGATGAAGCTGATTTTAATTCAATAATTGAAGAAAATAGTAAACCTATTCCAAGAGAATTTAGTATTAAATCAGATAGATACGTTAAACTTAAACCGTATTTCTACAAAGTAGCTCAAAGATTAAGAAAAGCAGTTTTAGAAAATCAATCTATATTAATAAGACATCATGCTGATGCGGATGGAATAATTGCCGGACTTTGCATTGAACAATCTTGCAGACAACTTATGGAAAAAATAGGATTAAATCCAGATTATAATTTATACCGAAGTCCAAGTAAAGCTCCGTTCTATGAAATCAGTGATGTTTTCAGAGATGCTGTTTTAACTAAAAGAATTATTGAATCGCACGGCCAGAAAAAGCCACTTGTTATTGTTCTTGATAATGGTTCTACTCCTGAAGATGTTCTCGGAATAAAGACAATGAAGAGTTTAGGATTTGAAGTTATGGTAGTTGATCATCATAATCCAGTTCATATTGTAAATAAAAAAACAACTGTAGATGATTTTGTTTCCATTCATTTAAATCCGTATATTGAAGGACTTGATAGTCAAACTTGTGCGGGAATGTTAGCTTATGAAGTTGCAAGATTAGTCTATGAAGAATATGATAATCCTGTTATGCCGGCAGTTGCAGGTATAACTGATCATTGCATGATTCCGGAAACTGAAGAATATATTAAAAATTCTGGAAAAACAAGAGCAGAATTAAATGAAATAGGAATGACTGTAGATTTTATAGCTTATAATTTAAAATATGACGGCGGAAAAGGAGTATACGAGCAAGCATTTGTAAATAATAATTTTGTAAGTATTATTAGTGAGGAAGTTAAAAAAGGATTTGAGACACAACTTCAAAGCACTATGCCTTATCTTCGAACTCAAGATATCGGCGGAGTTATGTTATCTACTATCGATTTAGAAAAATATACTACTAGGTTCAAATACCCTGCTCCAGGAAAAGTTTTAAGTGCTATTCATGATTCTGTAGCTTTAGAAAAAGAAGCACCGTACATCACTCTTGGTTGTTTAAGCGATATGATTATTTTAAGGGCAAATAAACCAGTTCTGCCTTCAGCAAAAATAATTAAGAGACTAAAGAAAGATCTTCCTAATGCTAATGTGGATGGTGGCGGTCACGAAGTAGCTGCAGCAATTAAGTTTGTTTCTGCTCATTTTACTGATGTTCTAGAAAACATCAAACAACAAATTAAAGAACTTAATTATTTAGAAACTTCGCAAAAAGGCGACGAAGAATAATTCTTTTATTATCTGACTCTAGTTTCAAGATTTGTTTTTAATTTAGCTTCAATAAATTCGTATTCTAAAAATGATCCGTATTGGTATTCCTTTTTACCATCGCCATCTTTATCTTCATAAGTATTTCTGCAAACTTCCCTATATGAAACAACTGCTACTTCTCCAGTTTTAACTTGGTTATATAATGTTTTATCGTCCACTGTAAATTTTTTCTTATTTCCCTTAAAGACCACGTAGTTATGTTCCGGATGACTTGTTGCAGTCCCATAAGCCACACCAAGGCTAAGATTTTTCATAACTAGGCCATATGCGGCACCATTTGCCAAATTATTTTTTCCATCAACATGTTGTTTAGATTCAACAACAGCGTTTTCGTACATTTTTTTTGAGGATTCTACTCTGACTTCGTCACAACCGCTAGCTAAAAGTAATGCAGATGTAATGCAGGCAGCTAATGTTTT
>CAYLGX010000026.1:0-10419 GCA_964383425.1 Candidatus Woesearchaeota archaeon
AACCAACTGAATTATTTTGAATTAATCCTGCATTATAAGAACCGCCACCTCCGCCACCATCTGCCTGCGGCGTACCAGTACAATTACTACCAAAGCCTCCGGAATATCCTCCGCCTCCTCCTCCTGCAATAGGTGAACCTCCGGCCCCTCCTCCAAATCCACCATCACTTGCTTCATTAGTAAAACCTGATGCTCTTAAACCTCCAGTTAAATTATTTAGATAAGAATTACCTCCGCTACCTCCATCATTTAAACTGGATCCATTCCTACCATTTGAATAAAATCCGCCACCACCACTTGCACTATATTGATGTATGAATGTTGTATTTCCTCCTGAACCATTCGTGGCAGGTATACCTCCGCGATAAGATGCACTTCCATTATTAATAATTGTTGCATTTTGTCCATATTGTGCTGCGCCACTAGCCCAACTAGCCCATGCTCCAGATCCTCCTCCCCCACCAGCAATCAACAAAGGAGTGTTATTTGCATAAGCTACAAAAGAACCTCCTCCTCCGCCAGCACCACTATAACTTGAGCCACTAATAGAATTTCCGCCCCTTTGACCAACTGCAACTTTTATAATATCTCCCGCAACAAGATAAAATTGTCCACTCATATATGCGCCCTTACCTGTGTAAGCAGTATTTGAATATACTCCTGAACCTGAGGCTGCACCGTATGCTTCAATTTTATAAGTTCCTGTTATTGGAACTATCCAAGTTTGAATCCCGCTAGAAACATTTACTAAATTCTCCAAAGTAGTTCCAGTATAATTTGTAATACAGTTATTTTGTGTTGGTCCGATTCTTCCAGTAATTCCGCAAGTTGTAAAATTATAAGATATGCCTGTCGTAGGATCAAGTGTAACATTAACATTTCCGCAATCATTATTTATACAACTAACATTTACAGAAATATTAAAAAATTGATTTTGAATGATATTAATATTCCCCGTAGGATAGATCCAATCGAGTAATATTTGAGCAGCCTGAACAGTTACGTTTCTTAAATCGGTTGAATTCAAACTTCCAGAAGAATTTGCCACAAATGTTTGATAAGTGTAAAGTCCGTCGGATAATCCTTTTGTTGAATTTTTGCTTTGATTGACACTCAGATACCACCGTGTTGAATTAAATTTATTTAGATTGGAGGCATATTGTTGATAAGCTTCTCTTGGTGAAAGGGTCCTGCCCCATATGCGAGGTTCATCAATAATCCCTGTGAAAAAAGCTAAGGTGCCCATAGATCCTATTGCCAACGGAGCAGAATTAACTGGAGCAGCACTAGATATTGTTCCGGTAAATGTAAGTGATTTCTCAACACCGTTTACATATAGCTTTATTTTATCAGCATTAGTTGCTCCCGCGCCATTGTATGCCATTAGGAGATGATACCAATTATTATTAGTAAGTGTCCCCGCGGCGGATTGACCATAACTTGAACCATCTGCCGGCTTATTAACGTCGACATAAATAGTTCCGTCACTATGCACTTGTAAATTCGTACAATCACTATCTCCTATATATTTTGAAATAATTCCGGCGTAACTATTTGAAGCTAATGAAGAAGTATAAACCCAAGCTGAATAAGTAAAAGCCACAGTTCCGTCTAAAAAGCTACCATTGGTCACTATTTTATTGCTGCCTGCAAATGAATAGGATTTTCCATATTTGCCGGTAGAGTTAAGTGTTGCGCCAGTTATTGTTCCATTTCTAGAATACTGACTAAAATCTACTACATAAGTAGAATTTTCACCAAGACTAGAAATATTTTCAAAATTATACATTAACATTAAAGAGCTATTATAAATTGTAAAATTTGTTCCGTTCCAATTGTAAATTAAACTTCCCAAACTAGACTCCGAAATAGAAATATTTATTTCAATAGAAGTATTTCTTGTGTATGCATTATTTACTAATGTAGGAGAGTTAAAACTAATAAGAGGCATAGCATAAACAAAAATAGAAAATAGAAATACGGCCAGCACTAAAGAAAATAAAAAGATTGGAAGTTTATTCTTTAAATAATTAAAGCGGTGATTTTTTTCCATGTCAATCGATCCCGAGTTCTTTTTTTAATTTAATAATCTCCTCTGCATCTTTGACTTTCCAGAGTGCATTACTTGCAAAATTAGAAACCGCTG
Organism: Candidatus Woesearchaeota archaeon; assembly: GCA_964383425.1. Classification (GTDB taxonomy): domain Archaea; phylum Nanobdellota; class Nanobdellia; order Pacearchaeales; family GW2011-AR1; genus CAIPOI01. The sequence goes on from CAYLGX010000026.1 coordinate 2,147, forward strand.
GCTGAGAAATTTTAAGTTTTTTAGCTATTTCTTGCTGGGTATATCCTTCTTTTTTCAATTTAAGAACCGCTTTTTCTTTTTCAGTTAGCATAATAATCTAAATAACTTATATTAGTACTATAAGTACTAATGATTATATACCTATTTAAAGGTTTTTATGAATATTCATTTAATTACTATTCGATCTAGAAATAATATTGTAAACACTCCGTGCGATGATATTATGTAAATTGAACATACCACGAAAATAAAGTATAGACTGGACTATTTTTTAAAAACTAGGGTTCCCATTCCTTATAACCTAATTCCTTAAGAACGCCCGGAGCATCTTCCTCTTTTGGCATCCACGGAACTATAACTTCATCTAGACCGAGCTTACTCGTTCTAACTTCAAGAACATAACATAAGTTTTTTACAGGCCCAGTTTCAAAACTGTATGTTTCTACAACTATTCGATCCTCTGGCCGAGGAGTTGGACCTCTCATTAATTTATCCCAACATTTATTTGGAGTAATTTCCCTGCCATTATTAATGGGCCGAAGTCTATAGAAGTCATTTTCCATATGAAGTAACTTACCAAACCGAGTAACCATGTCTAGTCCTCGTTCGTATATGTTTTTTCTAAATATCATTTTTTAAATTTCCAGAATTAGGCTCCAGGTTACCACCACCCTTTTTTCTAAACGCCGTCGCCCTCTCCGGTCAACGGTGTTCAATTTATTTGTTTATAGCTAACATTGATTTCACTTCGTTCAATCAATATCGAACGCCGTCGCCCGGAATCGAACCGGGAAATCCTTGCGGAAACCTGCTCTCAAGGCAGGCGGAGTACCATTGTCCCACGACGGCATGATTAACTTAGATTTTCACTATTTTTAAATATAATGTTTAAAAAAAATCTGAATTAAAATTACTTTAAAAAAATTAAAACTAAGATAAAAATTAATTAAAAATAAATTTTAAATTCAAAATTATACTGGCGTGGTAAAAATGGAACTTTTGATTTAATCCAGTTAATACTAAGCTGCCCGGTAAAACTTTTTGTGAAAGTAATACTAGAGCAAAAGTACTGTTCTGAATTATAATCTTAAGATTATTTATCCGAAAAGTGCACTTAAGCCCTCAGCAGCAGCTTCAGTCTTAACTTCTTCTTTTTCTTCGGCAGCCGGAGCTGAGCCAGAAGCAGAAGGAGCAGACGCTACTAAGGCGGCATTTTCCAGTTCTTTGTTAATATCAACACCAGCTAGACTAGCAACTAAAACCTTAGCTTTAGCTTCATCGTAAGAAGCTCCAGTAGATTCAATTACTTTCTTTATACCTGTTTCGTCAACAGATTTCCCTAACTTGTGCAATAACAAAGCTGCATAAACATATTCCATTTTTTCCTCCTTGGATTTTATTGAGTAGAACTCGCGAATTTATTTAAAGCGTTAGCTTGAGCATTTGCTTTTCCTAGCAACATACCAATTGTTTGAGTAGTAGGGTAAGCAATATTTGTAGCAAATCCTAATGCTCTTGAATAGCCAATAAGTAAACTGTCTATTTGTTCTCTTTTGTTGATTTTTACTCCAACATAAACTTTTTTAGCAGCAACATCAAAGAAAGCAATAGGGATAATTCCCACCTTAAATGGTTTAATTCCTAATTTTTGGAAAATAGAAGCTGCAGAAGAATTAACCTTTTCTCCTTTTTTAATAGCTACTTTTGATTTTCTAATTTTGATTTTACCGTCTTCTACCATGATCTGTAATCCTAATGCTCCAAGTTCAGAGATTACTGGACCAGGAACAAGTTCTGTTGGTCCTTCTTCTACTTGAATATCATCTTCAGCAATTTGCCCTTCTTTAGCAAAAATAGGACTAGTATTTTCAGTAAACCAAGCAGAAAGTTCGAAACCATCGTCTTTAGAAACAAGCAAAGCAGAATCTTCTTTTACATTTTCTTTTAAAGCTTCAAGACCTTCTATTCCGGAAGCATCCATTGCTCTAAGTAAAATAGTTTTTTTAGCAACTTCGAGATCTGCTTTTCCCCTTAATTCTTTTTTCATCTTTTGAAATTGAGCTGCAGGAAGAGATTTTATAGAAACGATCATAATACATTTTGCGCCTTTTAGAACTTGAGCTATTCTTTTTACTGCTTCTACTTTCGTACTAGATATCTTGTGCTGTGCCATACTATAACTCTACCTTCACTGGTTTCCCCATTGTTAATTTAAGCATTATACTTCTCAAATTATCTTTACTTCTTGGAAGAAGTTTGTATACTTCAGTGAATATTGCAAGTGCGTTCTCTGCTATGTCTAGATCTTTTGCATCTTGTTTTCCAATAGAAAGTTTTAAACTTGGTTCTTTTGCTCTTACTTTTACTCCAGTGTCAATTTTAGTCATTGCTGCTTTTATGTTAGCATCATCTTCAACCATAACTACTCCGAGTGTAGGTGATGGCATTTTTCCTGCTGGACCAAGAGCTCTACCAAAAGTAGTAGCTACAAGCGGCATCAGTTTTGCTGAAGCAACGAAAAAATCATATTCGCCCACTAATTGTTTAAGCTTTTTTTTATCCTTAAATGCTTCAAATTCAGCCTTAGTAATAGTATCAAGAAGAGGAGACTTTCTTTCAAGGAAAGCAGCTAATTTTTTTTCTTTAACTCTATGAGGAATAGTTATAAGTATATTGATTGGATTCTTACTGATGTCAAAACTTTTCAAATTAATTAACAAGTCTACACTCTGATTAAATTTAACTTTGTCTTTATTTTCAGACTCATTTTTTCTTAGAGTTTCAATTGCTTTTAAAAATTGTTCTTTTGTTGGCATGTTATCTTAGTTTACTACCGATGCACATGTGTCCAGAAACTGGATTTCTGTGATGTAGTATAAAATAAGGTGCAAGATAGGCTTTTTAAAGTTTATTGTTATAATGAAATTATGAAAATAAAGCTAATTACTTGCGGGGGAACTATTGACTGCGCAAATATTGATGAAAAAAATGTTTATTCGTTTAAAGATTCATATATACCCAAAATGCTCAAACAAAGCAGATGTAACGCTCAAATTGAAATTAAATTTCTTATGGCGAAAGACTCATTATTAATGACAGAGGAAGACAGACAAAAAATTTTGAATGAATGCGAAATATCAAAAGAAAATAGAATAATAGTAACCCACGGCACTGATACTATGACTAGGACAGCTAAAACTCTTGGAGAAGGAATAAAAAATAAAACAATTGTGCTACTCGGGGCAATGGTACCATTTAATCAAGAAAATTCAGATGCGTTGTTTAACTTAGGATTTGCTACTTGTGCTGCTCAAACACTACCTGCCGGAGTATACATTGCAATGAATGGTAAAATATTCAATTGGAATAACGTAAAGAAAAATAAGAAGCTTCTGAGATTTGAAGAACTTAATTAAAAGTCAGAACATATTACTTAACAACTATTGTTCCATTCATATCCTTATGGAAAAGACAAGAATAATCATAAGTCCCTACTTCTGTGAATCTAAGACTGAAGGTTTGATCCAGTTTTAAAGTTGAAGAACGAAGTGGCGAATAACTTTTAGAAGTGATTGTATGTACTAAGGAGGATTCTAGATTTATCCAAGTTATAGTATCGCCTACATTAATTTCCAAATATGAGGGAGTGTAAGTATAATTCTTTATTTCAATAGTATAGTTAATCCCTGTAGTCAAATCCGGAGGAGTTGAAAGAAAAGACCCTTCTTTAACAGAAAAATTACTATAAATAAAATAAGAAGCTAAACCTAAAATTAATATTGCTCCAATTATCGCCAGAGAAACATAACTAATATTTAATGAGTTATTTTTACTTTGAGCCATGGAGAATAGGGTAATTTGGACTTTTTATATTTAGCGCTATGGAAAAAATAACCAAAATTAACTTATTGTTTTAATACAACAATATTATTCATTCCGCGTCTTTTTCTTTCGATTATCTGTTTTGCCTCTAGTTTGTCTAGCAATCGAGTAATTCCTACTTTCCCCGTGCCTAATTTTTCTGCTAATGCTGCCTGGAAGATTGCTCCCCCCTCGCCTTGTATTAAAGAAACTACTTCTTTTTCTTGTTTGTCAAGCCCACTAAGAGATATTTTCTTTTTAGGTTCTTTAACTAACTTAGTGACTATTTTTTCCGGAGTTTTAGCGAATATAAAAAATATCCCAATTATAAGAACTACAAAAGCGATAGCTAATGTTATCCAAGTTTGGGTATCTAAAGTGCCATACATTGAGCAGGTTGGCCCATGACTACATGTTGCATTTATTAAATTATTCACACTATAATTGAATATACCGATAATTATGAATATGAAAATTGAGATGCCTACAATAAACCAACCCACATTTTTATTTTCCATTTTTTATTTAACCTTTTTCTTTTGTTTAGCTAAATAATTATCTATGGCCTTGTTCAAAGCTTCTTCTCCCAAAATACTACAGTGATGTTTTATTTGTGGAAGTTTTCCAACTCTTTTTAGAATATCTGACTTAGTTATCTTTTTAGCATCCGCGAGAGTTTTACCTTTAGCTATCTCGCAAACAGCATCACTTGATGCTATTGCCGCTACACAACCCATTGTTTTAAATTTTATATCTTTAATTTTATCTATTCCTGATTTATCTGTAGCTATTTTAAGAAAGATCCTCATAATATCTCCGCAAGCAGCATTTCCTACTTGGCCAATAGAATCAGGATTTTTTATTTCTCCAGCATACTTAGGCTTAAGAAAACGTTTCAATACTTTTTTATCGTACGCATCCATGTTATAATTTTTTCTTTTTAGATTTAATTTTATTTTTTTTAGGTTTACTTTTTGTTTTGGATAATTTATTATTTATTTCTGCCACGAGTTCATCTGGATTTATTCCGTGCATCACTGCGCCTTGCGATATTGTTTCATATGTAGATGAAGGACAACCAATACAATGAAATCCTTTTTCCATTAAAACTTCTATTGCTTCCGGATACCGTAGAAGCTCTGCAAAAGTCATACTAGTCTTTATCTTTGAACTCGATTTTACGGCCTTATGGCTCTTATTTTTTCTTGTAATTTTATTTTTCATGTTTATTCTTTTTCTTCAAAATGCGCAGATTCTTCGCTTTTAACTTCAAGACCTTCTTCTTCCATTTCTTCTTCAAGTTCGGCCTCGTTTACGAATTCTCCTGCTAATTCTTCGTATTTGTCTTTCTTTTTGCTCATATTATTTTTATCCTCCTGTTATTTAATTAAAAGGACTAATTTTTCTAAGGGTGAGGGTTATATCTTTAAGCTTATTGAAAAAATAATCTATTTCTTCTTTTTTTGTGAATTTGCTTAAGGAAATCCTTATAGAACTATTGATCTCTAAATCATTTAAACCTATCGCCCGCAAGACATGACTTTTCTTTAAACTATGGCTTGCACATGCACTTCCAGTAGATACAAAAATACCATATCCCTCGAGGTGACTTGCAATAGCTTCTCCTTCGATATTAGTAAATGAAACGTTTATGTTATTGCACAATCTACTAGTTCCCAAAGAACCATTTAATCTAGTTTTAGGAATGGAAAGTATTTTTTTAATAAGATAATCCCTTAGTGCACTTATTTTTTTAATGTCTTTTTTATCTGCAAGCTCTACTGCTTTTGCAAACCCCACAATTGCAGGAATATTTTCAGTACCACTCCTCATTTTATTTTCATGCCCCCCGCCGTGCATTAATGGCATTATTTTTATGCCTTTTTTCATATATAGAATGCCTGCTCCTTTTGGCCCATGAATTTTATGAGAATTAAGGGTCATTAAATCGATATTCTGTTTTACAACATCAATTTCACTTTTAGTATAACTTTGACAAGCATCCGTATGAAAATAAACTCCCCTCTCTTTACATATTTTACCTATCTGTTCTAAATTCTGAATAGTTCCAATTTCATTATTTCCGTGTATGACTGAAACAACAAGCGTATCACTTTGAATTGCTTGTTTAAGTCCAATTAGATCTAAAAATCCGTTCTTATCCACATTAAGATAACTTACCTTGCCCCCATATTTTTCCATCCATTTTGTAACCTCAAGAATAGAGTCGTGCTCGATTTTAGTTGTGATAATGTGTCTCTTATCCTTATGTTCTAAAAATAAACCTTTTAATGCAAGATTATTACTTTCAGTTCCACCAGAAGTAAATATTATTTCTTCAGAACTCGCATTTATACTTTTAGCAATTAAACTTCTAGCTTTTTCAAGTGCTTCTTTGGATTCCCTGCCAAATGCATGTGAAGATGAAGCGTTCCCATATTTTTCTGTAAAATAGGGCAGTATTGCTTTCAAAACAGCCGGATCTATTTTGGTTGTAGCTGCATTATCTAAATATATTTGTTTCATTTTAATTTATTGGCGAAAGCCAAATATTTAGTTCTTTCTGCTTTTTTCTTGCCGTCTACTTTCTTAAATTTAACAAGCATTTTCTTCTTAGTCGTTTCATTTAGTGCTTCTTCGGCCATCGGATATAAAATATCATCTTCTTTACCAATATGCTCCTTGAGAAGTTCTGCATATCCTTGTGCATTTTTAATAATTTTTACCTTATTTTCTTCTTTTAATCCCGCCACCATTCCCCTAACAAATTCTCGCCCCAGGTCATGTTCGTGCAACATTTGTTGAACTGGATTACACAATCCTGATTCACAAGCAATTCTATCAAACTCATTAAATAAAATATCCTCTTCCTTAGCATGATGCAGTTTATCTGCATAATTTTTTATAAAGTCTATGGCTTTTTTAAAAAATATAGGATCTAAAATAGGTTTTTTACATTCTTTTAGTACAGCTTCAATTACCTTAAGAATTACTTGATGTTCATCATACAATGCCTTTAGTGTTTTTCCCATTTTAATTTTGTGTGCAAAACTTACATTTGCCATTGCAATTTAATTTTGAATGTTTATCAATTAATTTAAGTATGGGTAAAATAGTTTTCTTATTTAAAGAATAAATTCTTTCTTTTCCCCTCTGTTCGAAAGTTACAAGATTACATTCCTTTAAATTTGTAAGAGCGTGACTTAATTTACTTTGTTCTACCTTCAGCTGTTTACTCAATTGATTTACACTAAAATCTTTTTCTTTGAGAGTAGAAACTATGTCCATCCTAAGTGGATTAGATAAATTACTAAAGAAAACATGATATGTATTACTTTTCATATGAATACATATTCATATTAGTATATAAACCTTATGAAACAACGTTCTTATTTAAAATGAAAGATCTCAGTAGAATTATATTTCTTTTGGAATTATCTTCATTCTTTTTTTTGCTTGCTTGTTTTTACCAAGGATAACAATTTTTGAAGGAATATGTTTATCCAAAATAAGATATCCGGATTTTTTTGCAAGTTTTTTTGCAAAAGCTTGAATTTCTTTAAGATCAGGCATTAACTCATACCCCATTCTAGCTCTTGCGTAGCCCAGGGGCATATAGCTTTTTACTTCGACAAACATAACTCCTGATTTTTTTATTAAACTAGCAAATTCTTCTATATGTTTATCATCCATGTTCTTGCCTCTCGCGATAGTCATTCTAAGAACAGTTCTCTTCCCTTTTTTAGTAAATTTATTCAATAAATCTAAAGTTTGATTATATAGTTTCCAAGCATTTTTATGAATAGATTTATGCCAGGGAATATACTCTTTTTCATTACTGGAATTTAAGGAAACGTAAAGTTGTGTTGGAAGTTGATTTTTTCGGTCTAATTTTTTAAATACTTCTGGATGTAAACCATTACTAACAATAAAACTAGTACAATTTCTTTTTCTTATTGCAGCAACAAGATCTCCTATTTTGGGATATAGAGTGGGCTCTCCAATTAAACTTATTGCAAAATGAGTTGGCTCACCCGCCTCGAGATACCTTTCCTTGTCTAATCTGTCATGGCCCCCAAAACCGGAAAGAAGTTTTTTTCTGTTTTTGATACATTCAGTGATTATTGTTTCAGGTTCATCGATAAATTTGGGATCCATTTTATGACCTTGTGTTGCGTCCATTGCCCTCCAGCAATGCAGGCATTGGTTATCACACCAAACAGCAACTGGAGATATTTCGCAGCATCTCCAACTCTTAATTCCGTAAAATTTATGTTTGTAACATTCCCCTTTTCCGATTAAAGCATTCTTATTCCATCTACAAATTTGAACAACACTGTGTTTTCCAGCAACGCGGTAATGTTGCTTTTTTAAAAGATCTAGATTTTTCTTAGTGATCATAGATTAGTAGA
>CAYLGX010000027.1:0-6226 GCA_964383425.1 Candidatus Woesearchaeota archaeon
TGTCAGAAGAATCAGATTCTCCAATTCCAATAACAGCTACTTCTCCTTTCTTCATTACAGCAGATACATCAGCATAGTCAAGATTGATTAACGATGGTAAAGTGATTGTTTCTACAATACCTTTAATCATAGTTGAGATCAATTCATTAGCTACGGCAAATGCTTGTTGTATTGGAAGTTGTCCTGCAATATCTACAAGTCTATTGTTGTCTATTACGATAACAGTGTCAACAACATCTCTAAGTTCTTGCAATCCAAATTCTGCCTTTTCGATTCTAGCTTTTTCGCATTCGAACGGCATTGTAACTACAGCGATTACTACTGAACCTGTTTCCTTAGCAGCTTGAGCAACTACCGGAGCAGCTCCTGTTCCAGTACCTCCACCCATTCCAGCAAGAATGAAAACCATATCGGAACCAGCCACAGCCCTTTTAATGTCTGAGATTGCTTCCTTTGCAGCTTCTCTTCCTACGTTTGGATGTCCTCCAGCACCAAGACCTCGAGTTACTTCTTTTCCAATAAGGATCTTCTCATCAGCTTTTGTAATGCTTAAATGAAGAGCATCAGTGTTTGCACCGTATACAGTCGCGCCACTTATACCTTTGTTAAACAACCAAGTTATAGCATTGCAACCGGCTCCACCACATCCAATAACTTTGATATTAGCCTTACCAGCTTTCAATTCGTCGAAGTTTATTTGGTTCTTTTCCATATCTGCTATAGCAGATTTTGCAAATTCTAGTACCATTTTTTATATTTTTATTTTTAAACCTCCTTTCAATATTATTTTTTCAAACGCACGAAATATTTAAATACTTCTATACATTTGTTATATTATTATTTAAAGGGGATACACTAGAAGTTTTTCAAATAAGCACACACTATATATTGAAAACTGAAAGCTGTTCCCCCTTAAATACTTTTTGTTTTCTAAACTTTAAAGAAAAATTACAATGATTAATCATTAATTTTAAAAAATTAATTACTAAAAATTAGAAACAACGTCTATAAAAAATATATCTAAATTAAATTTTTTATTTTATAAAAAACTAAGGAAGTTCTAAAATAGTCTCGTAACTAATATTTTTAGATTCCCCATTCTCCAAAATAACTGCATGTGGAAGGTTTAATGCCAGCCTCATTTTTTTAGCAGAGTCATAAGGCCTAAGAGAGGCAATAAATCCCCTATCCAAATCTTCGTAAATGTAAGTCATAACCGGATTTACAGGTTTAGAAAAAAATTGCCCAAGTACATAATCAAGAGAACTTCGCATATCTGCCTTAATTTCAGCAAAATCTTCTTCAGATACCCATGAACTAAGCAGGTCATCTTCCGGAACCATATCAAAGTCAGAATGAGGAAATACCATTAGGTTATAGTTTATATCACTTTTTCAAGTTTATTAATTTTTTCCCAAGCTCGATCTAGCTTGTTGTTGGCATCTTTTACTAAAATCTTAAGAAATTTATCATCTACAAGAAGACCGTGGTCATAGATTAAAAAACTGATATTCTCTGTACTTCTAAGTTCCAAAACAATTCTGCCAGAAAGAGACATTATTCCTGAATTTTTCCATCCGGCAAGTCTAGCCTTGTTCAAAAGAGGCTCTGCGTCCCCAATTTCCTTGCAACAAATATGAAGTATTCCAGGTTCTTGCTTAAACACCAAACTTTCTTCACCAGAATAACTGCCTAGTGCTTTCTTAAGTTCATTAAAAGTTATTTTTTCATGTGTCCTCATAACAAATAAATCGTGAGTTTTCTTAACTACATTCTTCAATAGAACAATTCGGCCCGCACAAGAACTAAGAGTGTACAAATTTTCCTTAGAATTTATCTTTTGGCATAATTTTAAAATATGTTTATCCCAAGAGCCTATGCTACTCTTGTCATCCTTGCCAAGACAATCTCCTTTTCTTTTTTCAAATGACACGTTCATTATTAAAATAGAACATAACAGTTTAAAACCCTTACTAAAATTAATAAAAAATTAAATTTCTTCTACGAAACTAGTAGCTTCTTCTCGCTCTAAAACTTTAGTTTCAATACCTTCGCCAGAACAAAACTTAGTAAATGCCTTCACATCTTCCCCGCTCCCGGAAATGGAGCCGTAATGCATAGGTATAGCAAGTTTAGGATTAATAAATTTTGCAGCAGTTGCAGCTTCACCGCCATTCATAGTATAATTTCCGCCAATAGGCAATAAGGCAATATCAAGGCCAGCCATTCTTTTCATTTCGGGAATAAAATCAGTATCTCCTGCATGATATACTTGTGTCCCATCAAAATTTAGAATGTAACCAACCCAATCTTCTTCTCTTGAATGAACGGGCTTATTAGTATTATATGCAGGAACAGTCCAAACTAAAATTTTTCCATTTTCAAATTGAAATTTATCACTAGGGGCAACAAGGGTTACTTTAGCACTCTCGGAAACATGTCTCATCTTACTTTGACAATCCGCAGTACAAATAATAACCGTACTAGCTTTGTAAATTTTTTTTATATCTTCAATAGAACAATGATCATAATGAGAGTGAGTAATAAAAACATAATCTGCTTTTTCAACTTCATAATCCTCCCCTAAGATTTTATAGGGATCAATATAAAAAAATTTTCCTTCATATTTGATCATAAAACTAGAATGCCCTAGCCATTTCAACTCAATATTATTATATTTCATCCCCGTTTACCTCTTTTTCTATATTTTAAAATCACCAGAGTTTATAAAATCTTATATAAAAATGAGAAGTTATTTTAAACAATTAAAATATTAAGAATTTTTCCAAATATGATTAAACTGATCCCTTAAACTTTCTGCAACCTCTTTATCTTCTATAGAGATAATAATATCCTTACCATAATGCAGATGTATTAAAGATAAATTTCCGATAACGTCCATCGTAGCCAAAGAATCATCATGCATGTATTTGTGTTTACAATTATTCTCAATTAAAGTTTTATCTTTCTTAGCCCCTTCACTAAAAAGTTTTCTTATCTTAAACTTTTCCCGTTGCTTAAACAAATTATATACATAATAATCGACTATACTTTTATTATAAGTACTAGCGGGATCTACCCCAAAACATAAAAGTTCTTCGCCCTTTCCAAATTTTAATTCCTTAGCAAAAGCATTCTTAAAACCGTCAATACCCTCATAAACTTCGACAGTAGCATTTTTAGAATAATTTGAATTAGCCAAAATAGTCGGTAAAATTAGTTTGAGTTTGTCTTTTTTTGAGTCTAGTTCTTCTCTTTTTTTATCTAAATAACGATATAAATTTTTAGGATCAGTAGCGGTAAAGTATTTTACCCCTTATTTTGAAGAATAAGAAATTAATCCTTTTTCTATAAGTGAATCAAAAAACTCATAAACTCTGCCCGATTTAATTTCTCCTTGTTTGATAATTTCGCCGGACTTAGATTCCCCTATTTTTAATAAAGTAATATAAATTTTTATTTCAGTTTCATTTAAACCTATTTCTCGCAAAATTGTTTCCATAACTAGGTTAATTATTTGAACTATTTAAATATTGCTGAGGCACCCCGCTAAAGGGGGTATAATAAATAGGGCTAAATGGAGATAGATAAAAATATATAAAAAAATTAACTATTCAAATACCTTGGCAATGTTAATCATCTTAAAATCTCTACCCTTCGCGCACATTAATTGAATTCCTACCGGAATATTATCTATTTTACCTGCTGGAATACTCATGGCAGGAATTTCAGCTATATTAGCAAGAACAGTTAGAGTATCATAATTATACATATCCTCTAAACTTATTTTTTCTTTAAATTTATGTGGAAGTCTTGGAACAGTAGGCAGGATAATAACATCAACTTTTTCAAATGCACTAGCAAATTCTTGCGTTAATATTTTTTTAGCATCAAGAGCTTTTTTATAATATCTCCCAGAAAATTCTTCCTGGCAAATCATTCCACCACCAAGTATTCTTCGCAAAGCTTCTTCTCCGCAACTTTCTTCAATTTTCTTACCAAATCTTCTACCATCAAATTTTCTTGTTCCGGAAAAAAATTCAACATAACAAATAGGGTAATAAGTCTGTATTCCTAAATCGAGATACTTTATTTCTATTTTCTCTTCATTCCAACCTTGTTTTTTACAAACTTCTTTAATTTTTTTATCAACTAAATCTAAAATTTCTTTATTGGCGCCAACTTTAACAACTCCTATTTTTATTTTTCCCAGTTTTTCTTCTTTAAAAATTTCCCTACTAGTTGCATCTTTTTCATCTTTTCCGTATATTACTTCAAAAATTAATTTGGCATCTTCTACATCTTTTGAAAGAACACCAATTTGATCAAGACTCATAGCTAAATCAATTAATCCATACCTAGAAACTGCACCATAAGATGGCTTTATTCCCACGATGCCACAATGAGACGCTGGATTTCTTATACTCCCACCAGTATCACTCCCCAGGGCAACATCGCAAAAATTTGCAGCAACACTAGCCGCACTTCCAGAACTAGATCCACCAGGAATCCTATCCAGCGCAGCAGGATTTTTAGTAATTCCAAAAGCAGAATTCTCTCCACTTCCGCCAGCAGCAAACTCATCCATATTACAAATGCCAATTATAATTCCTCCCTCTTTCTTAATTTTTTCAATTACGGAAGCATCATATCCTGCCTTGTAATCTTCAAGAGTTTTAGAAGCACAAGAAGCATTTAGCCCGAACACATTAATGTTAGCTTTAACAGCAACTGCAAGGCCAGCAAGTTTCCCTACCGCCTTACCTCTTCTAATATTGCTGTCCACCTCTTTAGATTCTAGAAGAGCAGCATCATTAATCTGAAGGAGGGCATTAATCTCCTTGCCTTTTTTATTATCCTTAGCAATTTTATCCAAGAAGTATTTCACATTTTCTTCAGCACTTAATTTTCCTTCTTTAATCATTTTAACTTTTTGACAAGCAGAAAGTTTTCCTAAATCAAGTTTATTATCCCGAACCATGTTATCCAAGTTCACTAATACTATTTACTTTAATTACAATGGCTCCTTTAGCAGGCAAACCCTCATTTTCTTCCAAAGATTTTACATAATTAAGCCACTCGCCAGAATCAAAATACAACGCATCTCCGTCAATTCTCCATCCATCTTCACCTTCCCAAAAAACAAGAGACACTGCCGAATTTTGTTTAACATTTTCAATAGTACTACCCATATAATTATCTGTAATAACAACTTGATTGTCTTTTACCTTAGCATACATTATTGCAATGTTATGAGGTTTAGATTGAGAAGTAACTGTAGCAAAAGCAATAACTGCATTTTCTAATTGTTCTTTTATATCTGCTAAATTTACCATGATTTTTTCTCCGCAAATATGAAATCTTTGTCTTTTTGAGGGGCATTTTCAAGCATAGTCAATCTAAACTTGTCATTACAAATTTTTCCTTCTCCATCTTTTCTTCGATCGTTTTCACGCTCGACATTAGACTCTTCTTCAGATTTTACACTATCAAGAGCCTTTGAAAACTTATCGAGTAACTTTTTAGTTTCTTCTTCTAGCAATTTTATCTTAAACTCATCCATAAACTAGTCAAGAATTAGCGATTTATAAATTTGGTTATAATTAGATATCTAAAATTTTATAACCGCAAAATCCTAAATTATAAATATTAGTCTTGCCAATTTTAGCAAAACCTTTAGCTTCGTGTATATGCCCACAAAAAACATAAGAAGGAGCATATTTTTTAATATAATTTAAAACAGTTTTACTTCCGGCGCGTTTACCTATCCAAGAAGCTGGCGCCCCATTAAATTTAACTTTATCAAGAATTCCATATGGCGGTTGATGGCAAAGCAAAAGATCTATATGTTTAAAATTATTTAAAACTAGTTTAGCTTTAGTGGTTTCTTTTTTAGCCCAAAACAATTTTTCTTTAAAATTAGAAGGTTTAAACTCCGTTATCCAGGAAGTATCAATAAAATATTGTAATCCGCCGATTCGAATACTCTTAAAATTGACAAGTCGATTATTGATAATCTTCACATTCTTCATACTCCTAAGTGAATCAGATAGAAATGGCAATTTAATTCCTATATCCTTGGACAATTCCCTCGTATCATTATTAGATGACTCCACATTTCCAAAAATTAAATAAACCGGAGCAGATTTAGATAAATATTTTACTAAAGCGATCGTAGATAAATAAGACTCCATAAAGGCAGCTTTATGTTGTTTAGAAGTATAAT
>CAYLGX010000027.1:6236-10395 GCA_964383425.1 Candidatus Woesearchaeota archaeon
TTTTTCAGGCAATCCTTGCCTTGCACGATTGATATTATCAAAAGACATTTTACGAGCAAGACTTGCATTACCCAAATCCCCTGTAAGTAATATCAAATCAATATTTTTCAAAGAAATTTTTCTTACCTTATTTAGATCCCCATGTGGATCTCCAATTACTAAAATTTTCATATTAACATAAACTAAACCTTATTTAAAAAACTATAGAATTAGGCAACATTACCTACAGAAACTTCCAATGGAGAATAATTCTTATTTGAACTTTTAAGGGCTTCTAGTTCCTGTTCCCTTGCTGTAAGTTTAACTTTTCTAACTTTTTCTGGGAAAGCAATGGCATAGAAAACTCTAAATCTTTTTGAATGCGATCTTCCCGGCTTAATAATTTCATCTGCAAGTGCAGTCTCAAGCTCGATAGTTGTTGGAGATCTGTCAAGTTGCCTAGAAAGATTTTCATACATAAATTTTTTCTCCCTATTTACCCAATGACGATTAAGTCCCATAAACTCTGAATAAAACTCGGGAAGCGGATCATAGCAATCATATACTTCTGCTTCTTCCTCAGTCATTTTTTTAAGTTTAGCGAATGCACAATAGTCCCTCATTATTTCAAGCTCATCAAAATAAACTACTTTTCGCTCAGCCGGATCTAAAGAATAACAAATACAGTCCACACATTTTGAAGGATATCTTGCATGTATTGCTTGAAGAATAGCACCATCTGACTGTGGAACCATTGACGCACAGTCAATGCTTTTTTTAGAATCAACAACTCTTTGATAAGTTATACAATCATTCTGTCTTTCTTCATTTTCGGTCGCCATGTAATTATCGTATGGCACCAGGCTAACTCTCAGTGCTATGTCTAGTGTCTTTTTAATTGCAAGTTAAATTAGTATTTAAATCTTTTTATTTTTAACTACTAAGGGGTGAAATTATTTGTTTTAGAAAAGAAATTATGCTGCAAAAGATTGCGTGGTTAAATTATGCCCGTCAGAAGGATAGAATTTTTTTAAACTAGCTTCAAACATTTCAAGTAGAGTCTCTCCCTCTTTGTGGTCTTGATCATAATCCCTTCTAAATTGAGGTGCAAATTTGTCGAGCCATTCAGAAACAGCATATTCATCTCCAACATCCCTGCCCAAAACAGAACTAACTGAATATTTAATCATTTCAAATTCTTTCACTTCGAGTAATAGTCTATCTCTGTAACGCGAAGCAATTAAAGTTTCTTTATTTTTGCACATTGCGCAAGAACCCTTGCAGTCAACACAAGATTCAAGTGAAACTGGTAAATTAACATCACTAAGAAATTTTCGAACAGTACAATAATTCCTATCTGAATATTTCGCAATCTTGTGTACTATTTCTGGGCTTGGCATGTATTAATACGAATAAGATTCTATTTAAATTTAATCACTAATAGGAATATACTGCCATAGGGAGATATAATTGATATGCTAAAAATTAAGGAGTTATTCTTTCTCTGTCTCTTGGAAAAAGAACCGCTTCTCTAATATTTTTTATTCCCAACATTAACATAGTTACTCTTTCAACTCCCATTCCCCAGCCAGCATGCGGAGGAGCACCATATCTAAAACTATCAATGTAATCTTTAAATGCTTCTGGTTTCAATCCTTTTACTTTTAATCTTTCAATTAATAATTCTGGAATATGTATTCTTTGCCCACCACTAGTAATTTCCATACCCTTGTAAATAGCATCAAAACCATTAGATAATTCCGCATCTACTTTTCCATCCTTAGGCATAATGTAAAAAGGTTTTCCAGATAATGGCCAATCATGAACAAAAACAATAGTATCAGGGTATAGTTCTCCAAGTTTTTCTTCAGCTTCACCATTGAGGTCATCATCGCCAACATGGACACCATTTTTCTTTATTAAATCACTTGCTTCTTTAAAAGTCATATATTTTATTTCTGGAACTTTAAGTTTAACTTCAAGTAAATCTAATTCTTTTTTATTAACTTCTAAAACTTTTTCAACCATGTATTGGAGACATTCACCCATAACCGCCATAACAGTTTTATCATCAGCAAAAGCCATTTCAAAATCCATTTGTCTGCATTCATTTAGGTGCCTAGTAGTATTATGTTTTTCCGCTCTCCAAACTGTAAAAATAGTAAATACTTTTTCCATACTACAAGCTAACATTTGTTTATACAATTGACAAGATTGAGAAAGACAAACTTCTTTTTCAAAATATTTCATCTTAAAAACATCAGTTCCGCCCTCACTAGAAGCACCAATTAAACTAGGAAAAGCAGCCTCGGGAGCATTTTGCTTAACAACCATATATTCTCTAAAAGCAGTCATAATAGTGGATTGAACTTTGAATATTGCTTGTGTTCTTTCCCTATGTAAATCAAGGAACCGATAATCTAATCTTTTAGGTAATTCAGTTTTACTAAAGTCAGAAACATCGATAGGTAAATTAATATCTGCTTTTCCAATAACTTCGAGCATAAGCGGTAAAAGTTCTTTTCCGCCAGGCGCTTGCTTGGAATCTTGTATTTTTCCTTCAATAACTACAACACTTTCTCTAGAGATCTTATCAAGTTCTTCGAATATTTTTTCATCAACTCCTCCCTTAAATGCTACAACTTGCATTCTGCCAGTCATATCACGAACTACAATAAACTTAACTTTACCAAGTGATCTTGAATCATAAACCCATCCCCTTATTTTAACTACATCGCCAGCTTTTTTGTTAAAGGCTTCAGCTATGCTAATGGAATTATTCCAAACAGGTTCAGCATTTTTATTTTCTACCATATTATTTTCTATTTCACCAGCTTTTTAAGGATTTCCATGACTTCTTTTCCAGAAACTTTTCCCTTAAATTTGGCCATTACAAGACCCATATATGCACCGGCACTTAGTCCTGGTTTTTCCTTGACTATTTTTGCAGCTTCTGTTTCTATATCTGAAATATCAAGTTTCTCAATCTTTAAAGCTTGCTCAATAGTTTTACCCTTAGCGAATTCTTCAAGAACGTGTTTAACATCATTTTCATTAATTTTTTTGTCACGAATAGCTTCTAAAATATCGCCCATAAATTCCTTTGTAAAAATTTCTTCCCTAACTTTCTGGTGACTTGCAATTTCCTTTGGTAAAATTAATAAAAGCCTAGCAACAAAATTAGGAACGTTATAAATATTAAGCAACTCTTCAAGTTCCAAAAGTTTATTTTCATCAAGAACTAATTTTATCATTTCTTCGCTCATGCCTTTTTCTTTAAGCTCTCCTTTAATATCACTTTTCAATTTAGGTAAATCTTTCTTTGTTTCATTAATAAAATCTCTACTAATTTTGAGAAGTTCAAGATCGGTTTCGGGATACATTCTATCTGCACCAGGCATTGGTCGCAAAAAGCTGGTTGTTGCATTTTCATTAGTCTTTCTTACTTCACTAATGCCCGATTTTTCAATTTGCAACTTCGCCCTACCAATAACCGCAAGTATTGCTTTTCTGGCTTTATTTTCAGAATCCACAACTAAAACGAAGGCATCTTTATCTTTAATTTTAAGTTCATCTTTTATTTTTTTTATTTCAGTTTCAGAAAAGTTGTATTTGTTTAAATCTTCATCCGAATGTATAATTCCGCCAACTCCAAACATTTTAGCTCGCTCAGATAACTCGGTTCCAAATCGCCTACCCTCGTAAAGTTCTTTTCCAATTAATCCGGCAAAACCGGCTAATTTTATTCCCAAAACTCTAGCTTGTTTTTCAATAGAATTTCTTACAAAGTTGCATGCAGTTTTATCTAAATGTTTAGTCAAATCTAAAATATTTTCGCTAACACTAGCTTTTCTTTTAATGAGTTCTTCGTGAATTTCAATAAGTTTTTTTTGTCTCTCTATTTCGAATTCTACTGTTTGAATCATTATTCTTGGCTCTTGAAATCCTTTAATCTCCACCCTGGGATGTTTAGGGGTGGAAATATTTACATCTTGCCTTATCGTCCCAATTCCGCGCTTAACTTTGCAAGCCCTAATTATTTCTCCAAGTTTTAAAGCAGCTTCCTTAACCTGCTCTGGATAATATAAATCTGGATAAGTAGCAATCTCTACAAGAGGAATTCCAAGCCGATCAAGTCTAAAAATTGTCTCTCCCTCTTTGCCCTCAACTTTTCTAGCAG
>CAYLGX010000028.1:0-1153 GCA_964383425.1 Candidatus Woesearchaeota archaeon
CCTGTCAAGGGCGTAAGTTGACAGGAGTTTTCAACTTAGGCAAAATATACTTATTTTGACTAGCTAGAAAATTATCAATTTTCTTGACCTGTCAAGGGCGTAAGTTGACAGGAGTTTTCAATTTTTTTAAGAAGATTATACAATTTGGATATCTAAACTATTAAGCAAAGAGATGACTTCTGGAAAAGAGAATTTTGCTTTTTTAACCTTATTTTTATTAGGATCAAGAAGGTACTCTTTAGAATTCACAAATGAGGCAGAGGTTAGATTTGTATTTTCAAATTTGGTTCCAGTCAAAATAGATCCATTAAATATAGAATTCTCCAAGTTAGAATGGATAAAGTCAGAATCTACAATTTTGCAATCGATAAATTTAGTATTTACTAGATTCATTTCAGAAAAATTTGTTGAAGAAATTAAGCATTCTTTGAACTCAAAACTTAAGAGTAATTGTTTGCATTTTGAAAAATCTACGCCGATAATTTTGCAATTTGTAAATAAGACGTTTTGAAATCTAGTCCCTCTTAACTTGGTAAGGGAAAAATTACAGTTTTCAAATGTGCAATCTATAAATTTGGCCTCGGCTAGATCTTGATCTGTAAAGTCTGTTCCTTTAAATGTTTGAGATGTAAACTCTTTATTTTGGTACATTATGAAATATATTACTTCCCGTTTATAGGGTTTACTTTATTTCTTTAAATTTATTAACTTTCCGGGGACTAGAAACTATTTTAAAGGTTCTGTCCTTGAATAAATTATGCCTTTTAAGAATTATGATGAAAAATTAGCTTATGCACGCAGGCTCTATCAAAAAAATAGAAAAAAAATTATTGGGCAGGTTAAAAAGCATAAGCAAGAAGTAAAAAAATGGGTTAATGAATATAAGAAAACTTTGAAATGTGCTGTTTGCGGGGAAAGTCATCCAGCTACGCTTGATTTTCATCATAAAAATAGAAAAGAAAAAGAAAAGGGTATTTGTTTTTTCATGATGAATGGTTATGCTATAAAAACTATTAAAAAAGAAATCGAAAAATGTGAAATTTTATGTGCAAATTGCCATCGAAAACTACATTATGAAAACAGTAATCTTTAAAAATAGTCTCGGGTTAGTAAAAATATCAAAATAAGCGCTGTTAGTTTATCGGTAGAATAG
>CAYLGX010000028.1:1253-10009 GCA_964383425.1 Candidatus Woesearchaeota archaeon
ACAGCGCATATTTAGTTAAAAAAATGGAACACGCACATCAACAAGCAAATTCTTCAGAAAAGAACTGGTTTGATAAATACCACAGGTTACTTATGATTTTGCCAATAGCATTGACTCTTATTTGTACAATTTATCTTTTTATGTTTTATCAAGCCAATGGCAGCATACTCCTTAGGGATGTAAGTCTTTCTGGTGGAACAGCTATAACTATTACTGCAAATATTGATGCAGATGCACTAGAAGTTCAATTAAAGCAGCAATTTAGTGATATTGGATTTAGAAAACTTACTGATATTAAAACGGGAGCAGGAGTGGCTTTAGTAATAGAGTCGCCATTAAAACCAGAAGAACTTAAACCAGCCATAGAAAAAATTATCGGTTTTAAATTAGACAACGCTAATTCCAGTACTGAATTTTCTGGCCCGAGTTTAAGTGAGAACTTTTTCAAACAATTAATGTTGGCTTTAGCTATTTCTTTTATTTTAATGTCTATTGTTATATTTTTACTTTTTAGAACTTTTGTGCCTAGTATTGCAGTAATTTTTGCAGTTTTTGCAGATATTGTTATGCCCTTAGCTTTAATCGATTATTTAGGGATAAAACTTTCTGCGGCAGGTATTGCGGCTTTTCTTATGTTAATAGGATATAGTGTAGACACAGATATTCTTTTAACAACAAGAGCAATCAAGAATAAAGAAGGAAAAGTAAATGAAAGAATTTATCGAGCATTTAAAACAGGTATTTTTATGAATATGACTGCCTTATTCGCAGTAATTCCAGCTTTCTTTTTAATCACAGGGCTTCCTGATTCATTTAGACAAATATTTTTAGTTCTAGGATTAGGTTTAATCGCAGACATTATTAATACTTGGATGACTAATGCAGGAATAATTAAATGGTATTGCGTCAGGAAAGGAATATTATAATGGTCTCTTATAAAATTTGGATTTTGGTTATTGCATTAATCTCTGCATTTTTGTTTATAGCTCCATTTGGATATTTTGAAAAGGGAGTAGAAATAAAAAGTGTAGATAAAAATTCTGCTGAATTTGCAAGTGGTCTGCGTGCTGGCGCAATTATTACTCAAATTAATTCAGTGGCAGTTACTAATATGGAAGATTATGCTTTGGCGGTTTCAAAAGTAGTTCCTCTTAAAAATGAGAACGTAAAGGTATCAGTAACCACTAACGGAGGAAATTTTGTTTTTATTAAAAATGATTCTTTAAGTTTAGTGGTCGGAGAGATATCTACATCTAAAATTAAAACGGGTCTTGACCTCAGCGGAGGAGCAAGAGCTTTGTTGAAAGCAGAGAATCATACAATGACTGATTCAGAAATATCTGATTTGGTAGACATTACTAGTGAAAGATTTAATGTTTATGGTATCAAGGATTTAACTATTAAACCTGTAAAGGACTTAAGTGGAAATAACTACCTTCTTATTGAAATTGCGGGAGCAACACCTACTGACTTACAAGAGTTAGTTGGAAGTCAAGGTAAATTTGAAGCCAGAATGGGCAATGTTACTCTTTTTGTTGGTGGGAAAGATATTTCTCATGTTGAGCGAAGCGGAACTAGTGCAGGGATAGAGGGATGTTATCCCTCAGATACGGGCGGAGAATTCTGCAGATTTAGATTTCCTATTTCTCTGACTGAAGAAGCTGCGTTAAGGCATGCTAATATTACTTCTAAAATTCCGATAAGTAATGAAAATCCGCAATATCTTGCTCAAAAATTAGACTTGTATGTTGACGGAAATTTAATGGATTCTTTATTTGTTTCTAAAGAACTTAAAGGCCAAGTTGCTACTCAAATTTCCATACAGGGTTCTGGCTCAGGAGCAAGCAGACAAGAAGCACTTACTGATAGTCAAAACCAAATGAAGAAGCTACAGACTATATTAATTACTGGAAGTCTGCCCTACAAGCTCGAAATCGTTAAATTAGATACTATTTCGCCAACTCTAGGAAAAGAATTTACTAAAAATTTAATTTATTTAGCTTTGACTGTTTTTGCGATAATATCAGTTCTACTATTTATAAAATATCGAAAAGTAAAAATTACTGCAGCAGTAATCCTTACAATGTTTTCTGAAGCTTTCATTACTTTAGGAATAGCTGCTTTAATAAAATGGAATTTAGACGCACCAGCTATCGCAGGAATTATTGCTGGAATGGGTACAGGAGTAAATGATCAGATAGTTATCATCGATGAAACAAACAGAGATAGCAATGCTTCGCTAAAGGAAAGAATAAAGAGTGCATTTTTTATTATAATAGGGGCATTCTTTACAATATTTGCAGCTATGCTTCCATTATTCTGGGCAGGAGCAGGTATGCTTAAGGGTTTTGCATTAACTACTTTAATTGGAGTTACAGTAGGAATATTGATTACAAGACCAGCATTTGCTGAAATGATTAGAAAGATAAAGGAAGTTTAATTAACAACTCGTTAAAAAATTAAAATTAAAAAGATGATTATAAAAATATTCGGATTAGCAGATATTCTAGTTGCTTTAATTTTGCTTATTCAAAATTATTTTTTTGAAATTTTTCCGAGTAGTGTTATTTGGGCAGTTGGTATTTTTTGTCTACTCAAGGGTATTGCATTTGTAATCTTGCTTGATTTTGCTAGTACTGTTGATATTATTTGCGGAGTTATTATTATTCTGACTATCTTTCTAAATGTACCTATACTTTTGGTTGCAGCAGTAATATTATGGCTTCTACAAAAAGGTTTCTTTAGTATGTGGAGTTAAAATGTTGCCCTCAAGACACATAATTTTTGGCGCAATTGCTTCTGCCTTGTTATTCTTAGCTTTTCCTTCAATAGGTTTAGCAGGCAGCATAATCATCTTTCTGTCTTCAGTCCTCATCGATGTGGATCATTATTTGTATTATGCAATTAGATATAATGACTGGAATTTAAAAAATGCATACAAATGGTTCATCCATAAATCCAGGGGCTGGAATAAATTAAGTTTAATACAAAAAGAAAATTATCCCAGGGTTATTTTATTATTGCATGGGGTTGAGTGTTTAGTGGTTTTAGCTTTGCTAATTCTGGTAGATCGGGCCTTTCTTTTCATTATTATTGGATTTATTATTCATCTTTTGCTTGATTTAATAGAGCTATACAATAATAACGAATCACTCATGATAAAAACTTCTCAAATTTATGTCTACAAAAGGAATAAAAAGATAAAAAATACTAAGTTATAATGGTTGAAGAGGTAGCTGTTACTAAAAATAAAAAAGGGGTGATTGATTCAGTTATAGACTTCTCTTTTTCAAATGACGAAAGAAAATGGTTGTTGTTCATAACTTTTTTTGGATTCTTATTTAGGCTGATAAATGTAAATACTAGAATACTTACTGGAGACCCAGCGCATTTCATTACCAATGCTATAAATTTCATTAAATCAGGCATATTTGTTACATGGGATCAGTCAGCTTTCTTGTGGTACGCTTTAACTGATATCTTTTACCATATATTCGGAATAACGCAGTTTGCTTCAAGGTTTTCTTCGCTTTTATTTGGAACTTTGACCATTATTGCAATATATCTTTTCGCAAAGGAGTTTTCTGGCAGTAAAAGAATAGGCTTTATTTCCGCAATAATCTATGCATTTGCACCAGCATTTATTTTTAATGCAGCTGATGAACACGACATCTCTGTTTTATTCTTTGTAATCATGGCATTTTATTTTTTAATCAGAGGACTTAAATCTAATTCAAATAAATATATTCTTATCTCAGCCGGAGTCTTAGGAATTGCCTGTATGTGGAAAATATATGTGCCTATCTTGGGAATTGCTTACTTTGGTATGATTGCTTACTATCATCTTGTAGGGAAGTGGAACATTCAAAAGAATTTAAAAGTCATAGGTTTAATTTTTCTAATCCTAACTTTAGTTTGCAGCCCTCTTTTAGTTTACAATTATCTTAATTATCAAGAGAACGGAGTAACTACTTTTTTCTTTGTTAAGTTTTTCCCAAGTTTGCATAATGAAAAAATTGATCAATTATATGGATGGGTTTCAAGCGGAGAGCTCTATACTAACAAAACTAACCTCTATGAGTTATTCGTAGACGGTTCAACAAATGCCGCTACAGGTTTTAAAAAAAGTCCAATGATCATAAATGGACTCGTAAACTCCGTTTATCCCAATGGCCCTATTTTATGGTTCATAATAATTTTGGGAATTATTTTAGCCTTGGCTAATTTTAAGCAAACATTTCCAAGGGAATACCTTATCTTTTTCTCTCTCTACTTTTTTGTCCCATTTACTTTTTTAATTACGGCAAATAATATGACTAAGCACTACGTTCAATTTTTAGCATTTGCAATACCCTTTGCTGCCTACTTAATCAATTATTTAATCGTTTACTTTGAATCTAAAAATATTGTAAAAATTAATATTTTAAAAGATAAAATGCTCTATATTTTATTGGCCATAGTGTTCATCCAGTTTTTCTTAGTTTCGTCATTATCGTTTAATAACTCCCTATTATATCAGGGAAATCCAGAAAAAGGATTAATTGATTACAAGCTAGCAAATATTCCTCAAAATTCTTTAATAATTTATGATGACCGAATTTATAATTCGTTGACGGCATGGTTATTTAATGGTCGTAATGCCATCCCGGTTTCTTCACTTGAGCAATTTATGAGTTACAATGAAAAATCTCCTAATAAAAAATTAGTTCCTCTTTATCTGGTCGAGTGCGGAATAGATCAATGCGCTTGGGCAACAAATCCGGCAATGAACAGCTCGATTGAAATGTTTTTTGCAAGTGCTAGAAATCAATCGATACCAAAGGTCGCCTCATTCAAGGAGCAGGTAGTGGGAGATTATTATAATCCTCTGTTCTCTAAAAAAGTGGACTCTAGTGATTATTATATTGTATATAAAACCGATCTAATGGTAGACTTAGATTTAGCAAAACAAGTTAGTATTCAGCAATCTGCATTCCTTTATCCGGTAGGTTATGAAAATAAGGCCGATCCAATTTTCAAAAACTTTGTTTATACTCCGCTCGGAGGATTTGATATTTTGTTAAACTCCGGAGCTAGGCTTATGTTCTATATTGACATTTTAGCAAGTTTTTTGATTATTTTACTATTGTTTTACGAATTAATTAATAACCGAATAAACAACAGAACAGAAGGATCTGATTAATATATTTTTCTAATTCGTACATTAAGAAACAAGGTTAAGATTGTTTTTATAACGCGGTAGATGTTTTTAATTTTAAGGCTAGAGGTTTTAGTAGTTGGTTTTATTTCTGCAGGAACTTCTATATAAGAACTTCCTCTTTTGATCAATCTAATTAGAGTCTCCGCATTAAATGCAAAACCGCTATTCTGGATGTTTAATTTTTTTATTATTTCTGTCTTGTACACATTAGTACCATTATAGTATTTTAAGTTAAGTCCGAAAAGAAAATTTAAAGCACGAGTGTATACTTGTGAGATAAGTCGCCTATGTGCATTTCTAACATTTTGGTTTGAGGTATAAGCTATTACTATATCTGCTTTCCCAACTTGTCTGAGGGTTTGTCTAAATGATTCAAGAGAATTTTCATTATCGCCAGGAAAAAAAGTATAGTACTCCATTTTTGCTAGTTGTAGTCCGCGCATATAATTGTATCCCAGGCCCTGATTTGTTTGATTATGGATAAACTTTATTTTTTTATTTTTTTTAGCCCAGTCTTTTCCAATTTTGAAGGTATTATCTTTGCTATTATCATCAAATATAATGAGTTCATAATCAGAAATTTCTTTTATCTGCGCAGCCCTAAGTGCATTTTTTATAGCCGCATCTAAGTTCTTTTCTTCATTATATGCTGGAATCATAATGGTTATTGTTGGTTTCATAGTAAGTTAATATGAATTTTTTATATTTAAATTATTTAGAAAATGCCTGGATAAATTCTCATCTCTCATCAATAAAAATTGAGCTTTATAGTTTTAAATGTTTCTATTTAATGTCTTTAATTTCTACACTAGTATGGCCTAATTCTTGTTTAAAATTAGTTTTTGCTTTTACATCGCAAGGGTGGCAATCTCCATATGAAGAGCAGGGTCTAAATTCATCTTTAATAGTAAAAGAAGCATCAAGTAAGTTGCCTACAGGGTTTTCTGCAGAATACATATCCCGATGGCATCTATAGACATTTGCATTGGGTCCGATTAATAGTTCGCTAGTCTTGCACATTGCTTGCCTTTTATTTTCGCCAAATGCTGCGCCAGGATATTTAGCATAATTGCCATAAGTTATTGAGAAAGGTCTGCCTGTGTCATCTTTTCCCTCATATTTTCCAGTATAGTCTTTTACTCGAAACTCTACTTCTTTGTTTTTACATAAAAATTGCATCTGAGTAATTGCTTCTAGCTGGGCAGAAGAAGGATATTGTACTGCATATATTCCTATTTTAAAACCTGCATCCTGGATTTTTTTAACATTCGCCAATAGTTTTTCTCCATTTCCCATTTGTTCCGGGTGGTAAGAAACTCTTATTGAGGGGTAGGGAGATTCTCGATTTATTCTTTTAGGATCTACTTGGGTAACAAATCTTTCAATTCCCTTTTCTCCCCATTGGAGGTTTGTAAGAATGTCTATGCTCAAATCTTTTCTTAAATTATTTAAAATATAAATAAAGTCTTTGTGGACAAAAGGTTCTCCTCCGCTAAAGGATACTGGCACTAAAGGAGAAGAACTAATACGGTTTAATCCATTTACCCACTGCTCTCCTTCTATTTCTGCAAAGTCTTTTCTATCAAAATGTTTACTACTAAATGAATTTAAGCAAAAACTACAATCGAGATTACATCTCATCGTAAGTAAACAGGCAATGTATTTGTAACTCTGAGGTATTTTTATTTCATCCATGTTATATAAAATTGATATGCATAGGTTTTTCACCAAGCGGAGTTTCAAGTTTTATTTCTCCTTTTTTTAGCGAGTTAAGATATTGGTTTACCTTGTGCTGCAAACATAATGTTCCACACATGGTTTGCGCGTTATATTCATCAGAAGCAATTAAATCTAAAACTTCCTTATATCTATCACTTTCCCATATTTCTTTAAAAGATTTTTCAGAAATATTACCTATGTGGTATTTACTGTATTTATCATTAAACAACATTCCGCAAGGTGCAACTAGGCCAGAACCCGAAAATTGCATTATAAATGCAGGGCCATAACAATGAGTATATTCTCTTTTTCCACCACTAAGAATTTTTGACCACTTAGCTTTTACTAAATAGTCTGGCGTGGACTCTTTTTCTGCATCTTGTAACTGGGCTATTAATTTTTCATATTTAGAATAATCTACTCCCAAACTAGCGTTCTCATCATCGCTGCAATGTTTAATTACTAAGTAATCGACCCCTAGTTCTTTTCCTAATTTGGAGAGAGGCATTATCTGATCTGCAAACTCTGGCATTAAAACCATTTGAAGGCCGATTGTAGTTTCTAGATTATTATCTTTTTTTATTTTAACTGCTGCTCTTATATTATCCATAACTTTTTCATATTCTTTTTCGCCGCAGCCATGTATTCCGCAATATCTTTGTCTATCTGCCGCAGAGATATTAAATCTCAAATAAGTAAGGCTAGAAAGATATTTTTCTAGTTCAGCTTGTTTTAAAAGAGACCCATTAGTGCCTACCGCCATATCTAGTCCATTTTGTTTTCCACGTAAAATTGAATCAGCTAAGTGCGGAGAACAAGTACTTTCCCCATCGCTAACAAAGCTTATAGCTTTAACTCCTATTTCTGCAGCATCATCTAAAAATCTAAAAATTGCATCTTTGTTCATAGGTTTTATTTCATTTTCTTGTAATTTGCCATAGCAATAAGTACAATTATAATTACAAGCTCTAGTTAGTGCACAGTCTATTGTGATTGGTGCTATTCTTTCGCCGCGCATCCAAGCTTCCACCCGATCTTTGTGCCACGCTAGCTTTGTTCCATCTAGTATTATTTCTTGTTTTTCCATTTTATTCAGATTCAAATAGGTCTTTTCTTTCTACGAGCATTATTGGTCCATTCATTTTTATTGCTTTATCGTACTCTGAAATTATTTGATCGCTACTCTTTAAATCTATTACTGGAAAATAAACCATTTTTCTAATTGCTTCTGTAAAATCTTGAGTATGTTGCAAACCAGGGTCAATAGGGGTTCTTCCTCCAACAATAGCTCTTATGATGACCGGCGTAGTATATTCCCCTAATGACATTTTATTTATCTTGTCTAGGTGATTAACAATTGCATCAAGTCCGTTTAATAAAAAATCATGTCTTTCAAAAAATAATACGGGCCTAAACCCTTCAAGGGACATTCCAATTGCAAGGCCGCTCATTAAATTTTCAGCCAAGGGAGTTTCTAAACATTTTTCAAAAGGAATATTTTTCAAAGTCCCATATGCTCTTGAGCCATATTTGACATTATATCCCAGAAATCTAACTCTTTCATCTTGGGCTAACTTTTCCATTGATATTGCAATAGCATCTTTGTATTTCATGTTAACGTAGCTCCAACTTCTCCTGCACTTTTAGATCCGTTACTAAATTTTACGGATTTACCTGTTCCTACGTGAGGGTACGTAGGAGTATAATTGTATCTTATTACACAATTTGGCCAAGAAATTTTTGAGGAGCCATACCTTTCAATTTTTGGAGTTTCAACGGATCGATTATTATCTTCTATCACAAATGAGCAAGGAAGACTGTGGCCATCAACATATCT
>CAYLGX010000029.1:0-9673 GCA_964383425.1 Candidatus Woesearchaeota archaeon
AGCGAAGCTCTTTGCACATGAATACTTAGAGGATTCATAAAGATAGAAACAACATAACATTTATCGCAAGTATCTTGTGTTAAAGTTTTTATTTTACCAAAAAGGCCTTTTTCTATAGTCAGTTCACTTTGACTCTGATTGAATTGCATAATTTTTATTACTTTTCCAGAAGCTGGAGAAACTATGTCTTGCGGATTTTGACTTATAGATATTTCCGGATCTCGAATAAAGTATAAATGAAAGGCCAAGGCTAAAATTATTATAACTACGAAACTAACTAAAAATATTTTGAGGCTCTTTTTCATATTTAACTAAATAATGAGAACATTAAAAAGCTATCTTAAATCGTAACTAAAATTTACTGAAGAGGCACAATAGTTTAGATATTGCTCAGCAGTCCTATTCCAAGTCCGCAGTGCCCGATCAAACATTAATGGATCATGCGGCCTAATTATTCTTTGCTCTATACTTTCAATCCCGTCATTACCAATAAGTTTTTGTTCATTTATGTCATATACGGTTGCATGAATATTTAATGGAGTTCCATTAAGAAAGTTTTTAATGTTAACTTCAAGTCCCCTCTGTTTTAAATCATGAATTTTTTCTAGTGGGACAAAATCTGCCCTAGTTAAATCCCAAATTCGAAATAATTTGGGATTGCCAAAGGTATTTTTTATATAACTCCAGCCAAATGGTAATTTCAATTCAGAATTTGGTTTTTCTATTAAGAAATTATAATCTTTTGGAGATCTAGGACAAGAAGAACCATAAGCCAAGTTAATTAAATTTCTATAGAGGTAACCTCCAAAAAGCCAAACCTTCCCATCACCAGCGTTATTTCTTACAATTTCTTCAACTCGACTATAAGTTTTATCCCCGCTAATAAATTGTTTGAACTGTTCTGTTAATTTTGCTTTATCTATTTCCATTTTAAATTATTTTAAAACTTAAGCAGTTAATGCACAAGGCTCACCTAAATAAGCCTCATATTTACACTCCACATTTCCGCGATTAGAACTTCTAGCGCTATCCGAATAAATGGGCTCCTTGAAATATTCACTAATTTCTCTTTTTTTAAGTGATTTCTTAATATAATTTTGATCTTCTTCTGTAAGTCTAGTCATCATGGCTTCCGGAATAACAATTTCTCTTCCAAGACTGCATGCAAATTTTGCAACTTCTTTTAAGAAATCTATTTGTGGCCCATAAAGATCATCAATAATTAATTTATCTTCAGAGCATCTTAGAAATCCTCTTTTAAGTACTACTTCTTTGTCCTCATGTTCTGCAGATACAATAAATGGTAAGATATTTGCATTTTTGGCCATTCCAATAGTATATTTTGAGTTGGATCTTCCCAGGCCAAGACAAGTTTGCTGTGGATATTCTCCAATAAAAGCAAAATCACGAAGATTACCTGTTCTGTAGGTTATTTTACTTACTTCAACTTGCGTATCTTTTTGAGTTCTAATCGTTCTTTGTAAATGTTCTCTTGCATCATTAACAAGAGCCTTATTTGTTTGAGTAATTTTTTCAAGCAGTTCTGTTGCATGGGCTCGATAATCTGTTCTTAATTCAATATCCATTCCATCTTCTTGCAAATGAGCTATTGCTTCTGCATAATTTTCATAAGCGATTTCTTCACTTTTTACATCAAGTTTTACTTTTTTAGTTACTTCATGTTTGAATCCACTAAGCCACTTTGGATCTAATTCTTCAAGGACTTCTTTAGAAAAACTTTCCCTATAGCTCCAAAGTGAGTCTCCCCTCAAAACAGAACCGATAAATTGCCTAGATTCCGGATTTGATCGGTTAGCATTATATCCATTAAGTAGATAAGAAATATCTTTTTTTGTTAATGAGGGTGAAATTTGTTGTATTTGGAAATAATTTTTTATATGTTCATTCATACTATCGAAAAATTGAAGAATATCTACTTCTCCATCTTGTTTTATTGCTTTGTTGATTATCCCAATACTTTCTAAACCATATAATTTAATTAAAGGAGTCATTCTTCTTATTAATTGTAATTTCTTTTTTTTACCATAACTATTTACCAGCTCGGCAGTTTCTATTCCCTCGGGCGTACTAGCCATATATCTTAAAGATTGCAAGGTATCTGGAAGTATTTCTCTTGCGCCTTTTGTAAGAACTAACTCGGTTAATGATTTTATTTGTGGATTCTCCGTGTAATCCCCGTAATAAACGCTTAGATTATCAAGTGTATTTGATACACCGGGTGCTTTTTTATTTCTAGCCATATATTTTACTAAAGAATCAACTAAGTCCGAATCATTTTTTTCAATAATTCTTTTAAGAGATTTAAAATGACTGCTATAATCTACTCCGCTCTCTATCGCCAATTGATAAACCGCCTTATCTGCTTCCCTTAAACCCGGACTGAGGAAAAAATTAAGAGTAGATTCATGAAGGTATGCAGGATTATTTCTTGCAAGAATTAGTGCTAGATCTCGCCCAGTACTTTTAGGAGCTTGCTCGATTATTTTAAGATTCTTTTTATTGCCTATTGATCCTGAAATTAAAAAGTTTTTAAAAGCGAGTGCTCTTATTTCAGCATCTTTAAATTCCGCAAGTTCGGGCCTCATTTCTGAAAAATATTTATCTGGATAATGATAATAAAGATCATTGTTAGAGAGTAAATGTTCCATTTCTTTTCTTTCGGACGCATCAAATTCATTTCTTGTAAAAACATTAAATGCTTGCTGGAAATCAAAACTCGGCCTGCCCTTTAATTTTTTATGAGCTTCGGTAATTCTAAGAAGACTTTCTAAATCATCTTTTTTTAAAGATAGAGTATGATGAATATCACCAGTTGCTTCTTTAAGCGCCAATACGACAGGATTAGTAAACACCCCCATTAATCCAAAAAAAGGATTACCTAGAACACTATAATTAAAATAGTTCATAGCTGAAATTGCCCACATTGGCCAACTCATATGCCCTTTGTAAACTTCTTTTTTATCACCAATAAATTTAGGTATGGCTCTGTAATGATCAAGACTAGCAAGGTTCTTTATACTTCTTCCAAGTTCGTTTAATTGTTCGAGTGGTGAACCTAAAAATGTTCTTTTCTGCAGTTTCGGCTTTACTATTAGATCATCTACCATGTATTAATTTTCTCAGAAAAAGCTCTGAAGTGCTATCACCTCGTTAAGTAATAAGTCGTAAAAATGGTTTAAAAATCTAACTAAACCTTGCGAGAATCAAAAGCCCAATGCAGCAGAGCTTGCCTTTCTTTTCTTCTACAAGCTAAATCGCCCTTAACGCAGCCATTCTTTAGAGCTCCAACGTGCCTACTTACAAATGATTTCCATCTTCTAATTTGGCGTGCGTCCTCCTGCACCAAACGCCGGCCCATGTAATAACGGCAATACCATTGAAACCAGCCCCGCGGATCATCTTTATAGATCCAATCATTTTCCCTCCAAACTGCTAGTGAAGTAGAAGCATTTATTTTAAAATAGTTTAGCTGCGGATCATGAAATTCGTGGCAGAGTTTTGCTTTTTTAAACCAGGTGACTGGAAATTCTTTTTTACAGTCAGTCATATATTTGCCACCAAAAACTCCCATTTCTAGCATTTCTTTTGGAGAGAGGCTAGGTTTAAAATCAATAGCAAAATTTTTCGCTGGTTTTTCCGATAAAACATATGAATAATTTTTCTGCATTAAATCATTAACCACTATCTTTTTCATAAACCAATAAATAAAGTAAACATTAAAAATCTAACTAATTGAGCATGGCCTTCTGCTGGAAATCCATATATGTGCCAGCATGTAATAACTTGGCAAGTATTGTTTTTTTCTCTTCAATTTTAAATTCTCCCAATGTATTCCAAAAAGCCTCTGTGGCTTCGTGACATAAATTTGCGCCCATAATAAATTCAGGTGTTGGTTCAAGGGTTTCAATTTTAAAATTTTTTACAAAATCTGCTACAAAATTAAAAACATGAGTATATGATGTACCGAAGCAGTTAACCATCGTGTTAGCTCCCCATACCCTTGGATCGTAACCTCCAATTAAACTGCATACGTGCGGAGTATAAATCTGCCCACGAAGAAAATAAGCATCGTCCATAGATAAAATTGGACCAAATTCTATGCTTTCTTTTAGCTTACTTTCCTGGAGATACTTGCTAAGTCCTTCTGAAAAACCATTTGAATGACCAATTAAAGCTATAGTGCTAAGTTCCCTGCCTTGTTTTGAATATATTCTTGCCATTTTATTTTTATGAGAACTAACGTGTCTTCTTACGAACACCTCTGATAAATAACAATGGTGAAATCAGTATAAAAAACTATCTAAAAAGCTAAAATCTAACTACATCCTTTCCCAGTAATAATGTCCTCTATCGTAAACTACAAATTTTTTGAATATACGGTTATAGTCCATATGAGACTCTACAAATCGAACTCCGCTTTCTATTTGGCCCCTCGCCTTGGATCTTTGATTTTTGCTACCCTTAAGTTCTGCAACTAAAAAATCTTTATTTTTATAACAAGCAATAATATCTGGCATTGAACTTTGTTCGTGATTTGGCCGATACCATATTCCCTCTTTCATAATCCAATCAATGTTACGTGGATCTTCTCCAATTTCATGAATTCTGCTTATTAAACTTTCTAGGTAGAATTCGTGAGGAGTTCGTTCATGTGGTCTTGGAGCAGGATTTCTATTTATGTACCTCATTTTTGTACAATAGCTGTTCCGTAAATAGTTACAGAATGCATATTCTCCGCTCCTTTAATTACTAAAAATGATTCTGAAATTCTCGCGTCACCTATAGCTAAAAGATCTTTTTCCCGTATGACTTTTTCCGCTCCCGTGTATGCATCAATAACATTTTTTTGACTTTCAGAACTTTTTGAAACATATACAGTATGATTATAAAAAAATGGAGTTAGAGCTAAACTATTTTTATCTAAACCGTGAAATTCTATTAAATCAGAAACCGAGCAAGTGAACATTCTGCTTCCTGCTTTTGCCAAATCTTCAAGCCCCATGCTGTATAGATTAATTTTTGATTTAAAAGCATTCTTATCCTAGAATAGCCAGTTGCATTAATTTATCTTAAACTTTTATAAAAATCAGAAACAATTCTTGCGGACTTTTCTGCAGTGTAATTAACCTTAATCACATGACTTCGAGTAGTAGTTATGTCTTTAGTATCTGCAAGTTCTTCTAAAAATGGTTTATATTGGGCCAAAGTATTATTTGCGTCAAGTAATTTTTGATCTTTCAATAAACCTACTAAAAGTGTACGCATTTGTACAAATGAGTTAACTAACGATGGATATTCCATATTTGGAATTTTAAATCCGTCATGATACATTTCAATGGCTAATGCATCAGCTAACATTGATTTAGTTATGCCGCAAGTCATCCTAGGTATTTGAGCAGCCACTTTATCAGTTTTAGGAGTACGGTAAGGCAGCGGCATCCAGCATGCTGCTCCAAAAAAATCCAGCCCCCGGTTTTTAGATTCGTGAGATTTAGAAAATTGTTCTATAATACTTGGATAAACTATTGTTGTAACTCCAAGCAGACTTGGACCGTTATCTTCTGTAAAAATATTTGGAACCGGAATTTCGGTGAGTTTATCAAGGGTTTGTAGTTTTGTTAAATAGGCGCGATTTTTATTTTTTATTTCCCTTCCATTATGATCAGTCAATAGAATTGTATGAAAATTTGCATTCATCTTTTCAATTGCACCAAGCAGATGGGTAATGCAGGTTCCGCTTATGGCTGTATCAATAAGGATAGTTTTTCTATCTTGAAATGTTTGAGGTACATATTTGCGTATTTGTTCTACATTAAAAGTTTTAGGCCTCTCTCCCCTAATCATTTCGGAAATTTCTTTAATTTTTTGTTCATCAGTTAAAAATTTAGAAACATTTTGTAGTATATACTTATAAAATTTAATCCCCATATCACTTTTATCCTGTTTTTGAATCCCATTATACGTATTCATCCAAAACTCCCTTAATTTTTGAGTTGAAGATAAATCTTCTGAAAAAGAACTTACAGGCAGAATTATTTCCTGATTAAGTTTGGTTACATCAATCAAAATTCCGCCATCTTTTCGTTCATAACTTTCATGAGGAAATAGGCTATCAATAGGCATATCTGTTCCCCTTAATGTTTCAAAATAAGAAGGATTTTTTTGTAAATAAAGATACTTTTTAGCTAGATCCCAAATAGGATAACTTCCCCGGCTCGGTATGAGAATGTTTACTCCTTTTTCCCTACTAAGTTCTTTTACCTTATCGCCTACTACAATTGCAGCCCTTGCATAGCTAAGAATATCTTCTGCATTAAGTATTTGTTCTTCCAAGCTCATTGATGTATGAATCTATTTTTATTTAATAACTAAGAACTAACGTGCCTCATTACGAACACCCCTATGTTTCATCTAAAAAAAGAGCATATAAAAATCTAACTAAAAATCTAAATTACTGCAAGATTATAATATTTTCTTTCAAGAAATGCTCTGATTCTAGCTAGTTTAAGTTTTTCTGAAAATACTACTTTTTCTTCTTCAGGCAAACTATAAGCGCAATCTAGTTCAAGACCATTATATTCATTTTTTATAAAAAGAGGATCCCAACTTAAAACAATTTCAGCATGTCTTTTTTCGATTTCACTATATTCTAAATCAGGGCCAGATTTTGCACCTACTCTAGCCAAATAATGATCCATAACTCTACAAGCCAAATCGGGCAGGGATCTTGAGCCCACTAAATTTAATGCACCACGCCCCTTAGGATTTATTTCAGAAGTTCCTGCACAATAATAAATAGGATTCTTAGGGTCTTCACTATTGATATTGATTGCCCTAAAAATATGATATCTTTGTTTTTCCATCTTTTTTAATTATAAAATAATGCACAATTATCAATGCACAAGAGTTAGATTGAAAATTGTGGTTTAAAAAGCTAATGGTCAAAGTTTTATAAATTTAAATTCTTAAAACGTAAATAACTTCAGCTATTCTTTTATCGTATTCTTTAACTGAGCCAGCTTTTGCGCAATAACTTTGCTTTAATAATTCGTAAGTTTCCCAAGGAGAATTTAATGCTTGATCAGGTAAATCAATTACCAGATTATCTGCTTTTGCTATTTGACTAATAAATTTTATCCCGCTTTTAGTAATTCTTCTTTCACCATTAGAGCTATCTATTTTTCTTTGCGACCTTAAGTCTGCCATTTTTTCGCACATTATTTTTCTTTCTTGCTTATCTCGCTCTTCCCACTCGAGTCTATCTTCTAGTCTTTCCCACCAGGGCGTACTTTGGAACCAATCATCACAGTAGCCATCCCAATCTTCAAGTTCTGCCCAGTCATCATTAAGTCCCCACGGAGAAGAGTTATCTTGTAAAAGATATCCTTCCATAATACCCTCGCAAAATAATTTATAGTCTTGTTTTGCATGCGATAGATACCATTTTCTTTTTTCATGCCATTCTTGTTCACTCTCAAAAGGATTAAGGTTTACAACGTCCGGCCTTTGAACAATTACTTCAACTGATCCGTCCCTTGGATCATATCCTCCAAATTCAAAACTATCTCCTTCTTTTTTTACTTTTTTTAGAATTAAAGAAGTTTCAAAATCAATATTTTCTAAACTTGGCACACTATCAAATTCTCTTAAATAAGCTTTCATTTTTTCTTCCATAAAAAGAAGTGAATAAATGTGGTTTTAAACAAATATAAAATATAAAATATAGTTTTAAAATCCAGAAATCTAACTAAATCGCAATATTCCCAACAATAATTTCTCTAAAAGTAGACATAATTAATTTTTTCTGTTTTTCGTCTAGTTCCCTATCTAGAACAGGATAAAACTCGCTATTTTCAAGTGCAATATGTTTTTTCATCAATGCTAAAAGAGCAGCTATATTTTCTTCATAATGATCCTTAGTCTTGAGTAGCTTGGCTTCTACATCTTTCATTATTTCGTGAAGTTCTTCATGTTGTTTTAATATTTGCAGAATTACTAATTTTAATTCCTTGCCATTTTGAGTAATAATTAATATTGCCTTTTCTTCTGCAAGAACATGCTTCTCTTGTTTTGCCTTAAGTGTTTTGAAATACTTATTTGCATCCTTTGCATTAGCATTTTTTTTAAAATCATTAAGAAGGCCCATAATAATGCCATGTTCATTAAGCATGAATTCAGAAATCGTCTCTTTTTTCACCATAGTAAATCCTAGTTTTTGAACTTTAAAAAGCTAACTAAATACCAAATTAAACCATAGATTTTAATCTATCGGCATATTGATCAAAGTATGGAGAATACGAAGCCCATGGAAAACGAGTTGTTCTGCCAATAAACCGATTTAATGGAATTGTTTTTTCAAAAAAATAGGTTGGCGTATGATTTCCAGGGCAAACATGAACTACAGCTTCACGAATATCTGCATTTTTATTTTTTGATCGAACTATTTCTTTTGCTAAATTGAATGTTGCTCCGCTCGCACATTCTTCATCTACTAGCAAGATTCGTTTATAATTTTTATCTTTAAATTCACCGCTTACATTTAATTTGTAAGGACTTATTCTGGCAACCATTTTTCCAACTGCCACTATATCTTTTATAGGTATTCCAAAAATAGATCTACTTTCTCTTGAAATTTCAATTTCCTGATAATCTCCACCAATTAAACTAGTAAGTTTTCTTCCAGGATATGCTCCCGATTTTAGTATAGCAAGAGTGCAATCAGGGTTATATTCTTTAACTTGTTCTGCTAAATTTTTAATCATAAAATCTACCTGGGGGAAAGTTAAAAAAATAGTTCCAAAACCCTCTAGCAGTTTTCTTTCGAGTGTTTCAATAAGCTTTTTCATTTTTAATTTTTAAAGAATTACTTCTTAGCGCCGTAAATAAGATCTCGGTATTTTCCTGCTTCTTCAAATTTTTCAAGATGTATTGCATCAATCTCATTAAGATAATGATCAATTAGGTCATAATCTTTTTTATTTTTAGCAGATTTAACTAGGCTCATAAGTTTAAGGACTTCAAGTGAAAAAGTTGCGCCATTTGAGAATTGAGCCATCCTGGTACCAATTATACTAGCCGTTTCAAAATCTCCGCGAGTGTTAGCATCTAGCATTGGGCTCACATAATTATTTAGAAGAGTACTTTTCAAAGATTTGCCGGTATAAGAAGTATAACTTTCAGATTCATCCGGAATACTATTTTTAGTATTGTTGCTATTATTAAATCCGTGCCTATCGAATATTTGTTCAGCATGCCTCATAGAATAAATCCTTACGCCCAGGTCTAGAGAGGTAACACAATTTTCTAGCCTACTCCAATTTCCATTAAAAATAATATCATGATTCCCTAAGAGAATATCATTTTCACTTTGAAAACGAATTGGTGCCATATAGATTGGCATGAAATTTACATTTATCCCATCAGGACTAGATTGTTTAACCGCTCTTTCTTCAGTATCCTTTAGACTTTGTATTACTTCTTTAGCTTCTTCACCAAGACCAAGTTTTTCTACAAAATCAAGCACATCTGTAGAAGCATAAACTGAAAATAAGGACATGCCAATTGCCTTTGCAGCAGATTCATCACTAAGTCTTGAATAAGAAACTACTCTTCCTTCAAGTTTATCCCAATTTCCTTTTTTTAGTTCGATCAT
>CAYLGX010000030.1:0-9671 GCA_964383425.1 Candidatus Woesearchaeota archaeon
GCAGTTTATCTGCATTTAAGTTAAGCTCATTTGCGAAATTTAAAGATTCTACAAGAGAACAGTTATGTTTTATTGATAATTGTTCAAATTTTTTTGCAGAAGCCATGCCCAGCCCATTCTGTAAAATAAAGATCCTTTGAAAATCAAAACTAGCAAAGGGATTTATTTTTAATCTTAAGAATGAAATTATATCTTTTATCTCCTCTCGCTCAAAAAAATCCCTCGACTTAGCCAAATGACAAGGGATTTTATTTTTAATAAACTCACGTTCTATTTCTTTGCCGATCCGATTGGTCCTAAAAAGAATTGCTATTTGATCTTCGGCTATTTTTTTATTCAATAGTTCTTTAACCTGCGAAACGATAAAATCTACTTCTTCATCAAAGTTATAAAAAGACTCTATAACTACATTTCCGTTATAAGATTTCGTACAGTGAAGTTCCTTATCTATTTTAAATTTCATAGATTTAATGGTCTTATTT
Organism: Candidatus Woesearchaeota archaeon; assembly: GCA_964383425.1. Taxonomy (GTDB): domain Archaea; phylum Nanobdellota; class Nanobdellia; order Pacearchaeales; family GW2011-AR1; genus CAIPOI01. The sequence continues at coordinate 483 of CAYLGX010000030.1, forward strand.
ACAGCTTCAATTATCTCCTTGTCTGAACGATAATTTTCTTTTAAAAAAATAGTTTTTTCATTCTCACTAAAGTCGAATACTAGTTGATTAGAAGAGCCCCTCCACTCATAGATATTTTGGCAATCATCTCCAATTAAACATAGGTTATTATTTTTTAATAAATTAAGAATATTTTTTTGAACGATATTTAAATCCTGAGCTTCGTCAACCATTATTGCCTTAAACTGACTAGAATATTTTTTTCGAATGTCGACAAATTTATCAAATAATTTAAAAGTTAAAAGGAGGATGTCGTCCAAATCAATAGAATTATTTTTTCTTAATTCAGATTCATATTTTTTATAGATCTTGTTAACATATTTTCTAAGCGAAGGATCAATCTTAACAATTTCATCGTCTACTACTTCTTCTATAATTCCTTGTTTAATGTTATCATCCATGCTTAAATGTTCAGATAGATTTTCAGCCAAAATTCCTAAATTTTTAAATCGACTAATCCACCGAGTAAAATAATTTACCGTATCGGCCCTATAGTCCATCCCCAATCCCAATAATACTTGCCGAATAATCTTTTTTTTATCGGAATCGTCATGAATTAAAGTAAATCCTGGATTTAAATTTAATACCTCTGCATTAGCCCTTATAATTTTCAAGAATAAGGAGTGCATTGTCCCAATATAAGGCGGAACACTTTTTGTCCTTAGCTGTATTTTGTGGACCATATCTTTGGCTGCCTTATTTGTAAAGGTAGTCATCATTATTTCTTCTGGTTTAAATCCCTCATTATTGATCATATGAACATACCTCTCTACGATAGTGGTTGTTTTTCCAGTTCCTGCGCTAGCTATAATTAGAAGGTTTCCCTTAACAAAATTAATTGCTTCTATTTGCGAGTTATTTAATGGAATAAGGGAATTTGTTTGAGTCATGTGAACAAAAATAAATCGGTATTAATTAACCTACTGGCCATTCATCTAAATAAAAATATAAGAAAAATAAACGTTATCAAAAAGTAATTTAAAAATATAACTTAACTAATCTTTTGCTACAACTTCTTCTGCAGCTTCTTCTTCATCTAATTCATCATCTAAGTCTTCATCTTCATCCACTACTTCTAATTCTAAAATTTCTAAAATTTTATCTAATTTAGTGTTAAGTTCATTAAATTGTTCTTTAGAGATACCAGATGAACTCGAAGGTGCACTTCGGTCTGAGCTTCTTTCTGAACTTCTAGAACTAAAACTCGAACCAGAATCTTCTTTTCTAAAACAATCACTACAATAAACGGGTTTATCTCCAGTAGGTCTAAATGGAACTTGACATTGCTTTCCACATTTATCACAAGTAACATCATGCATTTCTAATGGCCTTCTTTCTCCAAATCCGCCGCCTCTTCCTCCGCCGAATCCGCCACTTCTTCCTCCAGAGCTTCTTCCTCCGCCGAATCCTCCAGAACGTCCGCCGAATCCGCCAGATCTTCCTCCGCCGAATCCTCCTCTGCTTTCTGATCTAAAGTTTCCCATACTATTTTACTTAAAAATTGGTTTATAAAGCTATGTTATTTGAAAATATTAGAAAAAAATGTTTCGCAAGGGATCAAAGCGCTTAATCGTCTTTTTACCTTTTGAATAAATAGAAAGAGCGTAAATAGGATAATAAAATAAAGTTAAATTAATTAAGACATTCTTTATGGAGAGAACGTGCTTTTCTACCTCATCATTTATATGAAAAATTTCTTCGGTCCTTAATCTTTCCCTATATCCCTTTTTCTTTAAAGTTTCTAATTGGACCTTGGACTCTCGAATTTTCATTTGAAGAATTCTAATATCTCTCTCATAAAATGTATGCTTTAACTTACTTTGAAATAGACTTATTTTTTCAGCACATCTTTCCACCTCTTCATCTTTTTCCTTTATCTGCTTAAAATAGTGATCCTTTACCCTTTGTAGTTCTTTTTGGAGTTTTTCTTTTAATACTAATTTAATTGGTTTAACTTCCTTATTTACTTGTTCGTCTAATCTTTTTTTTGCAAGAAGGTAAGTAGTATGAAGATTGAGTTCAGATACTTCTTCCTTATTGCCGTTGATAGCTTTAAATTTGCTGAGGTCTAAATCAACTATTTCTTCGCCCCTAGTCAAAATCTTATGCATAAACTGCTTTTTTTCATTAAGGTATTGGTAGGTAGATAAAAAAGAAAATTCGGATAAAAATTGATACTCCTCTTTTTTTATTTCTAAAATTTTACAGTTCTTTAAATTAGGACTTTTATTTAAAGTATCTAAATCAGGCTTAATATTCAACTTCAATAAACTTGTTTGCCCTTTGTTGCTTAAATAATCTCTAATCGCCAGTAAAAAATAGCTCCCTTGCATTATTAGTTCAGAATCCTTTACCTTGTTATGTAAATTAAAATCAAAAACGAATTTATAAGGTGATTTTTTACCAACAAATAATTCAAAATCCGATGGAACTTCACTAATAGTTAAAACTCCTTTTTCATCATTTATCTTTGAATTTTTAAAAAATTCTAAAATAAAATCCTTAGATTTGTCTTCTACCATTTTAATCAAGTAACTCCGAGGTGTATTTTTTAGTTTGTTCATACTCCTTAATACCTTTATTTATTTCCGCTCCAACTTTTCCAACTTCGCTAGCAAATCTAGTCAGATTATTTTTTGAATCTAGGAATGCATGCATAAGTTTTTCTTCAAATTTACTAGAACCGGAATTTCCGCTAGAGTCTAGCCCCATGTTAAATAATATAATCGGCAGTTCGCCCATAACTAGGCCGATACAACACATCTTGTTAATGATTAAATCAACTACATGTTCTTCCATAGTCCCTTTTGTAGCCAAGTTATAGATAAAAATATTTTTTTTCTGACCAATTCTATCAAGCCGGCCTATTCTTTGCTCCACGGCCATGGGATTCCAGGGAAGATCATAGTTTACTAAATTGGAACAAAATTGGAAATTCAACCCCTCGGCCCCGGTTTCAGTACTAATTAAGATTTGAGTTTTCTCTTTAAATTCTTTAATTCTCTTTGATTTTTCATCATTAGTCAATCCTCCTTTGAACTCTGTAATTTTAAATTTTTGTTTTCTTAAAATTTCAGAGATATATTTGAGAGTGGCAGGATGTTTAGTATACAATAAAATTTTAGTGCCCTTATCTTTTCTTTCAATCTCGTTAATAAGCTCAATTAATCTCCCAATTTTAGTATCCTGGGTGATCTTCTTTAGCTGATCCACAATATTTCTTGCTATATCCTGCGTAGTTTTATGATACTTTGGATTTGCAATTAAATTTTCTAAAAATTCTATGGAGGATTTGGAAGAACTGGTTATTTTTGGCAAAATAGAGTGAGCCGCTAAAACTGTATTTATTGGATCTCCATTAAAGTCGAAGTAATGAACCAACAAAAGATCCACTATTTCTTCATAAGCTCTTTTTTCAGGCCAACTTAAATCAATTGACTCTATCTTGGGAATTCTTTTCATATAGTTAATGCCCTTAGCTTCATCTCTTCTCCTACGAATCATTACTTCCGAGAGTTTTCTTTTAAGTTCCCTCGGATTTAATGGTTGCCTTTCATTCCCATTAACAAGAAATTTAGATCTAAATTCACTAATGGTGCCCAAATGGCCCCTTCGCAAGAGAGATAAAAGGTTGTATAGCTCGATTAGATCATTTTGAAATGGAGTGGCTGTCAATAACAATAACCTTTTTTTCTGAAGTTTATCTACAAATTTCCATCTAAATGTTTTTTTATCTTTTAACTTATGGGCTTCATCAATTACGATAATATCCCAATAAATTTCATGCGCTCTGGAATGTTTAAACTCGTTCGTTTGTGTATTAAAATTCTTTACTCTGTCAATTGAAGCGATTGCAAATTCAGTATGTTCCCATTCACTTTCTTTGTTCACTTCTTTAAAATTTAAATCAAATTTAGTAGCTAGTTCTTCTTTCCATTGATTTACTAGTGAGGGGGGCGTCAAAATTAAAGCTCGTCTTACAAATCCCCTCACGATACATTCTTTCAAAACCATCCCAGCAGTAATTGTTTTTCCAAGACCTACTTCATCAGCCAATAAGGCCCTGCCGTCCAAATCCCTCAGTATTTTTAATGCACCTTCTTGCTGATGCGGTAAGTTATAAGTTAGATTCTTTTTTATTAGAGGGTAGGATATTAATTCAGTAATTTCTGATTGCTTTGCAGCTTCTTCTGCTTTTAATTTAAGATCAAGTACTGCTCTTTCCTCAAAATGTTTATTTTTTATTTTTTCTACTATTTCAAAATCTTCCTTGCATAGAGATTCAACTATCTTTAAATTATTATCAAAAGATATTTTTTCGTTAGAGTCTTTAAAGGTTTCTTCTCGAGGAGCAATTTTTGGTGATTTCATCTTTTCGCCCTAAGAAAAAGTGGTTTTTAATTGTTTGCTTTTAGCTATTTAAAAAATTACAGCTCAATTTCCTCATTCATACTTGGAATATAGTTGACAAATCCTAGTTTAGAAATGCGTTTAGAAAAAGCCTGTGCTTGAACTTCTTCTCCATGAGTAATAAAAACTTTTTTTGGCTTTGGAGAAAAATTTTTAAGCCAGGATATTAATTCGCTATAGTCTGCGTGCGCAGAATATCCCTCGATAGATTCAATTTTAGCCTTGACTGAAAGCTGCATGCCAAGCAACCTTATTTTTTTTTCACCTTTTTTAATCCAGTAACCTAAGGTGCCTTGTGCTTGATAACCTACAAAAAGCAAAGTATTTTTAGGATTGTCTATACTGTTTCTAATATGGTGTTTAATTCTTCCGGCGCTGCACATGCCATTCCCGGCAATAACAATGCAAGGTGTCCTTATTGAGTTTATAGCTTTTGACTGATCAGTAGTCATCGTAGGGATTAAACTGGAAAAATTAAACGGGTCTTTTTTACACTTAAGATGATTACAGATAGAGTCATTATAGTACTTGGGATATCTGGAAAAAACTTCAGTTGCACGAATCGCCATTGGTGAATCTAGATAAACTGGAACTACGGGAATAAGTTTTCCCTCCATAAATAGCCCTATTGAGTATAGTATCTCTTGGGCCCGCTCTACAGCAAAAGAAGGAATCATTAGCTTACCTCCTCGCTTATAGGTTTCATTTATTATTCTTATTAGCTCTTTTTGTCTATCCGGGATAGGAGGGTGCAATCTATCTCCATAAGTAGATTCAATAAAAACGTAATCTGACTTAAGGATAGGCTCGGTGTTTTTTACAATAATGGACTCTGCTTGCCCTAAGTCTCCTGAAAAAGAAATTATTTTTTTCTCTCTACCCTCATTTACTTGTATCTGGACTGAAGAAGCGCCTAAGATGTGCCCTGCATCATAAAATCTAGCCAAAATATTTCCGGTTATTTTTATATCTTTACCATATTCTACTATTTGAAATAGTTTCATTGCAATTTTAACATCTTCTTCAGAATAAAGAGGTTTTCTTGCAGGTAAACCTTCTTTAGCTCGCCTTTCATTTTCATACACTGTATCTTTTTTAGCAATATTTGCAGCATCGAGCATAATTATTTGGGCCAAATCTACAGTGGCATCAGTTGCAAAGATCTTACCTCTAAATCCATATTTCACTAGTTTAGGAATTCTACCACAATGATCTAAATGAGCATGAGTCAAAATTAGAGCAGAATACTGCTTGGGATCAAAATTAAAATTTTCATAATTTAATTTTTCCATATCCTTCCCCCCTTGGAACATACCGCAGTCAATTAATATTTTTTCATTTTTGGTCACTATGCCATAACAAGAACCAGTTACTACCTTGCCTGCCCCTAAAATTTGAACTTTCATTTTTATCCCCTTTATTTATTCTATTAATAATGGGTGCAAGTATAAAAAGCTATTCAAAAAGAAGATAATAAACTAAATTTAAATTAATTAGAATTTTTCCAAAAAGCCTTTGCTTTTTCGATGATCATAACCCCTACTCTGCCCCAAAGACAATACTTAGGAAAATCATCCAGCTCGATAAAAACTCTTTCGTTAATTATATCCCCAAACTCGGTTTTAGATGGCTGCTTTACCTTCGATATTTTGGCTGCAACCCTCAGCAGGTAATGAACCCCTAAAAGATTATCTTTATTTTTGGGAGTAATTTTAAGATAACCTAAAGGAGTTATACTTTTTTCATCTAGAATTATATTGGCATCTGCAGCAGATTTATCCATTAAAGCTTTTTTCCAATCTTCTCCCTTTTCTATATCTCCCCCCGGCATATTCCAAATAGTTTTACCTGTGAGTGCAATTAAACATATTTTACCCTCTTTATCAAAAGCAGTACAATAAACCTGAGTAATATTATCTAGTTTAGAATAGTCTGGTTCAGATACCCATTCCATAATATATTTCTCGCCTTGCCAATGGACTTCGTTAATTATTCTTTTCATAAAGTTAAAATAAAAAGAGGCTATAAAAAACTATGCTTCTCTTTTTGAGGTCATTAATTAATTTCTAGCAATTACAATAAAGGCTCAATAATTTTTCTAAGCTCCGAATAATTTTTTGCAGAAAATAAGCCATTTTTAGTTTCCTGTTCTACTAAGGTAGATTTTGCATTGAATAAAATGCCCTTATTAGCCTCATGCAACATTTTTAGATCATTAAAGCTGTCTCCTATTGCAATTACTTCAAATCCACCTTCCTTAAACCGTTGTACCATTTCCATTTTTCCATCTAGTTCTCTTAGTTTATACCCCACTATTTCTCCATCCCTTATTTCAAGAGTATTTGCACACATGAAAGGATAACCTAATCGCTTCATTAAAGGCAGAATATATTCATAATAAGTCCCGGTTAAAATTACTACTTGTGCTCTTTCTTTTAGCCAATTAATGAATTTTTCAGCCCCTGGTAATGGTTTCATTTTTTTAACTACTTCATTCACTTCTTTTATTCCTAAATTATTGTCCTTAAGAAGTTTTAGCCGCATTTTCATTAATTGGTCATAATCCGGCACATCCCTAGTAGTAAGCATTAACTGATTTATTTTTGTAGATTTTGCAAATTCTTGCCAAAATTCCGGCAACAATACGCCCTCCAAATCTAAACACACTATTTTCATTTTAATTTTTATCGAAATTCTACCTTAAAACCCTTTCTATTAACCTAGCCCTAAATTTAAAGCGAGTACATAAATTTTTAATATAATATTTCTACCTATGGACATGGCTGAAAATAAAAAATATGTTTTTATCGGAAAAAGCTTGTTCTTTCCAAAGGAGAAGCTACTAGTTATTGGAGATCTGCATCTGGGATATGAACACGCACTTAGGAAAAAAGGATTAGAATTTCCACTAGTACAACTTAGTGAAACAATAGGGGAAATAAAAAAATTACTGGATTACATAAAAGTTAATTATGGTAAAATAGAACAGATTATTTTTTTAGGAGATGTGAAACACCATTTTAATTATCAAAATAGTGAAAATGCGGATATAAATAAACTTATAACTTTTTTAAAAAAATATGTAAAAGAAGAGAATATTATTTTTATAAGGGGAAATCATGAAAAAAACGAAAAAAATGGAAAATACCTAGACTATTACCTGGTGAAAGATATTGCTTTTATTCATGGGCACAGGGAATTTTTAGAAATTTATGATAAAACCATTAATCTAGTAGTTATGGGGCACTTGCACCCAACTATAACTCTTTCAGATAAGGCCGGCATTAAGCGAGAGAAGTATAAATGTTTTTTAGTGGGTAGATATAAAAAAAAGAATTTTGTAATAGTGCCTAGTTTCCTATCTATAACAGAAGGCATTTCGCTTTCTGAATTTAAAGATGAAAAGGGATATGACTACGGAATTGTTCCTAATGAGGAAATTAAAAATTTTGAAGTACACGTTGTAGTGCAACTAGAAAAAGAAGCACTTAATTTTGGAAAATTAAAAGATTTAGAAAATTAATTAGATTTAAAAATGAGCACAGTTTTAATATTCTGAGGTGAAGATCATCTCAGATTTTTTCTGAGCATTATGAAATGGCTAAAATAAATTACTATTTAAAAAGACCTATAGAAAATTTTAGTGCTAACTTTGCTGCAAGATACTTTGGAAGCAAAAGAGAAAACTATTTTGATACACAAATATCTGGACTAGAGAATTTGCCTAATGGTTCGGCTATAATCGTGCCCAATCATTGCATCGGTATTGATGGAATCACTCTTGCGAACCTTATTCCTAAAAGAATTCATTTTTTTGTACAAAATGAGGGACTTTATAGTAGAAACTTACTAATGGAATTTTCTTGCTGGGCTTGTGGACTTATACCTGTAAATGTAGATAACCTTAACTCAAACAGAGTGGCATTAACTCGGGCCAAGGATTATTTAGATTGCTCCTCTGACTTTGTAGGCATATTCAGCGAAGGGCCAACTAAGCGACTAGACAAGACGAAATCGCTACGAGAGAGAGACCACTATCCTAGCGCAAGTCATTTATCTATTAAAACTAATAAACCTATTATTCCTATTGCAATAAAAACTATTTCCGACGTAGAAGAAAATTTATGGGAGTTTGGGAGCCTAAAAAAATTTGAATGGGCGAAAGATTACTCCAATAAAAATGGTTTAATTCCTTATATTTTTAAAATAGGCAGACCTATCTTCCCTTCCAAAGAAATTAATAAAAAAGAATTGACTCAACAAGTCAAAGAAGAAATAATAAGGCTGCATGAAGAAATAAAGATTTAGATGAATATAATTCTATTTTTTTGCCAGATTCACCATTTTACTAAAACAGTCCCGGGTATTAAATCCAGCCCAAGAAGTATAGTTATTATAGGCTCCAATTCGGTTAGTTAGTTGATCTACTCCTGCTTGCCCCATAGCCAACCCATTTGTTAAAATAAAAAATTGTGTCTGTGGATTTTTTACAATATAATCCCTTAAACGATCATAACAAATATCCTCTATTTTACGAGCACCATGAACTAAGACTAGGGCAGGTAATTTAGGTATAACCATTTTACAAAGACAGGGGTTTTCAGACAAAGAGATACTTTCTTTTTCAAAAAGAAAACTTAATACTTCGGTAGTAGGGTCTTCTTTAAAATAATGGTGGTAAAATGGAATTTCGACCATTTAAATTTTCCAAATGCCATTTTCTTGTATAACTTTTCCATC
>CAYLGX010000031.1:0-9627 GCA_964383425.1 Candidatus Woesearchaeota archaeon
CACTACTTAAAATATACAAAAAGAGTAGATTTAAATATAAGTTATCCGTATTAGTTTTATGAGAGGACTAGATAGTTTTAGAGATTTCTGTAGTAATTATCTTTCGAGAAATACATATGAGGGAGTTCGTAAATATAGTCCATTGAACAGGGCCATAAGATACGCTATTCCGACTATGGCTGCGACATTATGCTTGGGAACAGCACTTGCTACTGGAGATGGATCTGATGAAGCAGGATTTGTTGCTCCGCCAAGAGATCGTTCACCTCCGCCAGCTCCGCCTAGAACAATTTCATCTGCAGAAACAACAGATCCCTGCTGTTGTTGCCCAGTTACCCCTCAAGCAAGAACCGAAGCAAAAAGGCCACCACAACCTCCGACACTAATCACTAAGTTAAAAGATTAAGTAGTATATTTCTGCCTAGATTAAATATTTTAAAAATAGATACTTCTGATTTTTAATAAAACTTCAAAGCAGGTAGAACGCCTAAAAATATTATCAGGGCAATATGAATTAATTCCCGAAACAACCTCTTAGGTAATTCGGAATGATCATAATAAACTACTATGCCTGCCCTAGTTAAAGTTAGAAGTGTATTTACAGTAAAAAAAGCCATGGAAACATAAATTGCAGTAATGAAAGAGAGCATAAGGCCTACTGAATTTATAAAAAAACCATAAGCTAATGTAAAGCTTACAAAACCTAACACCCTCCACAATGATGAATCCACATAGGCTGCGGATTTTATTCTAGAAAATAAACCGCATATAAAGAAAGGAATTGCTAAAACTAGTTGCAAGGTAAAAAGCGGATTTTCCGAAACCATTTCCGGCTTTATTGTAGCCACAAGTCCAAATAAAGTTATAACTATTGCCAAAAGAGTTACATCTATCAAATTTCTAGTATCTGCCTTAAATCTATTTTCTTCTTTTTTCCCCTTTTCTGCCATGCTTAACTTAACTATTTAATATTTATAAATCTGATTCATACCCCCAACTAGAAAAATATCATAAGAGATTAAATTTAAGAATATTGTTTAATACTTAAAAATATGAAAATAGGTGTTAAAACATATGATAGTGAAGAGTATATCCAGCGTTTTACTAATGAAGTTGACTTTATTGAAGTAATAGGAATAGCTAAATACGAATTTCTAAAAAATAAAAATGTAACAATCCACTGTAAGCATGAAAGGTTCGGAGTCAATATAGCAGATAAAACTAAAGAAAAAGAAAATATCCTCGCAATACAACTCGCCATAGACATTGCAGATTTTTGTGGCTCTAAAAGAATTATTGTTCATCCCGGGTTTATAGAAAATGAGAATTGTACAATAGAGAATTCAATAAAATTATTAAAAAAATTTAATGATAAAAGAATAATCATTGAAAATTTACCGTTTTTTATTAGAGAAAAAATATGTTTATGCTCTACTCCGGAAAATACTAAATTTTTTCTTGAAAAATGTGATTGTAGTTTTTGTTTCGACATAAATCATGCAATCTCTAGTGCCCTATTTCAAAATCTCCCGCCTTATTCTTTTCTTGAAGACTTTCAAAAATTAAATCCTGCGCAGATTCATCTTGGTGGACAAACACTTGCAAATGATAAAACTCATCTAAATTTTACAGAGTCGGATATTGACTTAAAAAAAGTATTAACCTATTTGCCAAAAAATTCAGAAATAATTCTTGAGGTAACTCAAGATATAAACGAAACAGAAAAAGATATAGCTATCTTAAGAAAAGTGTTGAATGAGATAGGCAGCTAGAAAATAACTTACTTCTTTTTAAAATAAATAAATGCCGCAATAATTCCTACTAAAAATAACGAAACTCCTATTAGGCCGCCATAAATTTCACTAAAACTTCCAATTGCATTTCCAGTAACGCTACCCGATAAGAAAAATATACTACCAAAAAAACCTAAAGCAGCTATGGCTGAAGAAACTCGAGAAGTTAAATCACTTGTTTCTTCTTTTTCTTCCGCTTTTTTATTTTGAAGTGCATTGTAAACTTTTTCTCCCTCCCTTAGATATAAACTACCTCCCCTTACAGATCCATAAGCATACCAGCTAGTGGCCCACTTATTTGCTAAACTAGTCTGAACATCTTTTGGAAGATCGACACTTACTGCTACTCGTTTAAATGGAATTCCGAGTATCCTTCCATTAGTTTTAACTAGATGAAGTACCAGTTCCCTAACATTTGCTTTTCTGCTACTATCTCCATATCTGCTAGTTTCTTTTGTATGAACATCTCTTGATGGAATTGGACCGTCATCTCCGGACCCATACCTAGTATCAGTAGTAGTTACTATTCAGCCCAAAGTTTTACGTAGTATTGGTACTCCCACTAAAGAAATTGTTTGATAATTTGTTTCACGAGTAGTAGACTCTGTAACCCCGCTTTCCCATGCATTACCTGAAGAGTCCGACACGCCAGTCCAAAGTTTGGATGCGGGACGTACTACTTTTTTAGTCTCACTAGTCTTAGCATCATAAACTAATTTTCTTAATTTTTCTAAAATTCCTTTTTTTATAGCCATAATTATTACAAAACTTACTCCTTTTTATATCTTAGGACCTACCCATCTTCCAAAAATGTTCAAAAAATTCAATATAACTTTGAGCTATATCTTTAGAACGAATTAATATTCCTGATGGCTGCTCTCCTTTCCAGGTGATTATTGCTACTTTGTTATTTAACATTTGAGTATTTGGAGGTAATGGGAAATTAAGATATCTTTTATGAGTTATTGATCCTCCGCTCGCAAATTCTCTTGTTTTTTCTGCAAATAATCCTTTAGTGATTATCTTTTTTTCTTTTCGTATTGGTTTTTGTAGCTCATAAACATTATCAGTTGCAAATGTGTATTGATCTTTATCTTCAATCGAAAAGAATCTGTATATATCTCCATTTTTTGCGTCTTTAACAAGTTCAGCTAGAAGAGTCTTTATTCCCCTAACTGATTTATAAAACTCTACGCTTTCAATTTCTCCTGGCATGAATTTTATAAGCTCCGGCATAACCTTTAGATATTCTTCTTTCTTCATTTCAAGATAGTCTGCAATTGCTTCTGGAGAGGCTGCCTTGTAATATTTAATTTGACCTTTTTTTATGTATGACACAAGGCCCTTATCGACTAAAGAGTTTATTGCATTATAAGTAGCAGAACTTTGAAGACCGACCTTGGAAATAATTGCTCCGGCCTTACACTCCCCCAGCTTTAGCATATTGATAAATACAGTTATTTCATTCTTGGATAAGCCTATTCCTTCTAAGGTGGATGTGTCCATACTCCATAGTATTAATCTAAGTTTATAAATTTAATGTTCACTCACCAAATATGGTGAGCATTTTATTATATACCATTTTTTGTTATGTTTTTTACAATTAAAAATCAACATACAATCAAAATGATAACAAAATACTACCCAACAAGAATCGCAATTACAGGAGGACCTGGAGTCGGAAAATCTACTATACTTTCGATATTAAAATCAAGAGGATATCAAACTATCCCTGAAGCAGCTAGAATAGTAATAGAAGAAGAGCAGAAAAAAGATTCGGATTGTCTACCTTGGAAAAATATACCTAAATTCCAAGAAACTGTTTCAAAACTTCAACTTTCTTTAGAAAATTCCATAACCAACGGAATAATATTCTCCGACAGAGGACTTATTGATGGACATGCTTATTCCAAAATAGATAAAATAGAAGTACCAAGATTAATACTTGATAATGCCCGAAATAGATACTCACAAGTTTTCTTACTCGACATTCTTCCAGTCTATGAACAAAATACAGTAAGATGGGATGATGAACAAAGAGCTAAAATAGTACATCAGGAAATAAAAAATTCTTATCTTGAATTTGATTACAATCCTATATCTGTCCCAGTTCTTGCTCCAGCAGAAAGAGTAGACTTTATATTAAAACATCTGAAAGGAGGCACTAAATAAAATGACTGACCTAATATGGCTAAAAGAAGCTGAAAAAAATGTAGATCATACATTAAAACCACTGGAAGCTAGAATAAAAAAAGCTCAGAGGGAACTTGAAAAGAATCCTACTTTTCAATTTTTAGAACGAGCAAGAGAAAAATATAGTGGCAGAGATAAACATGAAGTTAATTTTACAAATTTTAATCCATCCTATGACTTTCATACACATGCACTTTTGAAGAGGAAAATTCAAACACTTGCTAGAAAATCGGAGATCAAAGTCATCTATTCTACAGATTATACTGCAGAAGAAAGACATCCAGAATATCTAAGCTACACGTTAGTTGAATATGTTACAAACAACAAAGATCTTGCCGGGATTTACGGCCTTCAATCAAGAACCGTATGCAGTTGCCCTCAAGATAAAACTAACCTAGACATATTTAGTATGAAAGGTAAACATCAAATTTCTGAAATAACAGAAGAAATACTCGCCCAGGAAAAACGAAAGTCTTGTTATTATTTTCATTCAACAAGTGGAAATAAAATTGCTAATCAACTTGACTGGGTATTTTGGGATTTTGGCGGAACAGGATGCGGAGGTAGATCTCAAAAGCACTACGAAGCATTATTGCCAAGAAAACTTAAGTAATACGATAAAAAAGAGGTGATAATTTTAATCCTTAGCTATTGCCCATAAATGTTCAAAAAATTTAACATAAATTTCATAAATATTTTTAGAACGTATTAAAATTCCCGAAGGTTCGCCTTCCCAAGAAATTATTCCTACCTTGTTATTAAATATTAAAGTATTTGGCGGAAGTGGAAAATTGAGATATTTTTTAATGCTGCTAGCGGTTTTTCTAGTGTATGCTTTTCCAGATACATGATATAATGCCTTAGTCTTTAATTTTATTTCTTTTCTTAACTGTTTTTCAGCACCGTAAACTCTTTCTGTTGAAATTTTATAATATTTTGCTTCTGGTGCAATATACCTGTAGGTATCTCCTTTTTTAGCATCTTTAAGGAGTTCAAAAACAAGACTCTTTATACCACGATAGGATTTAAAATATTCTACTCCCTCTGTTTCTTCTTGTTTTTGTTTAAATTTCAATTCCGGAATTAACTTTAGATATTCTCCCTTTTTAGTTTCAATATAATTAAGTATTGTTTCTGGCTCCGCAGACTTGTAATATTTTATTCCATTTTTCTTAATAAAAGAAACAATTCCCTTATCTATAAGAGTAGTTAGCGCATTATAAACTGCCGAGCTTTGTAGTGCAGTTTTGGATATAATCGCTCCAGATTTACTTTCACCAAGCTCAAGTAGTTTTACAAAAACTAAAACTTCATTTTTAGAAAGTCCTAGATTTTCTAGTACAGATGTATCCATAATACTTCCTAATCAGATTAAGTTTTTAAATATTACTTAATATTTTTGGAGAGTAGAAATAAACAATATACTTAATGTTAATTACTTTCCAGGATAGTATCCTTCAACTGCTCCCTGCAATGGTTGATTTGTTTTTGTAATAGAAATTACCTGATCATTTGATTCTGCAAGCAGGGGACAATAATTCTGCTTTACACAAAAATATCCTACTGCCAATGATCCTGCCAGCGAGATAATTACCGATGCACTTAAAATTTTTTCTTCTAATTTACTTCCAGAACTAAATCCACCGTGTTTTCCTTCAGGAGCTACGCTTCCTTGTGCCATGTTATAAATTACCTCCTTTCAATTTTTCTAAAATGAAAAAATAAATAGGAGATTCTACTAAAATGTTATTACCAATCACTTCTAAAACAACCAGCGCATTTTATCTGCGCCTTTGCTCCGGCCTTCAATTCTTCGATGAATAATTTGTCTTCCATGATATTTGTGTGAAATAAGAGTATTTAACTTACTGCTCTCTAAATTTATAGAGCAACTATTTAAGTATCGTTTTTTCTGCGTATTATTAATAAATAGACAAACAAATAAAATGAAAAATAAAATAAACAAACAAAGATTAACCAATAGAGTTATCGAAGAGGGTATGAAGAAGGCCATAGAACTTACTATTATTGGATGCGCAATTGGACTTACTTTAAACACATTGTTCATTACAATAGCCGGAACAATTGGAGGTTCTCTTTATTTCAAAGATAATCAGAATTGCCTTGCTGGAGGACAAATAAGATGACTATTGAAAATATAACTGATTTTGTAAGATCTTGCGGATTTAAAACTCTAATAGAAAAACAAAATCATGGTATTAAATTTGGATTTAATATTGAACGTGTGGACCAGATTTACAAAGAATGCCGATTAGAAGTCCTAGAGCTAGATTGTAATCCTGTATTAAGTAAAGGTAAACGAATCGGCCCAGGGCCAATTGTTACTTCAAGTGGCAGATTTATTCCCCTTATGGTTGGAACCGATGATCTTGCATTCACATTATTTTCTATGAAAGATGATGCTGAAAATCGATTAAGGGGCCTAGAAACAGATGATAGCATAAGAAGAAGAACAGGCAATAACGAATTTTTTCACGAAAGAATGAATGAAAGAAATATGAGTAAAACTCGTTTTGAAAATGCATTATTAAATTTAGATAATACGATAAATCAAATTGGAAATGGAAACTACGAATTCAAAAGAATGGAGGTTTGCCAAAGCAATATCTACGAATGACACTTGAAAAATTAGAACAAAGATTACTGCAGATCCCCCAGATACTAGCTGGAATAAACTTAATTCAAAATGAATATCACCAATTTGATGTTTACGAACATACTCTCGCAGTAGCTCGCGAAATAAAAAAGTTTAATCCTAGCCAGGACTTACTTGCGGCAGCATATCTCCACGATATTGGAAAACCTAGTGCGGCTAAACCTAGAATGTACGGTGGAATACCTCAATTCGATGAAAAGGGCAGACAAAGACATACTTTCCCCAATCATGAATTTACTGGTGCAGAAATTGTAAGAACTCTGGATAAACAAATATTTGCTAGTTTAGAATTAAATCAAGAGCACATAGCGCAGTTAGTTGGAGCCCATTATTTACCTATGAAAGGAATAGAACCAATGAGGGCCACTCAAAACTATTTAGATTTTGAAAAAAAATTCCATGAACTTGAAAAAATAATCACAAGTACCAAATTAAATCATGAGGAATTAATGAATCTCTTTGCAGCAGACTCAATAGGTAAGGGCGATGTTTGGGGAGATTTACCTGAACTTTTGGAAATTAGAAAAGCAATACTTGGCGAAAATAATCTTAAGGAAATATATCTAATGCAAAAAATTTGCGGAGGAAACAAATATGGATACGCAAAAAAAGAATGAAGAAGATTTAGAATTTGAGAGAAAATATGGATGGTATAAACAGTATTACGCTGATAATGCTCGTTTTGGTTTTGACAAAAGACCCTATTGGATTAAACACCCGGAATCTGTTCCGGTAAAAGAAAAAAAGTTAATCGATGATTTAATTACCAAAATTGAAAATAGTGCTAGTAAGTCTATTGTTTCTAGATGTATAACTCAATTAGAAAAAAAGCTAGAACAAAGGAATGAATCAAGACTTCTGGGAGATTGGTTAGACAGCGACGCTCGAGATTCTGATGAAACTTACGATAAGGCAGAAAGAAAGGTCGAAGCAAAATATGATTATCAAATAGAACAAAGGCTTAAAAAATATCTCTCAACTAAATTAAAACTACCTGGGCAATAGATATTACACCCCGCCGTGAGGGATGTAACAATTAAGTATTCACAATCAAATATGATATTACAAAATAATCCAAAAACACTTAACTTTCAAACTAAAAAACTTGAAAGGAGGTTTAAAACAAAATGACAAAACAAAAAATAGCAATAGTCACCTACAATAGAATAGGCGAAGGTCAATATGACAATGGTCTAATGGAAAGAGCAGATAAACAAATCTATATTGCTCAAAATGGCCATAAATCAAAATGGGCTGCAGGAGAAGGAGATTCTTCTGATAAAGAAGCAAGAAGAAAAAGTGCTGCTGGATATGTAGTAAAATCTTTAGACCTAACTGATATGGATCAAGTCTACTTATATGTAGGAAAGAATGGCGGAGAAGAAGCAATAAGGCAAACTGCTCAAATCCCCGCAGAAAAAATAACTTATGTAATGTGCGACTGTAATTGGTCTGAAAAAACAGCAATGATTGGTGCACATGGAAATAGTGGAGCCAAAATACAAGGTTGTGAATGCGGAGGAAGAGAAACCTTAGAGCAAATCTTAAAGGGACTTCTTTAAGTAATCCCTGCTAAAAAAGAGGTGATTCTTTTTTATTTATTACCTAGAATTATCTTTGCAACTTCACTGATAGTTTGCTCAATTTTACCGTTATGATTAATTAGAATATAATCAAACTTATCTGCCAGTTTTAATTCACTAAGGGCTACATTGAGCCGGCCATTAATTATTTCAGTTGAATCCGTATTCCTGCCGCATAATCTTTTTTTTAGTTCTGCTGTGCTTTCTGCTTTTAAAAAAATACCCTTAAAATCATTATTAATTTTCTTTAAACTTAGTGCACCCTGAACATCCACTACGAAAAGCACATTTGTTCCATTAGACAGTAAATTTTCTACATCTATTTTCCTACTGCCATAATAATTACCATAAACTTCTGCAAATTCGAACATTTTTTTAGCACTAATGTTTTTTAAAAATTCTTCTTTAGTCAGAAAAAAATAATCCTTCCCGTCAACTTCGCCCTCTCTTTTTCCGCGAGTTGTGCAAGTTACAACTTTTTTAATATTTAAATTTTTATTTAATAAAATCTGCTTAGCTACTTCTGTTTTTCCGGCCCCAGAAGGCCCAGTTATAATAAAAACACTTCCTCTTTTATTAACCATAAAGTAATATTGCACAGAGTCATATTTATATCTTATTATTTAGCAATTAATCGCAAATATTAAAAACAAAGCTTTCTTCGAGTATTTATGATAAAAGATAAATTATACTTTATTACTGGAAATAAGAATAAACTTCTAGAAATTAAGGCAATACTTCCATTTGTTGAACAACTAGAACTTGACCTTGAAGAAATTCAGGAAATTGATGCCCATAAGATAATAAGGGCTAAGATGCAAGAAGCATTCAAACAACACAAAACAGGCGAATCATTCATAATCGAAGATACTTCTCTTTATCTAGATGGCTTAAACGGCTTACCTGGGCCACTAATAAAATGGTTTATGCAAAAACTAGGAGTTAATGGAATTTATGAAATGGTAGTAAAACTAGGGAACGATAAAGCCGAAGCTAAAACTATTATTGGATATGCTAAAAATGCTAGCGAGATACAATTCTTTGAGGGCAGTGTAAAAGGAAAAATAGTGAAGCCAAGTGGCGAAACAAGTTTTGGCTGGGACCCTATATTTATGCCGCAAGGCCATACTAAAACATTCCAAGAAATGAATAAAGAAGAAAAAAATAAAATAAGTATGAGGCGAATTGCTTGTGATAAACTTAAAAAATTTCTTGAACAAAAATAAATTTTGTTTTCTAGTAAATTCCCAATACGGGCAATATTCCTAATAAAAAGACAAGTAAAGTAAATGGAATATCATGAAATAATCGTTTTCCTAAGGCAGTTTTATCATAGGATAACTGTACTGCGGAATAAGAATAAGCACAAATAAGGTTTACT
>CAYLGX010000032.1:0-9624 GCA_964383425.1 Candidatus Woesearchaeota archaeon
AAGATGGACTAGACCGGGAAAATTATTTTGATTGTATTTTAATGGTAGAATTTTTAGAACATTTAGTAAACCCGGCTAAAGCATTACAAAATGCTACTAATGCTCTAAGGCCAGGCGGATTATTAATTATGAGAGGTTTACCTAATAATCAGTCTATAGAATCATTTCTAGGTTCTCAGAATTGGAGGATGAGGCAGTTCGAACAACACTATCATTTTTTTAATAAAGAAACATTTACTCAATTTGCTCAAAATTTCCCTCAATTAAATATTTTGGAATTTGATACCTTTTTGCAAGATGGCTATAAATTTTATGATCTTGCTAAGATTGCAAAAAATATTGGTATTTTCGATGAAACAAAAGATCACAAGCCCGCTACTTCTGAAAAAGAAATCGTTTCTACTAATCGACTGTTGGATGCAGTTTTAGCCAAAATAAAAAATACTAATTTTGAAGATTATTCTAATCGTAGTAGAATTAACATTGCACAAGTAAATTCTCTATCTACTGCCCAAAATATTGAAGAATTTTTTAATAATGCTGCATTTGATGTCAATCTTTCGCCTGATTTTTCAGTAGTTTTGAGGAAGGAAAAAAAATAATATGGAATTTGAAAATTCATTTGAAGATGTTGAATTAAGCCAATATAAATGGGCTGCCCATATTGGTAAACTTGAAAAACTTGCTAGGGGAGAAGAAGTATTTCCAGTGACCCTTGAACTAGATTTAGTTAGTTATTGTAACCATAATTGCGGCTGGTGTGTAGATCCAAGACACATGAAACATACACTTGAAAGAGGATTTGTTTCTGAGTTACTTGGGGAAATTAAGTCGCTTGGTGTCGAAGGAATAGTTTTTAAGGGGGGTGGCGAAGGAACACTTCATCCGCAATATGCAGATATTTTGGAAGAAACAAAAAAATTAGGATTTGAAATCGGAATTGTTACTAATGGGAGTAAATTAAAAGAACTTGGCGAGCCAATAGTAAAAAATGCTAGTTATATTAGGGTAAGTATTGATGGCCCTACTGCGGATTTTCATAAAATTATCCACGGAAGTAATGATTTTGATGAAGTTGTAACTGGAACTAGAAATTTAATTCAAACTAGAAATAAATTACAGCAGAGACATCCCATCGTAGGTTTATCTTTTGCCATGGATTACTCTTTACTTAATCAGGTTGATGGGGCAATTAAACTTGCTGATGATCTTGGTGCAAATTATGCTTTTTTTAGGCCTCCATTTTTTGAAGAAGTAGGCAGAGAAAATACATTAACTATTAATCAAAAAAAAGAACTTATGGGTGCATTTGAAAATGGGAAAAAAAATTATAAAGGAAAAATGAAAATTTTTATTGACTATTGGATTTCTGATAGTGAAGCAGAACATTTTGCTTCAAGAGACGAATCACCTAGGCGAGGTAAATATTTACAAAAAAATGCCAATGGAATAGAACATGTGACCGGTACATGTTTAGCTTCCCCACTTTTAGCGGTAGTTACTGCCGATAAAAAAGTTTATCCTTGTTGTAATCTTAGATTTGTTGATGAATTTAGTATGGGCACCCTAGATTATTCTGCGGGAAAAACATTTGCTAATTTATGGGCCGGTCAGCAAAGAAAAAAAGTTATGGAACGAATACATAAAACTGAATGCATAAAATATTGTACTCATCCGATGAGTAAGTATAATGAAATTATCGGGTATTTGAAAAGTTCACAACATCATAGGGGGTTTGTATAAACTAATTTATACTTAAATAACATGGGATATAAACAAAAGATCGATCCAGGTTTGGAAGTACTGGTGATTGGAGCAGTTGGAAATAAAACGAAAACTAATGGCTCTCCCACTAGAATTTTGGGTTATCATCATGGGAAAGAAATATTTGAAATTGAAAATACTTCTTGGCATGGAGGAGACGTAGTATTTATGGATCATAAAAATTTAATATTTTCTGATTCTAGTAATCAACTGAACATTTGCGATGCTAAAACTTTGGAATTAAAATTTGTTGGGCCTAATACGAATGATATTTTCTCTAAAATTTTAGCTAATGATCGATATATTTTCTCAGTTACTGGTACTGGGAGTGAAAGTTATGAGGGAACAATTGTTAGAGATATAAATACTTTCGAAAGAGTCAATCAGCTAGCCGGAGGATATGATGCCTGTTTTAATGGAGACTATTTCATAGTTATTCCTCAGGAAGAAATTTGTGTTTATGATGCAAAAACTTTGAGGGAGATTAGTAGATTAAACACGAGTACCATTGGCAGCAGTTTAAATTTTAATCAGCGAGGTATGAATCGAGATGTGGCCAGTTCTAATGATTGGGTAGCAGTAACTAACAGCAGAGGGTATGTTGATTTCTTTAAACTACCAAACCTGGAGCATTTTAAAACTGTTTATGATTCTAAATTAAAAGCAAGCAAAGAACAACATAGTACCACGCCTTATGCTTTAATTTCTAATTCCAAAATAATTGGTCTTGGACTTGATTTAAATGGTATGGATCTTTACAATGCTCAAAATTTTGATGGGGCCAGTAGATTAGATTTTAAACCATACAGTAGAACTAATGTTTTTTATTCAAGTGGAAATCGTTTATTTGTGGAACAACGGTCCAGATTAAATCCAGTTAATGGTTTGCAAAACGATAGTTCTATTGGAGTTTATGATCTTGAGTCTCTATCTGAGATTGAACGTATAACTCTCCCAGATGATGTGCATATAAAATCTCTTTATCTCAGGGAGGGAACTAAATAAAATGGTAATTAAAAAATTAATCTTGAAGAAAGAATCATTCGGAGGATTGTACGTAGATACGCGGACAGGGAAAAGAGATTTTCTTAGGCCAGCAGAATATGAACTTAAAAAACAAGAATTATTAAGTTTTAAAAATGAGGGTGTCGAAGTCAAGTTAGTGGACGTTACGGAAATGGGTTACCAGCTTATTCCAGATGCTACTTCTACCCCTACTAGTCTTTTTTGGGAATTAACTAAAAGATGTAATGGTTTTTGCACAGATTGCTTTATGGATTCTAATGCAAAAAAATGGCAGCAAAATGAAGTAAACTTTCAAGAAATAGAAACTATTGCACGTCAGTTTTCTGATTTGGGAGGATCTAGCGTTAGATTAACTGGCGGAGAACCAACTTTGCGAGTAGATCTTTTCGATATTATTGATTTATTTAATGGACATGGACTCGAAGTAGGTTTAAACACTAATGGTATGTTTGATGAAAAAAAATTAGAGCAAATAGTTTCTCGTGGTATTAAAGACATAAGAATAAGTTTAGATGGACCTAGGGAAGTTAATGATAAAACTAGATGGCCTGGAAATTACGAGGGAGCAATTAAAACTATTGAAAGATTAGCTGAATATAATAAAAGTTCTTCAAATCCTACAAAACCTACTATTAATGTAGTACTTATGAAATCAACTAAACCTTATATTGATCATATGATTAAACTTGCAAATTCTTATGACTTTAAAATAAGTTTCGGGTTAATGAGGCTAAGTGGGAGAGCTCAGAAAGATGAAATGCTTTCTCCAGAAGAAATTGTAAAATCAGCATATCTTGTGCAAGAGCTTAGAGATAAACTAAAATTAAAAAAAGGAGCAGTTAGAATTAATTATGATTTATTTTGTGAGGGAGCACAAGACGTTAAAGGTAAGCCTTTAACAGGTTATACTCCTTATCCATTTGATAACTCTAAATGCGCCCTAGGCGGTTCTGGTTTGAATTTGGATGCATATGCGCGAATAGTTCCGTGTGGTTATCTAATTAATGCTGAAGAATGGGTGGGAGAAGATATTCGTGGTAAGGATTTACTTAGTGTTTGGCATAATTCTCCTATTCTTAAAAAGATGAGGGGCCCTGCTAGGGTAGGTTGTGATGATTGTGCTCATTATAAAATTAAATGTAATGGGGGCTGTCCTGCTATGGCTTATTTCGAAACAGGCGATATCAATGGCAAAGATCCATATTGTGTTAAAAATGTTGATTTAAGCAGCATGGGGAAAATAAAATGAATGCTCCCATGATTCTCTCTGAATTAAAAAAGATAGAATTATATTCTTCTGATGAATGGGAAGAGTATCTTAGTTATTTTTCAATTAAAAATACTGAGATTAATTCAAATATTAACTTTCCAGATAGTTTTCTTGCTAGGATACTTTCAAGGCATGGTGCAAAACCGGCCGCAGTAGATTATTCTATTTCATCAAAAATTACTTCTCCTGAAAAATTGGCAAATACCAATTTTAAAATTTCGGGTGTAACTGGAGTTGTTTCTGGTTGTTATGATCTATTTCATTTAGGTCATGCAAGAAGTATAGCTTATGCTAGACAATATCTGCAGCATTATGATAATCCTAAATTAGTAACCCTGGTTTTATCGGATGAAAATATTTCAATTAAAAAGGGAGATAGTAGGCCAGTGTTAAATATTAATGAACGGTTAGATTTGCTTTGCTCAGTTAATTCTGTAGATTATGCAATTCCACTTAAATTTCCCAATTGTCTTGATGCACTAGAAAAATTAAAACCCAATTATTTTTTTAAGGGTAACGCAGATAGGACTCAAGATATTGTTCGGCAAGAAATGGAATTAGTGGAATCTTATGGTGGAACAGTTGTTATTTTCCCTAGTACTCCTGGTAAAAAGAAATCAACTACTGGTTTAATCAATGAAGCTTTAGAAAAATTAATGAGGGAATTTTAAAATGATATCTCAAATATCTCTATTTAATACAAATGAATATATAGCTAGATTAATGGTTAAAATAAACTTACTTGGGGAAAATAAAAATGAATGAAAATATTGATTTTAAATCGCTAGGTTTTGCAAATAGGGAACTTTATGAATTTCCCAATATAATTAATATTGAAGTTTATCGTGGGCATTGCCCTTGTAACTGTGTGCATTGTCCAGTCGGCACTACTGAGGCGGCAGATCGGCCGCAACGATTTGGAATTGGCGGCATGGATATTGACTTATATAAAAAAATTGTTTCCGAGATTAAAGAACATACTGCGTCCACAGTTAGAATACATTCAGTCGGAGAACCCCTTCTATGGGATAATTTGACAGAGGCATTAAAATATAACGCAGATAATTCAATAAGATCTTGGATTTTTACTTCGGCTGTAACTAATAAAACTCATCTTTTAGAAAATATTTGTGATAATACTAATGTTGTAGAAGTTTCCGTTAATAGTACTACTGCAGAAGATTATTTGCGCACAAAAGGAACTGATGCCTTCGAATTAGTTTCTAGAAACATACGGGGCATGAGTGATTATATAAAAAGAAATAATTTATCTACTCGTTTAATAACTAGCCGAGTTCAATCCGTAGATAAGCTACGTGATCAAGAATTTACTGATTATTGGAAAGCATCAGGACTAGTTAGTGATTCATTTGTTAGAAGTTATCATACTTACAATGAAATGATGCAAGAATTAACTGCTGAACAAGAACAACCCGGACATCAGCCCTGTTTAGTTCATTGGGCTAGGTTTAATATTGGTTTAAGCGGAGATGCAGTTGTTTGTTTTAATGAACTTTTTAAAAAAGAATTAGATCCTTCTTTAATTCTTGGAAATTTAAAACAAGAAACAATTGCACAAATTTGGCACGGTCCAAAATTAACTGCTCTTCGTAATGCTGAATTGACAAAAGATTATACTAATATTCCGTTTAGTGATCGGCTTCCTTGTAAAACTTGTACTTCTTGTCAACCTTTGTTTGGCAATAGACAAACAAGCGAACATCAGATAAAACAGCTGGGGTGTAAAACGAAATGAAAAATAGTATAGAATTATATTTAATCCGGCACGGAGAAAGTGAACTTAATAAATATCAGGATTTAGTTAAAGAAGATAAAAAGATTATCTGGGGAAGAACAATGTGGGCCAATCTTACTCCAAATGGAGTAAGGCAATCAAAAGACTCTGGGCAATATCTTAAATCCCAAGCAATTTCATTTGATCGAATTTCAGTTTCGCCTTCGATTAGGGCAATGCAAACTATGAGGCACTGTATGGAAGAAATGGTGGGATCAGATAATCTATGTGTAACTCTATCCGGCGTGGATGTATCTAATGATATAAATGAGCATTATATGGGGGATTATGAGGGAAGAAAAAAATCAGAAGTAAATGTTTTAGACTTTCGATCTATGTTAAATAAGGGCGAGTTAGAAATTGAAAAATCATTAACCTGGAAAGCACCTGGCGGCGAATCAATTAGAGAAATGATTACTCGAACTGGAAATTATGTTAAAAGTAATATTACTGGCTGGGATGGTAAAAATGTAGGTTTATTTACTCATCGCGGAACAATAACTTGGCTTTGTGTTTCTTTATCTGCCCTGACTATAAATGAAGCGATAAAATTAGATTCAAAAAATGGTTCGGTTAGAAAATTAAGTTATGCCAATGGGGTTTGGCGATATGATGGCTCTGTATTTGACCCTCAAGGATAAATAAAATGGATTCATTAATAAAACTCACTGAAAATAAATTGGAATGTCCTGTCGATTATGATTTTATAATTGGAAGAAGAATGCAAATAGATGCTTTAATATATTTTAAACCTTCTGAGCTTTATTTTTATGATGAAAAAGAAACCCCTGCTCCGGATAGGTTCGGCGGGTTATCTACATTAAGGATGAATAAAGTGGGGCTAATTATCGATGAATATTTTGGATTTGATAGGAAAAAATTTAAATTTGATCATATTCAATCTTCGACTGGTAATAACTCTGGCGCTTTTTATTCTGAAGGTGGAAAGTTATTTGGATCAATACCAGCAGGATTAGTACTAGCGATAAATTCAGTAAATGATGAGCGATATCGGGATATTCCTCCAATTAATTTAAGTGAAAGAATGCAACCTAATGACTTAAGTTATGTGCCAGTCCAATTTATGAAACCGCAAATTCTTCCATCATCTAAAAAGAATCATAACTTTAATGAATATCAAATGGCTAATAGCAAACTGTTTATTTTAAAATTTGAGCAGGGTTTAAATCTTTTTTTAGAGGAATATGCTGGATCTGAATATATCACCAGATTATATGGTCCCGATAAAAATTTAATTGATGATGTTATGAATGGTTCTATTGAAACACAATATCATGATAATTTAGTTTTAATTACTGGCGGTTCTTATGGTATGGGTGAATATTCCATGTGGGATTCACAATCTGGTATTCGAACTATGGTCCGGGGTACTTCCAAATCAATTATTCCGGCAGAGC
Organism: Candidatus Woesearchaeota archaeon; assembly: GCA_964383425.1. Taxonomy (GTDB): domain Archaea; phylum Nanobdellota; class Nanobdellia; order Pacearchaeales; family GW2011-AR1; genus CAIPOI01. The sequence continues at coordinate 7,274 of CAYLGX010000032.1, forward strand.
CAAATATTAAGTTGTCCTGGAGTGCCTGTTCGGTTTTTCAAAATAGTCTTTTAGGATTTTATAAGCGGGAGGAAAAATGATTAGATTATTTAAGGAACATCCTGAATTTGATGAATTTACTAGCTTTGATACTAAAACAGGTAAACTTGATGCAATAACTGAACAAGAATTTAAATCATTTCTGCCTTTAGATTTTAAAGAAAAATCTGTGAATGAACAACCAATACAAAGAATTGAAACTTCTGATCGAACAATTTTTACTGGTGAAACATCTCAAACGCATACTCGATTTCCAAGAAGAATTTATTTTCAAATTACAAGATATTGTAATCTTGAATGTCCTACTTGTTTTATTAAAGCGGGTAAAGATGGAGCTCATGTGCCAACTAAATCGGTAATGGACATTGCAGAATTTATGGGCCGCAATGGTTTAATCGAGGTAAGACTGACTGGCGGAGAACCTACGACGCATCCTGATTTTTTTGAGATCATGCATAAATTTAAACAAGAAAATGTTTATGCTTCGGTGGCAAGTAATGGAGTGATTAGTTCTAGAACACTTGATAGACTATGTGAAGAAGAAAATCTTTGGCTTATTTGTTCTATTGATGGCAATAGGGAAACACATAATCGATATAGGCCGAATACTTTCGATCAAATATTAAAAAATTTAAAATATTTAAAGTCCAAAAATCCACAAACTAGACTTAGATTAACAACAGTGCTTACTAAGGAAAATAAGGGACAAATGTATGAACTTGGTGAAATTACCAAATATCTTGATGCTGAAAGTATTACTGTAATTCCATTAAGGCCACAGGTGAGAGATTTAAGAATGAAAGAGGACATGGTTACAGCTCAAGAATTTAAGCAAGTTATTGAAGATTTAGTTATGGTTAAAGAAAAATTAGGGGTTAAGGTAACTACTACCATGGAGACAGATTATAAAAATAAGATTTATGCAGATCCTGTTTTTAGAAAAAGATCTTCTTGCGCTGCTGGGCGAGAGGGAACCAATTTAGATTATGATGCTAAAAAAAATGAATTTGTAGTTTATGGTTGTTCATATTCTCCTGCAGTAGATCTGATGGCTGATGCGAAAATAAGAAAACCTTTTTTGGCAGGCACATTTCCGGCAAATAAGCCTGAGGAATTTTTAGACCTATGGAGAAATGATTCATTGTGGACTATTTTTAGAGATTTAAATATAAAATCTAAGGATTGTAAATCATGTGGTTATTTTTCAAAACATCAATGCGTTGGTTCTTGTCCCATTCAAAATGTGGACTATGGTTCGCTTCAAGTAGGGAAAGACGTACTAGAACAGTTAAAAGAACAGATAGATCACACTAGCGAATGGTATTGTTATAAAAAGATAGTCGGTTAATTTTTGATAACCTTAAAAATCATTTCTTTTGCTTAGTTAACCAAATAAAACTTGCGACTAAACCTATAATGAGCAACCCTGCCCCTAGAAAAGAAGTTGTTTTTATGGATAAATCTGCAATGCTTTCGCCGGTTATATTTGGACTGAGAAAAAATATACCTACTAATATTGTTATCGTTCCGATTATTTTTGCTAGCGATTTATTGTTTCTATTTGCAATAATTACTTCTTCATTTTTTATTAAATAGTCTACATCTGCCCTACTTATCCTGTTGCAATAGATTTCTTCAAAAGTTCGTAGATTATAACAATTTTTATTTGCTCTTTCGAGTACATCTTTTTCCATTAGCTCGTAATCTGATTCGTTATACTCTCTTGCATAAGGTAATATTACGGTTTTGTCTACGGATTCTTCTTGTCTAGTTCCAATTTCGACACGCAGTAATGTAAGGTATCTCGCCCTTCTTTCTTTTAGATTTGTTCCATGAGCAGATGTTCCTACTTCACTTGTTTTTGTTTTTTTAGACATTTTATTCTTTAATCTCTTTTTCTAGATAAATTACGCAGTCATATGGACTTTTTAAATTTTTTCTAAAATCTAATAATGTTATATGCGCCGCTCGGGTCCAGAAAATTATATTTTCTGGCTCGTTCAATTCTAGTGAATTGAAGGCACAGACAATCTGCTGATTCTCTGAGTCCTCATTTCTCTTAAATCGAACATGAGGCAATTGAAAATTCCCTCACGCTACATGCGCCGCTCGGGAATTGAACCCGACTTCCATCGTTGGCAACGATGTGTTCTACCGATAAACTAGCAGCGCGCTTATAATTATTTAGAACCGGAGATGTATTTAAAGTTTATCTTTGAACCTAAAAATGACTTGGGAAGGGGGCGGGATTTTTAGGGGCCAGGTGACGAATTTTGGAGGAAAACTAGGTGACAGATTTTGGAACTAGCCAG
>CAYLGX010000033.1:0-9596 GCA_964383425.1 Candidatus Woesearchaeota archaeon
CATCTCTTACTAAATTCTTTTTAACCCTTTCAATTACTTCTTCAGGTTTAAGAGCTACAAACTTAATAGGTTTACCAAGTTTCATAACAATAAATCCTTTCTTTTCTAAACTCTCTAAAATATCATATGTTCTTGATCTTGGAACATCAGAAATATTACTTAATTCTCCAGCAGTACTTACTCCTCTTGAAAGCAAGGCAGCCCAAACTCTTACTTCATATAAGTTTAAGTCGAATATTTTTCTCAGTCTGCTTAAAAATTCCTCATTTATTATCATTTTTTAAATTAAACCTTTTACACCTTTTTATTAATTCTTAATAGCATAGGGAGTATTTAAATCTTTTTATGAATGAAAGTATAGTTTAAAAGAATTCTGCGACGATAAAATAAAATTTATCAAAAATTTGAAAGAGTCATTAGTCACTATTTTATACAACAGAAGTATGCACTACAACTTATTAAATAAGAATTCTATCTCGCTGTCCCTAATTTTTTCAATTGAACTAGCAGTGAACTTTTTAGCTGGTTTTTTAAGAACAATTTCAACAGTTTTAGAGTTAGTTCTTTCTTTAATCATCTTTTTTTGCTCATCAATTTTAGTTTTAACTTCTTCTGCTACAACTAAAACAAGTTCAATATCATCTTCCTTAACTAAAGCTGCTTCTTTTCTCATTGCTTGGACTTTTCTTGAAATTTCACGAGCCATTCCTTCTGCTTCAAGAGCCGGAGTAATAACTGTGTCTAGAACAACAGAAATTTCCTTTACATCCTTATCATGAGCTTTTCTTATTTCGACTTTCTTTACATTAACTTCATCTTCAATAATTTCCAAATACTCCTTGGGCAGTTCTGCAACATTAACTTCGAGTTTAGCTAAAGGTTGTTTAAGTGAGATTCTAGCTTTGTCTCTTTCTTTTAATGCAAGCGAAACAATTTCACGAGTCAGTTGCATTTTCGCTTCAATATCGCTATCAATAAGTTTTTCATTGTGCGAAGGATAAGCTTGTAAATGAACTGAATCTTTTTCGTCAACAACTTCATGATAAATGATTTCAGCAACAAACGGCATTATTGGAGCAATAGTCTTACTTAGCTCTGCAAGAACAAAAGCTAAAGTTTTTCTTGCGTCAACATCACTATCATTAAATCTGTCTCTATTTCTTCTAACATACCATGTAGAAAGATCATCAATAAATTTCTTTATTTGCGCACAAGTAGCAGTAGTATTATAGCCCTCAAGTCCACTTTTAACTTCTTTAATTAAAACGTTCGTTCTTGAAACAATCCATTTATCCAGTATATTCTTGGAAGCAGGAAGTGAAACTTTTTCTTTTTTCTTATACAAAGAATAAAAATTATTTACATTATATAACAAAAGTAAAACCTTTTTGTAAACTTCATCAAGACTTTTATCTGAAAAAGCTAAATTATCAGCATTCATAACTGGATTCGCCATTAAATAAAATCTAAATGAATCAGCGCCATATTTTGATATTAAAAGCAATGGATCTGTAAAGTTATTTTTACTCTTGCTCATTTTCTGTCCATCTTCAGCTAAAATAGTTCCAGTAGTTACTACATTTTCAAATGGAATATCATCAAATAGAATAGCAGATAAAACTAACATATAATAGAACCATGCCCTTACTTGACCAATATATTCTGCAACAAATTGAGCAGGGAAATTCTTTTCAAATAATTCTTTATTCTCAAATGGATAGTGGAACTGGGCAAAAGTCATGCTTCCAGATTCAAACCAGCAATCAAGAACTTCAGGAATTCTAGTATATTCTTTTCCATCTTTTACAAGTACAATTGGATCAAGAAAGTCCTTATGCAAGTCTACTTCGCCTTTTGGCATCTTTTTTGCATATTTCTTTAAGTCTTCAATACTTCCAATAACTAGTTTATCTCCGTCTTTAGATTTCCATATAGGTATTGCAGTAGCCCAGTATCTATTTCTTGAAATATTCCAGTCCGGAGCAGTTTCAATATTATAGTTTACTCTTCCTTCTTTTAAAAAGTCTGGAAACCAATTAAGTTTCTTATTAAGTTCGAAAAGTTTAGGTTTTATCTTTTGAATATCAATAAACCATGCAGGAATAGCTCGATAAATCAATTTAGTTTCACATCTATAACAAAATGGATATTCATGTTCTACTTTTTTAACAGAAACAACCTTACCTTGTTTTTTAAGGAAAATTAAAATTTCAGTATTAGTATCATGAATATATTTTCCAGCAAAGTCAGTTACTTCTTTTGTGAATTTTCCTTTTTCATCAACTGGCTGAACCATTGGAATTTTATATTTTCTACAAACTGCGTAGTCATCTTCTCCAAAAGCAGGCGCAGTATGAACGATACCAGTACCATCTTCTGCTGTAACAAAATCTCCTAAAATAATTTGAAATGCATTTATAGCATCTTTAAAATAAGGAAAAAGTGGTTCGTACTTTATTCCCTCAAGAGTTTTCCCACTAACTTCTTTTACTATTTTATATTCTTCTTCAGTTTTATAGAACTTAGAAACTAAATCTTTAGCTAAAAGATAAGTGCTGCCATCTTTAGCATCCTTGAGATAAACATAAGTTAGTTTTGGATTTACAGTTAAAGCAAGGTTTGATGGCAATGTCCACGGAGTAGTTGTCCAAGCAAGAGCATAAGCATCTTCATCTTTTAATTTAAACTTAACAACCATAGTTTCATCTTTAACCATCTTGTAAGAATTATCCATGGCTACTTCATTTTTAGATAAAGGAGTGGAACATCTTGGACAGTACATTAATATTTTTTCTCCTTCGTAAATATAACCTTTTTCATAAAGTTTCTTAAAAGCCCACCAAACACTTTCAATATACTTATTATCCATTGTCTTGTAAGAATTATCCATATCAACCCATCTTCCAACTCGCTCAATTACTCCTTCCCATGCATCAGCATAGCCTAAAACTTTACTTCTGCAGTAATCATTAAACTTCTTTACTCCCATCTTTTCAATTTCATCTTTAGAATTAATTCCTAACCCCTTTTCAGCAATATTTTCAATTGGTAAGCCATGACAATCCCATCCCCAAACTCTTCGCACATAACTACCCTGCATAGTATGAAATCTAGCAAACAAGTCTTTAGCTATAGAACCAAGTAAATGACCATGGTGAGGCACTCCTGTTGCAAATGGTGGCCCATCATAGAAAACATAGGGTTTGCCCTTGGCAGTATTCTTCAGTGATTTTTCAAAAGTCTTATTCTTTTTCCAAAATTCAACTATTGCTTGTTCTTGTTCATTAATATCGGCCATGTGGGTAATCTAACATCAGTCTTTATGTTTATTAAGCTTATTATTTAGCATTGTATCTACGATTTAAATAATAATTAAATCCCTTTGTAAGAGCTTCTACAGTAGATTGTATTATGTTTTTATCAACGCCAACTGTTTTAAATTTTATCCCATCTTGAAATGTGACTATTGTTCTTACTGTGCTCTCTTCACCTTTTCGTTTAGCTATTCCAACATGAAAATCAACAAGAGCTAGTTCCTTTACTTCGGGATACTTTTGTGAAAGTATATTTACAAATGTTTTATATGCAGCATCAACTGGACCGCCCTCAACAGGCCTGCCTACAAATACATATTCATCATCAAGTAAACTTTTTTCTAAACTAGCTCCACTAAAATCTATTTTAGAAATATCGCGAGATAATTCATATCCTCTTTCTTGCGAAGTTAAATCTGGAGTAAAACCTTTTACTTTTCCAAGCATAGAAACTCTACTTGTCTCCCTATCATCAAGTGTTTGAGTTTCTACTCTTGCTCCCCTAAGTGTTATAAAATTTTGTAAATTTCCAAAATACTTTTCAACAAGCAAATACTGTTCTGCTTCAAGAGCTCCAAGTCTATATCCTTTTTGCTCTAATTCACGTATATTTTCAAATAACTTAGCAACAGTTTCAATAGTCTTAGGTTCATGTTTATCGAGGTTATATCCGAATTTTTTAGCAACTGTTGTAACTGCAGCAGTTCCGCCTAAACTCGTAAGAAGAATTACTCTTTCGTTTCCAACACTTGCAGGATCATCATGTTCATAATTTGCATCTTTAGCAGTAGCATCTATATGCACTCCTCCCTTATGTGCAAAAGCCGAGTCGCCAACATAAGCTCTAACTTCAGGTATTTCTAGTCCGGCCAAATTATAAGACTGCTCATTAACTTGCTTTAAAGTATTAAGCTTAACATTAAGTGGCTGCTTAAGTTTATTCATGTATACTGGAACAAATTCTGAAAAATTCAAATTTCCTACTCGCTCGCCTATTCCATTTATTGTTCCCTGAACTTGAACTACATAGGGCAAGGAAGAAAGAACATTTGCTAAAGCTAAACGACAGTCATCATGAAAATGAAGACCGAGGCCTGCATTTATTCCGCTATCAGATAAAAATTTATGGGCAGCCGACACTATTTCTTTTGCTTCATTAGGCAAAACTCCACCATTAGTATCACATAAAATTAATCTCTCTGCGCCGCCGCTAGCAGCACTAGCTAAAGTTTGAAGTGCATACTCTGGGTTCTCTTTAAACCCATCAAAAAAATGTTCAGCATCATAAAAAACAGGCATCCTTAGTTTAAGAAAATTAACACTTGCTGCTATTCTTTCAAGATTTTGGCTAGGAGTTAATTTTAATTGTTTAACAACATGATCTAAATGAGTTTTACCAAAGATACAAGCATAATCTGCACCTGATCTTAGTATAGAATCCAGATTTTTATCCCTTTCTAAGTTTTCACTAAAAGAGGTAGATCCGAATGCAACTATCTTTGCATTTTTTCTAAGTTCCCTGCAATGCGCAAAAGAGTTAAATATTTCCTCTGATGCCACGGGCCAACCAAGTTCAATAAAATTAAAACCAAAATCATCAAGTAAACTAAATAATTTCTTTCGATCAAGAGGACTAAAGCTAGCTCCAGCTGCCTGTTCTCCTTCGCGAAGAGTACAATCATAGAGTTCTAGAGTAGTCATAGAGTATGAATTGCAAGCTAGTTAAGAGCTTGCGTATTTAGATAATAATTAAAAGTCTAGCTACAGCTGTTATTACAGAAACACTTTGTTTTTTTGTAGCCATAAACAACACTGGAAATCGCATTATTTAAACTTTTCTATATTGAGAACTAAATTACTTTTGCACAGCACTTTCTGGATGGCAAAAATGATAATTAGGTTCATCCCTAAAAGTGGCAGTAGCCTTTAAATCTTCTAAAGAAATTAATTTATTATTTAGCCATCTTTGAGCAGATCCACTATCTTCACCAAATGAAGCATAGAAATAAGCTGCGATACTTCCGCTCATTTCATAATCCGGACTAATAGCAGTAAAATCAAAAGAACGAGGACTAGCAAGCGCCATATCTATCTCTTCTAAAGATAAGGGCAAGTTATTTACCATAAAATATATAGCCAATTGAGGTTTATAATAATTTTGTTTTATAAAAGACTTGCCTTAAACAGTTAAAAATTAAAAAATTAGACTAAAGTAGAAAATATTACTTAGAAGATTTCTTTGCTTTCTTCTTAGCTTTCTCTTTCATGATTGTTTCAAAAACTTTCTCTTCACTTGGAGTAGTATCTTCTTCTACTGCTTCTACTTTCTTATTTCTTCTCATTCTAAAGATGAAATAGATTATTACTAGTACTATGATGAAGATTATAGCGCCACTAATAGCAGCATTACCGCCGATAACCGCACCAGTTAAAGAAAAGAATCCTTTCTTTGCAGGAGTAGTATTTGTATTTGTAGTTTCATTGTTATTAGTATCAGTATTGCTTACAACGCAAGTTTGAGTTTCAATAGGTTTAGCATCTCTTGGAGTACAATAGTTAGATGGATAAGAACATGTTCTTATTTGTGAGCCACTTTCGCATGAAGTCCATTGTGTACAAGTCCATTCTGTTACGCAAGCATTTCCGCCAGGTCTTGAAGCAGAGGAAGCAACAGATGTTGAACTTCCAAATATTCCCCATGATGAGAAATGATTAGTTTTAGCCCAAACATAATGTCCAGTAGTATTTACTCCAGATTCAAGTGGTAATACCCAATTAGATCCATCGTAGTAATATAATTTTAATGTGTTAACATCAATTCCAGCAGCACTAACTTCTGCATCAGTGTAATAAACTCTAATTTCAGTAGTATTTGATATTTCACTAGTATTTCCAGTTAATTCAATTTTAAGATATTTATTAAGTCCAGGTAATGAGAAAACACCGGTTCCTTCTGGCTGTTGATCATAAGTTTCAATAACTACACTTCCACTTGCTCCATCAACAAAATCTAATTTAATGGAAGCATTAAGATCTTCATTAATAGTACCATCAAGTTCGGATACTGGCACTTCTACTGCATAGATTACATCGCCCTCTGAACTTACCGTAACTATTTGTGAATCAGAATTAATTGTTCCAAGATTATTACTAACTACTTGAAGATATAGTGTATTTTCGCCAATAGTAAGAATACTTGTGTTTAATGTAATATTATAGTTTAAATTTGAAGAAGCAGCAGCGCCATATCCGTATCCGTAGCCGTAACCATATCCATAAGTTGCATCGCTTGAAAGTAATTTTTCAACTTCAACACCATTACAAGACATAGGTAATGCATTTCCGTCAACGTCAAATGAGCAAAGAACATCGCTACCTGAGTAAAGATTAATTTGAGTAACATCTGCTCTTTCATTAGCTTCCATGTTTACATTAAATAAAGCAGAAATTAAAGTAGATTCTGGTGCATTAGTATCAGAGAAAGTAGCTAAATTAGCAACAAAAGCACTAGCAGGTCCAGATAATAAAAGAAGCACAATAACAATAGAAGTTAGTACACCCGCAATGATTCTAGATTTCGCTTTGTTTTCTCTAAGATTTAACATGGTTTATTGAATAAAAAATCGTTTATAAACCTTTTGCTAAAGAACTATTTTTTCTTTGACCAAGATTTGATTTTTTTAAGAATTAATAAGACAATAAGGGCAACAATTATTGCAGCAATAAAAGCATATACCCATTTAGGAGCTTTAGCAAAAGAGCCAGTTACAGCACCAGTTATTGAATTAAATTTGTCAAAAACAACATTAGTTAATCTATCTTCAGATCCGCTAGTAGAGTTAGTATTGTTATTAGCATTAGCAACTACGCAGGAAGTTTGTACAATAGGTTTTGCATTTTTAGGAGCACAAAAGCCAGTAGGATAAGAACAAGTTCTTACTTGAGTTCCATTGCTACAAACAGACCAAGCAGTACAATTCCATTGCGTTACGCAAGTTCCACCGTTAGATCCGCCACCATTAGATGAACTTCCAGAATCGCCAGTGTCTCCACTTCCGCCAGTATTATCACTAGGCGCAGTAGTATTAACATAAAGAGTAACATTAACAATTGAACTATTTAAGTTTTGATCAGTAATATAATAGGTAAATGAATCAATTCCAGAAAAGTTAACATTTGGAAAGTAAACAAAACTTCCATCTAAATTAAAGTCAAGTGTTCCATTAGTAGTTGTAGAATTTAAATGAGCAAATAAGATATCATTTTCAGCATCACTGTCATTAGCCATAACACTAGCAGTAACATTAACATCATTTGCAACAACGCTAGCATTAACTAAAGTATAAACATCTTTCAAAGCAGTAGGAGCAGTATTATTTCCGATTACAATTATAACTGTGATTTCAGCTGATTCTTGGCTTAAATCACTAACTTTGTATTTGAAATAATCAACACCATTAGTTTTATTTGAAGTATAATTAAAAGAACCATCGCTATCAACACTTAAGTTTCCAAAAGAAACATTTTTAGTGATAATAATAAATAATTTATCATTTTCAAGATTAGTAATATTTGAAAGTAATCCATCGCTAGAATTAACAACAAGAGTAACATTGCTGTCATTGTTATTATAATTTCTAGTTGTAAAGTTAAATGATGGCGCAGTATTATCTCCAGTTGCAATAACTACTAAAGCTTGATTTGAAGAATTTGTTCCATTAGTTAATATATAATAGAAGTAATCTACTCCGCTTGAACCGTTATTAGTATAGTTGAATAATCCTAAATAACCATCAAATCCAGTTATTTCTCCTCTGAAAGTATAACTAACATTCAAAGCATTAAAATCTGAGTATGTAGAAGCAAGTAAAGGATCATCATTTGCTATAATAGCTGCTTCTTCTAAATTAACAGTTGGAGCGTATATAGTAAAAGCATCATCATTTGCAACAGGTGCAGCCATAACTAAGCCAGTCATAAATACAGAACAAATCAAAGCAAGTAAGAATAATTGTAATTTCATGTTATTATCTAACTAACCTCTTAGTAGTATTTAATGTAGTGTATGAAGGAGATATTTTTTTAGTAGAAAGAGATAAGTTGCTAGAAGGGGCAGGAGCGTTTGTTGTTCCAGCTACTCTAAAATAAGCATTATTAATTTGAGCAGGAGCATATTCAACAAGTGATTTAGTAGTATTATTTGCAGCAGTAACAGTGTTAGTTTTTCCAAATTGCATCCAGCCATTTGAATCAAGTAAGTTGGTGCTCATTTCAAGATGATATGTTCCAGCTACTGGAAAAGTTACAGCCATTTCAACATAATTAGTATAAGTTCTTGTTCCTGGAAGAAAACCAGTTTTAAAATTAGCAGTTGTTTGTATTCTTGGTAAGTTAGCATCAGAACCAGATGCAGCAAGTCCAATAGTAGGTGCACTAGCTAACATTGCAACAAGTGCGCTGCCAGCAATAAATTTTCTAACACCTTTATTTTCATTGGTCATATAATCTAAAAAAAAGCAGGGTATTTAAATCTTTTGATTTTGTAACTACTCTTAAGTTAAGATATAATGGCTAAATGCAAAGCATATCAAACCAAAGTAAGTAAGAATAATAGTAATTTATAGGAATTAACTAACTAACCCCTATAGTATATGGGCATTATAAGTAATAGCTAATTTTTAAAATTAAAATATAAGTTAGTTTGCGCAGGAACCTTTAATATTCCAGCTATTCTAAAATAAACCTGGGACATTTGGCTAATGTTTGAGGGAGTATATTCATAAAGTAAGTTAGTAGAATTATCAAAGACAGTAACTTGATTAGTTTTTCCAAATTTCATCCAGCCATTAGGATCAAGTAAATTAGTGCTCATTTCAAGATGATAAGTTCCAGACAAAGGACAAGCTACATTAAATTCTACAGTCGGAGCAAGTTCTATGTTGGAAGCATAAGTGTTTGTTCCTATAAGAAACCCCTGTCTAAAATTAGGGACCGAGTTTATTCTTGGTAAATCTGCATAAGGACTAGGCTTTGCAGCTAGCCCAACACCCGAAACAGTAACCGCAGCAGTAGCAGTAGCAGCTAAAATTCCAACAAGGGCACTGCCAGCAATAAATTTTCTAACCACCCTCTTTTCAATACTCATATAACCCATAAAAGGAGGCATTATATTTAAATCTTTTATATCTCCCGCCTCCATTTGCGCAATTAGATGATCGGGAATTTTGAGGTTTAAAAAAAAGAAATTAAATTTTACAATAATAGATCTTTAGATCAATGGCG
>CAYLGX010000034.1:0-9412 GCA_964383425.1 Candidatus Woesearchaeota archaeon
ATGAAGAAAGGAGAAGTAGCTGTTATTGGAATTGGAGAATCTGATTCTTCTGACAGAGTTAATGAAGCTGTAAGGCAAGCATTAACACATCCTTTACTTGATGTAGACTATAGAGGAGCTAATGGCGCTTTGATCCATATAACTTGCGGAGCTGACATGAAACTTGAAGAATTCAGTCAAATCGGTAATCTTGTAGCTGAAAACCTTTCTGAGGATGCTACAGTAATTATTGGTGCGAGAATTAATAAAGAATTTGAAGGCAAAGTAAGAGTTATTACAATTATGACTGGAGTTAAATCTCCATACGTACTTGGAAGAGAAGAAGAAGCCAAACAATACGGAAAGATGAACAGAGAAATGTCTGACCTTGGAATCGAGGTTTACAGATAATAACTGTTCAAATTTTTAATTTCTTTTTTTATTTTTTTTTATTTTTTTTACTCTCGAACGAGAGTCTATTAATTTTTTCGAGGTATTTTTGAATTGAATTAATAAATTTTTTAGAATAAATTATAACCGCGCTTCTTTTTTTGGGATATTTTTTAGAATTAAGTTTTACTTCCGGATATTATGTTTCTTTTGCCCATATAACTATTTGGGCCGCCGTAACCATCATAGAAAATCATACTGTCTAGTTCCGGTTTGAATTTCTTTTTTACTTTTCCCATTTCATAACCTATAGGTAATATTGCCTCTACATCAACAGGGGCCGGGATTTTTAAAATTCTTTTCACTATTTCATCTGCAAATGCTCCTACCCAACAAGAGGACAATCCCAATTCTGTTAGTTTTAGAAGGATAGTTCCAATTGCTGCTCCGGCTTCTTGTCTTGCATAGATTTCTCCTCTTTCGTAATAACTTTTTTTAAGAAATTTTTTGTCTGAACAAACGACTACGCAATATTCCACATCTTTGATAAAATCTTGTTGGCATGCTTCGGATAGTTCTTTTATCTTTTCTTTTTCTGTAATGATAATATATTTTAGTGAAGGTTGATTTCCAGCAAGCGGACCTTGTCTAGCGGAGTCAATTGCAGAAATAATATCTTGATAGTTGGGTTTTTTACCTTTTTTGAAGTTTCTTACACTATGTCTTGATTCAATGACTTTATCAAATTCCATATTTTATTATTGTTTTGCTTCTATTTAAATTTAAGGTTTTAATGCGAATTAGAATAATAATGTTCTATTCAAAATGAAATAAAAATGATACGCCCCCACAAGGACTCGAACCTTGGACCCCATGATTTCTATGTTGAGATTTTTAGAACCTAACAGTCATGTGCTCTACCAGCTGAGCTATAGGGGCTTGTTATTTAAAAAAATCGAGGTTATTTAAACATTACTCTTTCCTAGTTTATATTATTAAATTTAAAAATTTTATTAATCTTTTTTATGATGTTAAATTCGTTTTCAAACTAGGTCCTGTTTAAAAAATAGAAAAATATATAAACACGTGGTGTTAAACCATGAGCATGGATAAAGTATCAAAAGGAGATATTTCTAAAGCATTTGTTATTGCACGATTATTAAAGGAAGGTTTTAAGGTTTTGGAGCCCATGTCTGAAAATTCTAGATATGATCTTGTTCTAGATATAAACGGAAAATTTGCAAAAATACAGGTAAAAACTATTTATTACAAAAATGATCTGCAAGTTTATGAAATGGTATGTTATTCTACCACTCGGAGAAATAAAGTGCATGTAAAGACAAAATATACTTCTGAAGAGGTGGACTTTATAATTGGATATAATCTGGATAACGATGAAGTTTATACTTTCCCCATAAAAGATATAGCTGGGAGAAATCAAATATTATTTCGTGAAGTTAGAAGGGCAAATCAATATAATCCGTTGGTTGTTAAAAATTATTTGGGATTTTCAAAATTATTAGAATTTTTGGTTTTCTAGAACTTTTTGCTCTTCTAGGTAGGCATAAACCGAGGCATGTTCGCTTCCACTGATTATTTTTCTTACTGCATAAATTGCTTTTTCAATATCTTGTATTCTACCAATTACTCCCACCGTGTTATTATGCACTCGGATAATACAGTCAGTTAAATCTTCAATAGTATTTAGGGCCTTTCTTTGAGTCCCAATAACTCTTCCTCTTATTTCTTCAAGATTTTTTCTGTGAGTTAAATTTCTTATACTTAATTTTTCAAATATTATATCTTCATTTTTTAATAATGTTGCGTCATCTACATCAAATCCGAGTTCCATTGTTTCGATTGCTTGCAATGCTAGCATTTCATCTTCAGGTTTTCCTTCAATAAAAACAATTTTTGCTTTATTAGAAACTTTTACATTAAACGCTCTTTCTAATTGTTTTTTTCCTTCTATAAATTTTCTTAAATTAGTAACGTATATTTGTTCCATAATCAAAACCCCTTGCTGGTTTTGATGAATCCGGCAGACCAAGAACCACCGGCGGTGTTCTTTTTATCTCCTGCATCCATTTTTACCATCTGAAAATTAGAATTCATTATTAGTGTTTTTTAAGAAACCCTTTCTTTCAAGCCATTGTATTTGTGTAGGCGTATAATTAAATATAATGTCTCCTTTTGTATCTCCTTCAAATTCCCAAGGTTCAACAAGAACAATATTGCCTGATCTTATCCATAGTGCTCTTTTTAATCTTCCAGGAATTCTACAATTTCTTTTTTTACCATCAAAACACATAACAATCATTCTATTTGCGCCTACTCTTTGATCTACTTTTCCCATGACTTCTTTTCCACGAGGAATTCTAACTCGGCCCATTGGCTGGCCTTGTGCGTCTACTTGATTTGGTGAGCCTTCGCCAAGTTCGGCTTCTTGTCCGAATTCATTTCCAAAATCATTATTATCTTCTGCCATATTATACTATAGAAAAGTGGTTTTTAAAGGTAAGGTTTTTTGACTTAAGTTTGTTATTCCTAAACGTATCCGTGTTTTTTAAAATAAATCGTTTTTTAATTAAGTTAAATTGGAATGTATAATTATAATAAAACTAGTGCAATAGGGATTCCCTGTATTGTTATAACGCCATCAGGGTTGACTAGGCCGGATCGTAGTGCAAGTTTTACACTCTCTTGACCAACTATGTTAAAAGTTTGATCTTCTGCACTCCCGTGCACTATTATGTCAAGAACTTCTTGTTCGGTTTTTTCTTCCCCTTTAAAGAAATTTTCAGTTATTTTAATCTGTTTTTCTCCTTCTTCAAAGGTTTTGCCTATGAGGTCCGAATCACAGATAGCTACTGTAATTCTATAAGACTTATGTATTTTCACTAACATGTTTTTAAAAATTTAAAAGTTGAACTATATCTATATAAAAAATAAAATAAGTTTAAAAGATTATTTCTTTTTTCCTAATATTCTGCAAACAGTAGTTCCGCAATCTGGACATTTTCCTTTTGCCATATTCACTCCTCGAGCGTTTGGAGCAACTTTTTCGTCCTTCATGGTTACTGACTTTTTACATTTTACGCAATATCCTTCTGTCATTTTGAGCCTCCTTAACTCTATTTTATTTATTCTTTCGTTTTTAAATCTTCTTAATTGGTTTTGCGTAGTTACAAACATTTATAAATAAAAACAGGGTTTATATTTTATGAAAAAAGAGGAAGGTATGAAATCTATTAAGAAGATTGGAATTTTATCTGTAGCTTGTATTTTGAGTATTCTTTATGCAGTAGTTGGTTTTTTTCAGGGAATATTAATGTTTACTCAAATAAATAATCCTGCTGTTGCAGCAACTATGGACTCGGCAGTTTTAGAAGCGCTTTCTGTTATGGGCCCATGGCTTATCTTAATTCTTCCAGTAATTTTTGCTCTAATGGGATTTATTGGTGGACTATTGGCTTCTTTATTATACAATTTAATTGCTAAATTTACTGGAGGCATTAAAGTAAAACTTCAATAATATGAAAATAAAAAAAATAAGCGCAGTAGTTTTGGGTTGTATTTTTGCTGTAGCTATGATTATCAATCAGTTGATTAACTATGTTGTGGCTTATGCCTTTAATTTATCTCCTGCTATAATGGAATATCTTGGCGGAAATGTTATTCTTGCAAGGACTGTAGGTTTTCTTATTTTAATTATAATGGGATTTTTACTTGGAAGTTTGCTTGCATTAGTCTATAATTTAATGGCAAAGTCTAAGAAACTTCAACTAGTTTTAGAATAGTTAAAAAAAATTAATTTTTTATTATCCATATTCTTCTTTTATAGAATATTTAATTTTCGGCCTTAAAAATGTCTTATGACTTAAGTATTTTGTTAGATCTTAGAAATGGATTTTTTTGCTCCGCAAGCTAAACAATGAATGAAGTGTAATCGGTCTTCACTTATTAGTTCGGTATCTGGTTTTTTACATTCTTTGCAAATAACATAAGTGTCTACATATAATTGTATTTTTTCGTTTATTAACGAACTTGAAATTTTTCTTGTTATAATTAATCTATCTCCTTTGATGGTTCCCGGACTTGCAATTTCTTTTAATAAGAATTTAATGACGTGTTCTGGATTTCTTCTAATGTAGCTACAAATTTGTTTAAAGTTGTTTATTATGGTTTTAACTCCCTCTATTCTTCCCTCTACCTTTGGTACTTCAAATCTGTCAATTTTGCTTTCTACTGGTTTGATTTTACCATAAGCTTCATCTAAAAGATGTTCGTAATCTGGTTCTGTTTGAGTCATGATTACTATAAAAGAAAGAGGTTTTTAAAGTTGATTATTGAATTATTAATTCGAACTTGAATTTGTCTATCTATCCTAAATATCGCACTTTACCGGGTCTTGGCTCATACACTACACCATCTTCTAATAGTTTGATTATTTCAGAATTAATTGTTGAAGGATCAGCAGTAGTTATTTTGTTAATTATATCAGAATTGCTCACACCTTCACTTTCTCCTGTTTTAATTAGAGTAATTATTTGATCTCGTAGACCAAGTACTTTTTGAACTTGTTCAGCTGGCTTTATTTCATTTTTATTTCCTTTTTCGAGTTCCAGTTTTCTAACTAAAAGGTATCTTGGATCTGCTATTTTTATTATTTCTGGTGAGATGTATACTTCCCCATTGTAGCTTCTTAAAACGCCAATAATTAAAACCGTATCTCCTTGGGAATATCTTTCGAATTTTGCTACATCATCCCCAAAATATTTTAATTTTATTTGTCCTGAAGCATCATCAATCATTATTGATGCAAATTTCTTTTCTCCTTCAGAGTTATATTTATCTACAATATTTGCGATTATATTTATTCTTACTACTTTTTTTGTTCCAAGTTCTAAAAATCTAAATCTTTCTTTTGGTTGAGCTTGAAAACTATCTGTTGCAGAGTCAGGATTTAAGTTAGGCATTTCTTCTACAATAGGAGTTCCACCAAGTATATCTCCAATTTTTAGTTTATGTGCGGTCTCTCTTTTTTTGTATTCTGCCATTTGTTATGTTAATTTCAATAAAAGATTGTTTTTAAATATTATGCGACTGGATAATGTTTTTTATATTCTTTGTACAAATCCTTTTCTAGGAGTAAAAACGTCTCCGGACGATATAAGTTTTTGAATAGAATCTTCGATCTCATCTTTAGAAACTTTGCCTTCAAGTTCTTTTTCCAATTCTTCCATCGGAATAAATTTCCCTAGTTTTTCTTCAAGTTTTTTTATTGTTTCTCGCAGTAATATCACTTTACTTCTTTGACTAGTTGAAACCCCTGTTGCTATTCTATCAATATCAAAAGATTTTGTTTCCTCATCGTATCCTACTTGTTTCATGTAATAGGTTAGGATGTCGATTGCAATTTTTGCATCTTCTTTCGTAACTTTTTTGGAAAGTCTCATTTTAGCATGTGCTTCTGAAAGTCTAACTAGGGCTTCTAGCTGTCTTGCAGAAATACCTATTGACTTATTTCCCGCAGCATTACCTTGTACTTGTTGATTTCTCATTTTAACATAATAGTTTTTAATTTCATTTACTGCTTCATCCCCTAATATCGGTTTTACTTTTTGTTTTGCATAAGCTACATATTTTCTGAATAATTGTCTGGATACGGGAACTACTTTTTCTCTTTGCTGATAAATTGCAAGAACATGAGTTGCAATAGCTTCATCTTTAAATTTTTCAGGAATATCACGAAGAACAAAGATTACATCAAATCTGTTAATCAATGCAGGAGGTAAATCAATTTGTTGAGCGATTGTTTGGAATGGTTCAAATCTACCTAGTTTCGGGTTTCCTGCTGCTAGAACCGAAGTTTGAGCCTGGAGTGTTGCCTGAACATTAGCTTTAGAAATAGTTACTGTCTGCTGTTCTAATGCTTCATGCATCGCGCTTCGATCAGACGGATCCATCTTTTCTAATTCATCAATACAAACAATTCCCTTATTTGCTAAAACCATGGCTCCTGCTTCTAGTGCCCATCCCCTTAGGAATTCATCTTTTACTACGGTGGCAGTTATACCTGCTCCGGACGCAGCCTTACCTACAATGTATCTTCCTTTTGGAGCTAGTTCTGATATGAATTTTAGAGTTTGAGATTTCGCAACTCCCGGGTCTCCTATCAAGAATATGTGAATGTCTCCTCTTTTTACACTTCCATCTTGACTAAACTTTCTTACTCCGCCAAACATTTGTAATACCAGGGATCTTTTTATTTCTTCATAACCCCAAATACTTGGAGCAACGCTTCCTGCCATTTTTTCAAAAACTTTTGGATCTGCTGCTAGTTCTTGAATTTGTCTTTCATCTTCATCGCTGATTTTTACCTCTTCAAAATTTTCTTCTAAGGGGATTACATTATTTGCTTCTATTGCTAAATCAAATCTTGTAGAAATTGATCCGGTTGGTAAAGGTACTGGAATTTCTTTTAGTATCCCTATTACTTGAACTTTACTTCCAGGAGTTGTTTTTTCTTCCATTTTAGGTTCAACTAAATCTTCTTGTAAAAATACATTTAATCTTCTTGGCTGTTCTCCCCCTTCAAGAGATTCGGGAGATTCTTCTATTACCAGTCTTTGGGCGTCTACCATTTCTTTGCTTTTAAGAGTAAACATTCCTTTTCTTCCGCATGAACATCTAGAGGGCTCTCTAAATTTTTTTTCTATTTGAAGAACTGAAATAATTGTTCCGCAGGTAGGGCATTCAAATTTAGCATTAACTACTTGGGGTCGTACATCTGAAGCTTGTCTGACAAGTCCTTCAATACAGATTAATTTGTTAAGATGCTTTGCTCTGATATGCCCAATTTTGGATTTTTGAGTTGCTGGAATATTAGAAAAACGTACTCTTGCATTTTTGATTAAACCCAGGTCTTCAAGAGCAACTTCCATTATTTGGAAAACTTCTTCAGGAGAATTTATTAGTTCTTCAGCTAGTCTGTGTGAGAAACTTGCCAGGTCTTCAAAATTTACAACTATTACCTTTTTATCTTCCCTAATGCTTTGACCTATTTCTTTTTTGTAAGTATCAAAGAATTTCTTTGCTTCTGCTATTAATTCTTCTGTATCCTTCTTTTCCACCATAGAATATAAAATAGATTTTACTTTTAAAGGGTTTATATGTTAGAATGTATATGAAAAGAAATAGTGCTATAAATTACTTCTTTAGTCTTTTTACTACTTCTTTTATCTTTTTTTCAAGTTGTCGCATACTTTCTTCTAATTGTTCCCTGTTTTTTGTTCCAGTGCAAACAAGTTTTCCATTACTAAATAATAAGAATGTTGCATTTGGTTCTTCAAGTTTGTATACGAGTCCAGGAAATTGTTCAGGTTCATATTCTGTATTTTCTAGTTCAAGAGCAAGATAGTTTAAGTTTAAGTTAACATTTATACTTCCAGAAGCCACAATATTTTGTACAGTTATTTTTGGAGTGATTGTTACTCGAACTCCTATTTTTTTAAGTTGTTTGATAACTTCTTGGATTACTTCTTTAACTTGAGCGATAGACTTAGTTCCAGTGCAAACAAGGTTTCCTGAAGAGAATACTAAAACTGCGGATTTTGGCTTTTTGATTCTAAGCACAAGTCCTGGAAATTGTTCTGGATTGTACTCTGTATTTGTTAAAGTTTTTGCGAGTTTTTTTAAATCAACGTCTTTCATTAAAGAAGTAGTAGCTACAATATTTTGAATTTTTAAATCGCTCTCTGCCATGTGTGATATGGTTTATAAAGGTTAGTGGTTTATAAAGCTTTGCTTTGCTCTCGAAGGGAAATTTTTTATTTAAAAAGGAAAATTTATCTTTCTACTGTGTAGAATTATTATCTTTATTTTCGGAATTCTGCTGCTCTTCTGGCAAGCTTGGTTGTGGTTCTGGATTCTGTGGTGCTATTGGTTGATAGGGAGTAGGTTTTTGTGTTTGATAGGGGTTTATTGGCATTTGTATTGGCTGTGTTTGCGGTTTTGCAATTATAATATTTTCTTGTTGTGACTGGTGATTATGTAAATTTTTCATTATAAAATAAACTATTACTATTGCTGCAAGTAGGCATAGTATTATTACTGCAGCAAGGATTATTACTTTAGAATTAATTTGAGGATTATATGCGCAAGATTGTTTTTCTGGAAATCTTTCTTTCCCTTCGTTAGTATTGCAATTATTTGAATCAGTGCAACTTCTTGTTTGTGTTCTATTTGATGTGCATACTTCGGGCGCCCAGGCTGAACAAGTCCATTTAGGTATGCATGTGCAGGCCTGAGTTTCGAGCGGTTTACCCACAGTAACATTACAATTATTTGAATCACTACAAGTTCGAATTTGTTGTGCGGCAGTACAAGCACTCCAAGAAGCACAAGTCCAGTTGGCCGTACAAGTAGGTGTTGTTGAAGTAATTATTTCTTTTACTGCAGATTTTGTTAATCCCGACACTACATATTTTCCTTCAGAGACGTTACAAGTTATGAAGCTGTTATTTCCCGGGCAGTCTAAAAGATATTCACTATTTTCATTGCAATTTGTAGAAACATTATCAATATCTAAAATTTCTCTATTTACTGCGCAAATTTTATTTGTTGTTGAAGATAACTTATCTATTGTAAGAGTTTTTGCTGTAGATATTCCTTGGACTATCATGTATCCATAATTAAAACTAGATGGCTGTTTTTTAATTGAAACATTTGATGGAATAAATGGTGTTGAAAAGTCATAATTAAATTTTACCCTAGTTATATTTCCTTCTTTAAATTCTATTGATTTTGTAGTGTTGTAAGTCAAAGTAGAATTTGGTGTAGTTCCATCAATTAACAATGTTAAATCAAAGTTAGTATCTTGATAAGCTGTGAAACTTCCAATTATTCCATTACGATCGTAATCGCAGAATGAAGTTAGGTTTGCGGGCCTTGTAGAATTAGCGCAGTTGTTTATATCCGTATAGTAAGTTATATTTGTTTCATCACTTGAGCAGTTTGTTGTTATGGCTGTCCAGTTGGA
>CAYLGX010000035.1:0-2302 GCA_964383425.1 Candidatus Woesearchaeota archaeon
TGTCAAGGATATATTTGAAGAAAAAGAATTACCCAAATTCAATAAACTAAAGGGAAAAGAAGCAGATGTAAATACTGAAAAAACTCTTCAAACAATATCCCCTCCAACTCCATTTGATTTAACCACGCTTCAAACCGAAGGCTATAGAGTAGTTGGCTCAAATCCAGCTAAAACTCTTAAACTAGCTCAAGAACTTTACTTAGCCGGACTCATATCTTACCCAAGAACATCTTCCCAACAAATACCTGAAGCTATAAATCCAAAAGGAATTCTTAAGAAGTTATCTAAACTTTTCCCTCAAACAAAATTAGCAACAAGAAGCAGACCAATAGAAGGTAAAAAAACAGACCCTGCACATCCATCTATCTATCCGACTGGAGAAGTAGGAGAATTAGAAGGTGACTTAAAAAAACTCTATGAACTAATAGTAAAAAGATTTATTTCTTGTTTTTGTGAAGATGCCAAAGTAGAAAATAAAACAGTAACTGCTGTTTGCGATGAACTTGTCTTCAAAGAAAAAGGAGCAGAAATCAAGGAAAAGGGTTGGATGGAAGTCTATGAATCGAGAATACAAGAAAAAGAAATTAAGGACATAAATGGAAAGGCAAATATAATCAATGTTGAAACTGAGCAAACAGAAACTCAGCCTCCTAAAAGATACTCTCCTGCTTCATTAGTTTCAGAACTAGAAAAACATAATCTGGGAACAAAAGCTACTCGTGCCAATATCATAGAAACTCTTTATGACCGAAATTATATCAGAGGAGATAAAAGTATAGAAGCAACAGCCCTGGGAATTGACCTAATAAATACACTTGGAAAATATTCCCCCGTAATAATTGAAGAACAGTTAACAAGAACATTAGAAGATGATTTAGAAAAAATGCAAGAAGCCAAAAAAGACCTAGCTAAAGAACAAGAGAGCGTACTAAAAAAAGCAAGAGCTGCACTAAAAGATATTTCTGAAGACTTCAAGAAAAAAGAAGCAGTAATTGGTAAGGAACTAATTAATGCCAGACAAGAATCTTGGAAAAAAGAAGCAGTGGATAATCAAATTGCACCATGCCCTACTTGCAAAAAAGGAAATTTAACAATAAAATACTCTCCGCGGAATAAAAAACATTTTGTAGCCTGCTCTGCTTATCCTGCTTGCACTCAAACCTATTCATTACCTCCCTACGGATTAATAAAAAAGCTAGGCGATGAAAAAAAATGTGATAGATGCGGCTTCCCATTATTGATGTCACTTCAAAAAGGAAAGAGACCGTGGATATTCTGTTTTAATCCAGAATGCCCATCAAGAAAAGAAAGACAAGAAGAAAAAGAACGAGAAGCAGCAGAAAAACAACAAGCCCCAGCAGAAGGCCAAGAAGAAGATAAAATAGAACCAATGGAACTTGAAGATGAAAGCAAAAAAGATACTACTAATTCCAGCGAATAAATATAAGTAAGATGGAAAAAAAGAAATTAATAAAACATATAACAATTACATTGCTAATAATCTTTGCAATTTTAATAACACTTTCTTACTTACTAAATAGAAATATCAGTCTAACTGATATTCAAGATTACGTAAAATCCTATGGTGCCCTAGCTCCTCTAGTTCTTTTTGTAATGATTATAATTGCTTCCTCTATAGGATTTATTTTTCAAATACCTGTAGCAGTAGCTGGCCTATTACTAAACCCTTGGATGGCATTTTTTATTAGCCTGGCTGGTCTAACTATAGGGGCAATTATATCTTTTTCAATTGCAAGAATATTCGCAAGAGACTATGTTGAAAAAAGATTTGTAAAAAAATTAGAGAAATTAAAAAAATATGATGAACATCTAAAGAAAAGAGGATTTATTACCGTCCTTATTTTCAGACTAATCGCCATAATCCCCTACGAATTAATTAACATAGCAGGCGGACTATCTAGGGTAAAAGCTAGTTCATTCTTATTAGCTACTATAATCGGCATAATTCCCGGAACAGCCATAGCAGTATATTTTGCAAAAACTACACAGAATATTGAGTCAACGGAATTTTTAGTAGCCATGATAATAAACATAGCCTTTTCTTTAACTCCACTACTATTCAAAAAAGTAAGACGTATTGTATTTAGTTCTGAATAAATAAAATTTTTAAAGAGATTAAGAACCAAGACGCGAATTAATAACAAATTACCACGATCTTTGACCTTTCTTCATAGTCCGATAGAGCTTTATTCCCTTTGGAATTCCCAAAATAAACACTACTGTAAATGCAGGCAAATAAAATAGTGAAAACGGAATAGCATATAATGCCCTCAAAATATTA
>CAYLGX010000035.1:2312-9226 GCA_964383425.1 Candidatus Woesearchaeota archaeon
AAAAAGAATAAGTGTAGGGGACAGAGAACACTGAAAAAGATACCCTCATTAGAATGTCCCTAATAAACTGAAAACCGTATAAGAGGCCGATAGCCTTAAAACTTAATAGAAAAGCAGTAGTATCTCTAATCAACTGCCAACTATCAACTACTACTCCTAGAAAAATAAGCTCCTTGACTAGATAAAATACTGAAAATAAATTTAAAATAGCAAACATAATTAAAAAGAAAACTTGCAAGGGATATCTAATCCAAACCCGCCAATGTTTCAAGTAACACTGAACTGCTCCTGCAGACCATCTCCTTTTTTGATGATACCAACTAATAAAACTAGCCATTGGAAAAGTAAGAACATGGCAAGTAGATTGTTCAACTTTTAGTTTACATTCTGCAATTTTAAAAGACATTTCTATATCTTCAGTCAACATATTTTCAGAGAATCTCCCTATTTTTTCAAAAACCGATTTTCTAACTGCCAAACAACCGCCCCATAATGAAAAACAAGTATGAATATTTTGAGATACTTGAAGGAGCGACATCAAATTACATTCCATGGACTGCATTTTATCAAAAAAGTTATTATTGGCGTAAACATAAGGGCAACTTACTGCTGCAACAGAAGAGTCATATTCAAATCTAGCCAAAACATCCTCAACTGCTTTTTTGTCCAAAATTATATCTGCATCAACAATCCACAGCAGTTCATGTTTTGCAAATTGAGAAATATTGTTAAGAGTATGAGACTTGCCTATATTTTTTTTGTTATTAAGAAGAGTGAACCCATACTTTTCTTTTAATTTTTTTAAAATATCCAGTGAATTGTCCGTGCTCTTATCATTAGCAACAATTAATTCTATTTTGTCCTTGTCATAAGAAGAATAGATACTGTCTATTGTTTTTTCAACAGTAGCTCCATCATTATAACAAGAAAGAATAAAAGAAACAAAGGGTCTTTTAGTCAATACTCTTTTTTTTCGGTAGTCTAAATAAAAAAAGAATAAAATAGAAAACAACATAAAGGACATAATACCAGTATAAACCCAAAAAAAATTAATCATCTATTCCCCTCCCGAATTATTTCATAATAAAAAGTACACTTAAACATCACATTTTTCATATTTTTGTGAGGGAAATGGACTTTAAAAACTTTAAGAAAAATGATATAAATCTAAATTATTGATTAGAGACTTTTCTTCTATACTGATGCTCTAATAGCTTTAACCGAGTATCTTTTCTCAAAGCCACACTTTCAAAAACATAACCTGTCCTCTCCAAAAGTTCTTTTTGTAAAGCAGTTATTTTAGTATTCATTTTTTCATTAGGCAAGGAATCGTATAATCCTTCCAAAGTATAGTGCGGTCTTGAGAAAGGACTGCACATAAGTTTAGTAGGTTTTAATTCGCCAAAAGAATCTGGAGTAATACTTCCAAAAATATACCCATTATCTTTCAAATGAATATGCGGAAGACCTAAGTATCTAAATGGTCTAGTCTTAAACCCTTGCTCAAAATCCAACCTAGAAACTTCTTCTAAATGCAAAGTAGCAGAATAACTATGGAACATAGGATTCGGACTGGCATTAATCAAACTACCATCAAGTAGAAGTCTAAATTCTCCTTCAAACTTACCTAAAATTCTAAGTTTATTTGCCGTACTCATAAATGAAGAAAAATCAGTATAGTTTCCCTGCCAACCGTTTAATTCTATTTTTAAATTACAAATAGGTTGTTTAGGATTTTGCTTTTTAGCAATTCCCCATTGATTGCGAACTTCATTGACTACTTCTTCTATCAATCCCATAATCACTGAACAATATTTTAGTTTAAAAATAAATAGGTACTATAAAATAATAATTAAAGCCAACCCTTCTTTTTGATTCCAAGATTGTCTATTTCAAAATCAATACTACTTTCTCTTAGACTTCTATGTTTTCTTAAAAAGGCCTGACGCTTACCACGATCATTTTTTAATTCAAGTATACATTTACTCCAATATTTCATAATATCGCCCCCAACCATACTAGTTTCACGAATTTTACCCGCCTCAAAGTCTTCTGTAGACAAAAATTCACCATAAACTTGATTAGTAATAATTACCGGGATATTCTTTTTACGAGCAATTTCCGCCAGCATCCTCATTTGCCTAGCCAGCCTGCCATTGGCGTCATTAATCTTATCTTTATCTGCACGAAACTCTGCCATAACTAACCTATAGAGCATAGTGATTCCATCAACAACAATAAGACTTATCTTATTTTGCTTTTCATTTTTTAATTCTTTGGATAATGCCCCAAAAGCATCCCACTGCTCATCAAAACTAGTAGGTTTTAAAATAAGAACATTTTCAAGTGCCTTTTGCCATTCTTCCCCGGCTAATTGTCTAAATCTATCAACACTAAAACCGCCCTCAGTATCAATAAAAACAACTTTATTTCCTTTTTTAGCTTGCGAAGCCGTAACACATAAGCAGAAATTAGTCTTACCACTTCCTGGACTTCCGCAAATAGTAGTAATTATGTCTTTTTCATATCCTCCGAAAAGCCACTTATTAAGATCATAACTGCCTGCGGATATTTTAGTTTCCATGTTTGTTTTGTGTTTACTTAATCGATACAAAACGAACTTCAGAAAATCACTGATTTTCTGTAATCAAAAATCATTAGGCAACAACCGAAGGTTTCGTTGATTTTTGATTGTTTTGTTTAATAAAGCATAGAAAAATGAGTTATAAGGATTATTATACTAAATTAATTAAAAAGAATTACTTAACTATTTTCTTAAAATCATCAAGAACACTTTCGAGTTCCTTTTCTACCTTGCTTACTGCATCTTCAAGAGCTTTTTTAGCGGTTTTTCCTTTAGTCTTGATTTCAAAAACAATAGGATTTTCAGGATGTTCTCTCTTCCAACCAGCAAGTTCTACAGCATCATCTTTGTTAAGATAAACTCTTAATACTTCTGCAACAGTCTGATTGTTAAGTTCTATGATAATATGATCTTTTTCTTCCTTCAAAAGTTTAAGTTCCATAAAATAACCCAGAAAAATAACTTTATAAAGCTTGCTAAATGCAAATTTTTTGGGGCACTAAAAATTTAAAATAGATTAACCAAGTTTAGACAATCTTATCTTTTTCTTCATGGGCCAAATCAATCTCTCGCCCAGTGAACTCTTTATCTCTTTCTTCCTTCTTTTTCATTAAATCATAGATACTCGGAACCTTTTTAGCATCTTCTTTTTTTGGAACCGGAGAAGTATAACTACGATAAGCTGCTTTTCTAATCAGTTCGCTTTCTTCTTTACCTACAGCCCTTGTTGATTCTTTTCCAAAAGCAAATTTATCAGTTTTAGGTGAATCAAGTTCTGTTCTCTCTTGAATCTTTTTTAAGTCTGCTACAGTAAGATCTACTGAACTTTGCCGTTTAAAGTCAACTAGCTTTAAAGAGTTTTCAGATGAAGGTTCATTTTTAATTGCAGCCAGATTAATTTCTTGTTTTAAAGGAATTTGAGCTCTCTCTCTTTCTCTTAATATTTTGAATTCTAATTCTTTATTTCTAAAATAGATTTCATCTTCAAGGGGAACAAATAGGGGAGGTAAATCTTCAACATTAAACTGGGGAGTAAATTCCTCCAGTTTTGGAAGTACACCTGCAATTTTTAAATTTTTGTCAACTAACAAAACTTTTTCCGGATTAGCTAAATCTACCTTGTGATTATCATTGTCAAGCACAGGCGGAAGCTCAAGGGCCCAATCATTTTTTTGAGGAGAGTTCTTTTTTAAAAGCATAATTGCTAGGACTCGCTCCAGTTTCTGAATTATTTGCAAAGCGCCCTTGGGAAGCACATTTTTTTCAATCATTTTAATTACCTCTTCGTTTTCCATTATAGCTTCAGCTAATTGTTTTTGGCTTAGACCCTTTCTTCTTCTAGTTCTAAGAACATGCCAATGAAAATTTTCAACAAGCTTAAAAGTTATATTTTCAGGTTTTTCAAGCTCGGGTTGATCATCCAAATCTCGAAGTTTCTCATTAATGGACTTTTCTTTTTTTTCACCAGTATCTAGGCCAGCTAGCTTAGAGAGTCTTTGTCTAACTGTTTGACGAGCAGTTTTATTAAATTCATCAGTATTATGAATCTTAATTACAGGCATATTCTCTATTAAAGAACATCTTTCACAAACTTTCACACCCTCCATGCCATAAAAACCATCAAAAAGTCTTACTTCATCATCATTTCTATTGCACCTAAAGCATTTTTCCATAGTATTTAAAAGAAAAACCGCTTTTAAACAATTTATATAATAGAACAGATAGGAATTAAACAATTAATTTTGTTTCAAGAACGCATAATTTGATAAATAAACTACCGTAGATAATTAGAAATTGTTTCCAACTCATCAATACTTTCGATTCTAGTCTTATCATTAATCAGGATAGTGGGAAGTTGAAGGATATTGTAATTTCGCTTTAAAATTTCAATTGAAGTTAAATTAAGATTTCCAGCCATAGGCACCAGGATCAGATTATTTCCATAAGTATCTTTTAATTCAGAAAGTTTTCTTGAAAAAATATTTTGTTGGGATTTAACATCCATATCTTCGGAGCCATATTGATAAAAATAAACAACAATATTTACATCTGAGTTACACTTATTTTTCATTTCAGCAGCCTGATTCCAAAGTAAAGTTCGCAGTAAATCATATTTTTTATGCTGCAAGGCAATACCATTGTTAAACTCATTAGCAGTTTCAAGTCGGTCTAAAAGTTTAGCCTCTTCATATACTCTGTCTGCAAAATTAACTATTTCTTCGCTATAAATTTTACAATTAAAATTTTTCATTGAGAGAATATTATTTTGAATTTGTATATCCATCATATCAAGTTCAGACTGTTGATAAAGAACAAGTACCTTTTCAACACGGTTCGCCTCTAAAAGATACCCTAAATAGATACCCACTATAAATAATAAAATACATATTATCAAAGACTGCCAAAAATAGCTTGCGTGCGTTTTATGAGGTTTTATCTCCATAACATTTTTCCCCTATAATAGTGATATATTGAAGTAACTAACACCACAGGATAGATCAACATATATATAGTCATATAAAAAAATAGATTAAAAAAGCTTTGCTTTTCCCGCGTGTTATCTTTCATAACCGCCAAAACATATAAATTAAAAATTAAAAATAAAACAAAAAGAACTATTCCAAAATAATTTAGGACAGTCGGTGTGATGTATAATTCATTAAAAGAGACGACCGGAACATTACCCATATAGCTATACTTAGTTAGCAAATATCCCGAAATAAGCCGGCGAACAAAAATATAAAGGAAGATCAATATTCCCACCAGGCCTAAAAATAAACCAAAAGTAAAAAATGGCACTATGAAATAACCCAGCATATTGCCCCTAAATATTTCTGATTTATATTTAGAAATACATTGCAGCCCGCCTAAAGACCATCTCCTCCTTTGAGAATACCATTGCTTAAATGTACTAGGAGTAGTAGTTAAAACAAAAGCGCTCAGAGACTGACGAACCTTCCAACCATTGTGAATTAGATGCCTAGTAATTTCTATATCTTCAGTTATATTTTTAGAATCAAATCCCTCTATGTCGGTCAAAGCTTTTTTTCTATACATTGCGAGAGTCCCGGGGGCAACATAAATAGAGTCTATATAACCTAAAAGTTTTCTACTAAATGCAATCACCCTATATTCTAAAACCTGAAGTTTTTCTAAAAAGTTTTCCCTATTTCTAGGCAAACAAGTTCCAGTTGCAACTCCAACCTCTTCATCATCGAAGTGACCCACGAGTCGTTTAAATGATTCCCTATCAGGATAAGAATCTGCATCAATAACCACTATAATTTCGCCAATTGCCAGTTTAATAGCTTGATTTAGACTATCAGCCTTTCCAGAATTTTTCTTGTCCAGTATTTTAAGATGAGGATATAGTTTTTTAAGAGATAGCGCTACCTTAAGTGTATTATCTTTACTCCCGTCATTAATAACAATAACTTCTACAATATTATCATAATCCATTTCATAAATAGATTTAACCGTATCAGCTATAGTAGCTTCTTCGTTATATGCCGGAATTAAAACCGAGATAGGATAATGTTGGGTCATAGGGGGATGCGCCCAAATTTGACTTCTATTTCTAAAATAAAGAAGTAAAGTTAAAACTAAAAAATATATCGAAATAAACATATATGCTAAATAAACAACAGGCAAAACTTCCATATTATATAGGTTAATTAGATCTTTAGGGGTTTTTAATTTTAGTTATTATCTAGTTTTTTAAACTATTTCTTCAGAAGCAGGTTTTTTCTCAGAAGCAGCCTTTTCTTTTTTTTCTAAATGAAAATAATCAAAAAATCCTTCAGTTAAACTCAAATCCACAGTATGGCCTGCTTTTTTACTTTTAACTAAGCCCATTTCTACGAAATTATGAATATGCTCATAGGCCTTATTACCTCTAATTTTAATAATAACTGACTGTTTTACAGGTTGCTTGTATGCAATAATAGCCAAAGTTTCTTGTTCTGCTCTGCTAAATTCAGCATTTCCAGTAGCGAGCCTATTAATCATATCAAAATACTCATGCCTTAAATCCATCTTCCATAAGTCTTCTTTACGAATAATTTCTATAGCCGTATCAAGCACATCATATTTTTCCTTAAGCTTAGAAAGTAATTCTTTTAACATCAGAGGGTTTATGTCTGTAAGTTCCACTAATTCCTTAACACTTATGAATCTTGCAGAAATAAATAAAGCTGCCTCAATTTTTTTAATATTCTTATTTTCTTCAGCTTCGTCTACCTCTCTTTGGCTTTCAGACATTAAATCCATGATTCTAATAAGAAAGAGCTTATTTTAAAGGTTTTTATGGGTATATTTTAAATAAATTAAT
>CAYLGX010000036.1:0-9158 GCA_964383425.1 Candidatus Woesearchaeota archaeon
AATAAGTATATTTTGCCTAAGTTGAAAACTCCTGTCAACTTACGCCCTTGACAGGAGTTGAACCTGCAACCTACAGCTTAGGATGCTGCCGCTCTATCCAGGTTGAGCTACAAGGGCAAACAATTTAACAGAGAAAAAGCAGTATAAAAATCTTGGTTAATTAATAATATAGGTTGACTTTAGAAACTAGTAGCTGTGTGTGAATGTTTTGTTTCCATTCTTCTGCCCCAAATGTATAAACCTAAAATAACGCCTAAAAGAACAGGTGTTGCAAGGGTGATAGACAATTGCTTAGTCACAGCCAAATAAAGACTAGCTGCAAAAGAAACTAATAATAGTAATATTGCTGGTGCTTGTAAAATTCTTGCGAGTACCTTCTTTTCCATAAACTAAATAGAACTTGCTAGTTTTTAAATATTACTAACAATGCGCTAGGGACAACAGGCCCGTTAAAAAAATAAATGCGAGGGATAGGATTCGAACCTATGAAGGCACAAGGCCAACAGATTTTGAGTCTGTCGCGTTTGACCGCTTCGCTACCCTCGCATAAAAAAACTAATAATTATGCATATAAAAAGGTTTATAAATTTGAATAATCTAAAATAAACATGAAATCCGAAGGAGCTAAAAACATAGTGAATAATTCTATTTTAGCCCTGCTCCTGTTATAACGGGTTTCTTCTAATTAATTTTTTGAGGAAACTTAAATGAATACTAATTACAATTCTGCGGGCCAATTAAGGGATAATGTTTGGATTAATAACAATACTAAAAACTGTGGAGATTCCAAATGATCCCCCAATATAATATTTCTGGAGTAAAAATCTATGACGCAACTCCTCGCGAGGGTTTTCAAACACCTGGCGTTGGAGCGTCACTTGAAGAAAGAGTAGAAATAGTAAAAAATTTAAGAATGGTCTATGGCGACGACAAAGCTATAATTGAACTAGGTATGCCAGCTAACGAAGTAGACTATCCGATTGTAACCGCGATCATGAATCAAGAAAGAGGGCCGCAGTATGGCTTTCTTTTAAGATGCCATGATCTAGATGTTTCTCGTGCAAGACAAGCTTTTGCTAGTTATCCTAATAATATAGCTCATTTGTTTATTGGCACTTCTGAAGCTCACCGTAAAACTCGATTTGGCGGAAAATTTGATATCAATGACTATTGTGAAATTATCCGAACTAAAATAAGAGATGTTGCTCAAGATCCCAATGTAAAAGAAATTATGTTTTCTCCAGAAGATTCTACAAGAACTTATTGGGAAAGAAAAAATGAAGATGACCCCATTACAGGAGAGGCTTTAATGAAATTTATCGAAGCTGCAAAAAATGGATATGATGAAGGAAATAAGTCCATTCGAAGACCATCTCCCATGATATTTAATTTACCAGACACTATCGGCATAGGAATTCCAAATGAAAATATGGACATGATACGAGCAGTACATAATAAATTTAAAGACTCCATTAATTTGAGTGTGCATTTCCATAATGATTTAGATTGCGCGACTGGTGAAACCCTTGAATCAGTAGCTAGCGGACTTGTTCGATATCCTCAAGTTTGTTTTGCAGGTTCGGGTGAAAGAAATGGTATAGGCAAGGCAGAACCTATAATCGTTGCTTTAAATGAACGAGGAATAATAAAATTCAATGACTCACAGGCCGGATCATTAACACGAGTATCCCGAAATATCGCCCAGATCATGGGAATTCACTTAGACTCCAGATATCCTGTGACCGGCATAGATTCTAATGTTTCAACAGCAGGCATACATGCACAAGCAGCTAGAGTTAACCAGGGAACATATCACTTTATGGGGGAACGCTACGGAAATCCAGTTAGAATTGTTTTTGGAACTACCTCTGGAAATGACACTTCTAAATATTTTTTGCAATCAAAGGGTTACCAGTTTAGTGACGAACAACTAACTGAATATACTCAAACAATGAAAAATACAGCAAATTCTTTAAAAAATTATTTAACTGAAACTGAAATGGAAATTATGGCCGAAAATGTTATTAATAGAAGAGTAGAAAATAGATTTAAAGTTTTAGATTATAGAGTACGAAGTGAAATGATTAGCGATGAATCGGAGATTAGTATGGATGTAGAAATTAATGGAAAAAGAGATTTGTGGATTGCCAAGGGAGTTGGGCCAGTAGATGCGGTTTTTCAATTACTTTCTAATCGATTAGGATATGCTGGAGCAACTTTATCTTCATTTGACCCTATCGTAAAAGGAACTAGTGAAAAAGCAAGATTGCAAGTTATGTGTTCAATTAATTATAATGGAAAAACCTATTGGGGCCGAGGCATATCTGAAGATGTAACTAAAGCTCCGCTTGGCGCAGCAATAGCAGGATTTAGCAATATGCATTTTATTTTGAATAGATAAAAAGGTTTAAAAAATTACAATTTTTTAACTCGTTCACCTAAGGCGAAGATTTAAAAAGCCTCAAAAGTTCTTAATTTTGAAACGGCCACAGTAAGCTGGTAACGCCTGATCCCTTTCCGAACTCAGAAGCTAAGCAGTTTACGTTCTCGGCGTTAGTTCCCATAAGGAATCAAATCGAGGAGCTGTTTCACTTATTTTTTAGTAAGTTTTGCTGTGACGAGAGTTTCTTAGAATAGGAGAATATTTATAAAATTCTAGTCCAATTTAAATTTAGAATCGATTGAACTTTCGTGCCTTACTTCATCTACTCTTTCTTTTTTATCTTTTCCAGCATAAAGTTGATTTGGAAAATTTAAAACTATTCCTGGAATTGAGCCCACATTTTTATAAGCATGAACGATTCTAGGCGGAACTATCACAATAGAGGGTTTTTCATCTTCAGTTTCAAAAATGTAATTTTGATTATAAGTAGTGCTTTGGGGATTATTATCCCATAGTGATATTCTGAATCTTGAAACTCCTAGAAAACAAAAATAATCTGTTTGTTCGAAATGTTCGTGGGGTCCTCGAGATATTCCGGGTAAGGTAACTGAAAGATAGCCCATTTGAGGAATTAATAATTCTGAAATTTCATCTGTCCTGAAAATTTCGGTAAGCCATCCCCGACTATCCTCATTTTTTTTTAGATTTTTAACTATAACTCCTTCTAACATAAACTTAACTAGAAGAAGGTATTTAAAAATAAAACTATAATAAATAGTATAGCTCAAATTAATTAAAATAGGAGAATAACTAACCTAACTAGAATTTTTTGAATCTTCAAAATTGGGAGTGATAAGAATTTTGAATGAGTTAAAAAATTATTAGAATTTTTTAAACTTGTTAACTAATTCTAAAGTATCTTCTTGGCCTAAAAACATTGCTCTGCAACAGAATCTTTCAAGACCTAATTCGTCTAAAACTTTTTTAGAATCTTCGCCCTTAGCAGTTCGTGCTTTGAATTCTTCCCATAAGTGAGCAATTGGCTTACCACAGGACATACATCTTATTGGAATTATCATATAAATATCTCTTATTGAAGGTTTTTAAAGCTTACTATTAAACGAATAAAAAATTTAAAGAAGAATAAAATAATTTTCTTAGATTATAACTGCGGACTTATTTTATTTTAAATATAAATGTTTATAAATGACAACTAGCATCAAATATTAATAAAATAAAAAGAGATAAAAATGGGTAAATGTGTTTATTGTAAAGGCGAAGTTTCGAATCAAGCTCTAGATGTTTGCAACCGATGCGGAGTCCAAGTTTGGGGAGAAAAAATGTTTAAAGCAATTGTTTCTAACATGGAAGCTTCACAAGATCGAGGCGATTTGAACCAAGGCAGCGTAAACTGTTAGTGCAGTTTATTTTTTGAATAAAAATTTAGTATTCTACTCTCAGCTAGGCTTAATTGTATAAGATAAGCTTATTTTTAGTATTTCTTAAAATCTAAACCATCGAGGAGACTCTCTTGCGATAAACTTGCCTTTTTTTAATTCCGGACATAAGGAAAAGCTTTTTAAAGACACTTTTTCTTGAGTTTAAGTA
This sequence comes from Candidatus Woesearchaeota archaeon, assembly GCA_964383425.1. Classification (GTDB taxonomy): domain Archaea; phylum Nanobdellota; class Nanobdellia; order Pacearchaeales; family GW2011-AR1; genus CAIPOI01. The sequence goes on from CAYLGX010000036.1 coordinate 3,992, forward strand.
AAGGTAAAATCAAATAATGATAAAAAGAAAAACAGTAAAGGAAAAAGGAAAATTAAGCTTGAGTAAATATTTCCAAGTATTCAAAATTGGAGATACTGTAGCAGTAATTAGAGATCAAGCATTAAACCCAGGTTTCCCTGAGAGAATCCAAGGAAGAACTGGAGACGTTATTGGAATTAGAGGAAAAGGTTACCTTGTAAGATTAAATGAAGGAAACGCTGTGAAAGTTCATATTATCCGAGCATCTCACTTAAAAAAACTTAAATAAAAATGATAAAAGACCGAAAAATTTTAAATATGTATGAAGCTGATGAAATCTTAGAAGGATTAAAAGAAACTGATAAATCTCGTGAACTTAGAACATTTATTAAAAAATATTCAAATACTGATGCTAAAACTGCAAAAAAAATAAAAGAAGAACTAGAATCTCTTAATCTGATTAAATTAAAAGACTCAGATATAGTGAAGATTATTGAAATTCTTCCTGAAAATGCAATTGAATTAAATAAAATAATAATAGAAGCAAGTTTAGACGAAAATGAAATTAACAAAATACTCGACACAATTAAAAGTAATAAATAATAACAATGAAAGACAAAGAAGAACAAGCGATTGTACTAGATTATTTACCGTACGGTTATCCACTCGAAAAGAAAATGATGCCTATAGCTCATGCTGTTGGTAAAAAAAATTTTACTCTTTTAGAAATAGTACCTAGGAGAGGAATAAAACTAGAAATTGGAGAAGAAGTATATATTGGCGAAGGAAAACGAGACAAGGTATATTATATCCTTGGCAAACTACCATTTTCAAAAATAAGTGAAAATGCGAAGAAGTTACTTCAAGAATATATTGAAAAACAAATACAAGCTGACGAAAAAAGATTCGTTGAGTTTTTTAATGTAGCTCAACCAATAAATACAAGACTTCATCAACTTGAACTTCTTCCGGGATTCGGAAAAAAACACACAGAAGCAGTTCTTGAAGAAAGAAACAAGAAAACTTTTGAAAGTTTTGAAGAGCTCAAGGAAAGAATCTCCAATCTACCTGATCCTAGAACCGCAATAGTTAAAAGGATAGAGGAAGAGTTAAAAGGAGAAGAAAGACATTATTTATTCATTAATTAATAAAATGGCAGAAGAAAAACAAAAAAAACAAGAAGCAAAGAAAGAACAACCTACTGTTGAAGCTAAAAAAAGTTTAATTAGTAAGGACGCTGTAATTGGAAAAATTGTAAGAATCTTACAAACAGATGTTCCTGCAGACAGAACTTTATACGCAGGTTTAACTAGAATAAAAGGAATTTCTTGGTTTATTTCTAACGCAGTATGTATGAATGCTAAAATGGATAGAACTAGAAAAATTGATTCATTAAGTAAAGATGAAATATTAAAAATTGAAGAAACAATAAAAGAAGCAAAATTCCCAAAATTCATGATTAATAGAAGAAGCGATTTCACAACTGGAGAAGATCAACATTTAAGTGGAAATTCACTCGACTTAGCAAAAGAACTTGATGTAAAAAGATTAAAGAAAATAAGAAGTTTCAGAGGATTAAGACACGCTACAGGACAACCAACAAGAGGACAAAGAACAAGAAGTCACTTTAGAACAAATAGAAAGAAAGGAGTAGGTATTACTAAAGTAAAAGCAGCAGCAAAACCTGCAGTCGGAGGAAAAGCATAACATGCCAAAACGACCACATAACAAGTTTGAAAGACCAAAGAAACCTTTTGATATTTTAATCCTTAAATCAGAAGGAGATTTAATAAAAAAATACGGACTAAAAAGCAGAAGAGAAGTATGGAAAGCTGATTTCGCTATCGGAAGAATAAGAGATCTAGCTAAGACATTAATCACTGCTCCTGAAAAAGATAAACAAGAGTTTATTGAAAGACAGGCTAAAAAAGGATTTGCTGTTTCAACTATTCAAGATATTTTAGGATTAAATAAAGAAGACTTCCTAAAAAGAAGACTTGAAAGTGTAGTGGCTGCTAAATTTGCCGTTACTCAAAGACTTGCAAGACAATTAATTACTCACAAACACGTTAAAATTGGAGATAAAATGATAAAAGCGCCAAGTCATTTAACAACTGTCGAAGAAGAAGCAAATTTAATACTTAATGTAACTATGACTCCTAAAGAAGTAATTAGTTCTGAAGAAAAGCAAATCTTAAGTAAAATTAAAAGTAAATCTGAAGTTGAGGCTGAATAAATAAAATGGCAGAAGAAATAAAAAAAGAAACAATGGAAGTTGAGGAAAAAACTCAAGCAGAAGAACTCGAGGAAGCTGAAGAAAAAGTAGAAGAAAAGAAAAAAGTTAAAGAAAGACAAGGAATCCTCTATGTTTATAGTAGTAAGAACAATACAATCCTGACTGTGACCGATATGGCTGGAAATACTATTGCACGAGCATCTGGTGGACAATCTACTAAACAATCAAGACTTAAAGCTTCTCCTACTGTGGCTATGTTTTCTGCTAAAAAAATCTCTGAAGAATTAAAAGAACTTGGAATGACAAGTTTATATGTAAGAGTACGAGGACAAACAGGAGCAATAGGATCTAGCTCTTCAGCTCATGCCATTGTAAAATCACTCGGAAGAGATGACTTCAAAATAATCAGTATAATGGATATTACTAAGAACCCTCGGGGCGGACCTAAAAAAGGTGGCGGCAGAAGAGGAAGAAGAGTATAAGCCAGGCAACCTAGGTTTCCTAGCAGCAACCTTCCTTTTAATACAAAAACATATAGTTTAAAAATAAACAAAAACAACAAAAAATATAACAACATGAAACTAATAAATAAAACTGACGAAAAAATAAGCTTCAATGCAGAAATTCCAATAAGCTTAGCTAATGCAATAAGAAGAAGCGTAAATTACATTCCAATCTTAGCTATTGATTCTCTGGAAATAAGCAAAAATGATTCTGCTTTGTATGACGAAATGATTGCTCCAAGAGTTGGACTTGTTCCATTAAAAAATGAAAATTTAAAACTTGCATCAGATTGCGATTGTGGAAAAGAAGATGGATGCGGAAAATGTAGCATTAAATTAAAATTAAGCGCTAAAGGCCCATGTCATGTTTACTCTACTGAAATGAGCCCAAAAGGAAGTGTTCTTCATAAAATGCCAATTACTATCCTTGACAAAGATCAAGAACTTGAATTCGTTGCAACTGCAAAAGTTGGACTTGGAGTAGACCATGCTAAGTTCTCTCCTGGAATTATTTTTTATAGCTATTCAGATGATTTAGAAAATGAAGATAATGAATCCTTCAATAAAATGCTTGAAGATTCAAAGAAAAATGAAGAAAAAGAACTTACTATCACAGTAGAATCATGGGGTCAAATCAAAGCAAAGGAAATTTTTACTGGCGCTATTGATGCACTTAATGACGAGTTGAAAGCATTTCTTAAACAACTCAAATAATTTTTAATATTTTTTTAGTACTACAATTAACTTTAAAACCTATCATTTCTAACTATTTTTATGTCCATAGATTTAATTTAAGATTAAATCTTGGATCACCCTAAAATAAGTGCCGTGGCACATTATTTTTTTGATGCGAGGATACCGAAGCGGTCAAACGGGGCACGTTAAGGGCGTGTCGGCTTCTGCCTTCAAAGGTTCGAATCCTTTTCCTCGCACTTAGTTTTATTTAATAAGAAAAGTATTCTTCGAATCACTTAAAAATATACTTGTTTTTAAGTATCAAGAAATCATAGTGATTTATTGAGCTTTGCCTCGCACTTTTCTTTTTATTCCTTATTCTAATTCTCCTAGAGCCGACGGCCATATTCATTTAAACCAATTTATATAAAGATTTATAAAGGCCCAAAATTAAGAAATTATATCTTGCGAGCCTTAAAATGGCGCTGAGTAAGAATCTACTAAAGATTTCTTATTGCTTGATAAAACAACATATACCAAACAAACAACATGGACTTCGAAACACACATGAAAAGTAGAACAAAAATTAATACTGTCATGAGACATAAGACTAATCCTTATCTTGCTGAATTATTATTTTTAATTAAAAAAGACAACCAAGAAATTGCAAGTTTAATTGCTGTTCCTGCAAGAAAAAGAATAGAAGTTAATCTCGATCAATTAAATCAAGCAAAAACTAAAGAAGTAATAGTTCCTGGAAAAGTTTTAAGTTCTGGAACTGTAGATAAAAAATTAACTATACACGCTATGGCTTTCTCAGCACAAGCAAAAGAAAAGCTAAAAAAGGCTGGATGCGAGACATTATTACTTATTGATACTTTAAGAAAAAATCCTAAATTAAAAGCGGAAATTATTAAATAATATGGCAAAAATATTTGTAGACGCAGGGAATACTCAAATGGGAAGAGTAGCATGCTTTGTAGCTAAACAAGCTTTACTTGGAAATGAATTATTTGTATTCAATACTGATAAAGTAATTATTAGCGGAACAAAACAAGTAGTTCTTGCTAAATTTCAAGAACTTAAAAATTTGAATAATACTAAACCTAGAAAAGGACCATTCATATCTAGAACTACTGAAAAAATAATGAAGCGAGCAGTAAGATGTATGCTCCCTGATTTCAGACTTGGAAGAGGAAAAATAGCATTAGCTAATGTAAAATGTTATAGCACAGTTCCAGAAGAATATGCTAAAGAAAAAATAATCAAAGTTGAAACTAAATTACCTAAAGTATCAATGACTTTAGCCGAAGTAAGAAAATTAATATAAAATGGAAATATTAAAACCTGTTTTTATTGCTGCTGGAAAAAGAAAGACTTGCATAGCTAAGGCTTTTATTAAAGATGGAACTGGAAAAGTTAGCGTAAACAAATTGAATTATGAATTTCTTCCTTTAATGCATAGATTAATGATTAAAGAACCACTCGAAATTGCAAAAAGTATCTTAGGTGAATTGAAATTTGATATTGAAGTAAGAACTGCTGGCGGCGGTAATGAATCTAAAATTGAAGCTGCTAGACTTGCTATTGCTAAATCTCTTGTAGGTTACACTCAATCTGCAGAATTAAGAAAAGCTATGATCGAATATGACAGAAGCTTACTTGTTGCTGATGTAAGAAGAAAGGAACCATACAAACCTGGAGATTCCAAAGCTCGTGCAAACAGACAAAAGTCTTACAGATAGTTAGAATTTTATTCTTTTATTACAAATTT
>CAYLGX010000037.1:0-9023 GCA_964383425.1 Candidatus Woesearchaeota archaeon
CATTAGGTTATTTAAAAACTATTTTATCCTAGAGAAGATAAGCACCGGAGGAGAATCGAACTCCTGAAAATCTGCTCTGCAGGCAGACGCAGTACCATTGTGCCACCGGTGCATAAATTTGTTAAGAAATGGACGTTTTTAAGTTTTTACTTACTGTTTTTATTCTTTTTTGGATTTTCTATCACGAGTGCCTTCTCAATTTGCTTTAAATTAATGCGAGACCTCCATAAGAAATAACCTATTACTGAAAAAGTAACAGCTGGAGATACCCAGGAGGGAATATGAAATCCAAAACTATCTAGGATCATAATAATTCCTAAACACAGAATTGAATACATAGCACCATTTTTAAGATAGATATACTTCTTTATTGAGTCTATATTTCGAATAGTCATTTCTCTGACTACATATGCGCCCACGCCGTTACCAAAGATAATCAGGGGAACTGAAAGAGTAAATGCAAAGGCACCCAAAACTCCATCAACGGAAAAGGTTGCATCGATGACTTCGAGATAAAGTATTTTACTTATATCAGACATAGTTCCTTTTTTAAGCAGATTTTTTTCAGCAGCTTCCGCATTTTGTTTAAAACCGTGAGTTATGAAAAAAGCAGTTGAACCAACTACTGCTCCAAAAGCCATCAAAGGATTAATTTTTATTGAAGACCAAACAATAAGGGTTAAAAGAATAGACACTACTGCGTAAAACCAAATTCCCTGTGAAACAAAAAAACGCTCGCCAGGAAGTCCAAAATTTTTAGGTTCCATGAATAACCAATGGAGAAATAAAAATAAAAGAAAAATACCTCCGCCCATAAGTAAAATAGGGGCTGAAGCCTCTATCGCGGCCATAACTAAAGGATCACTACTAAATGTAGCAGTTAATGATCCTAAAAAACCGAGCGAGGGACTAGATACCCAAACAATTATCCAAGGCAAAAGTCCCCTAATAATAAAAACTGCAAATAACAATCCCCAAAATAAAAACCATTTTCTAGCTTTTTTACCCATAGTAGCCAAAACATCTGCATTAATCACGGCATTATCAATGCTACTTATAATCTCAAATAAACACAACCCAAGAACTATAATTATTAGAGAGATTATTTCCATCTTTTATTTTTTAAAATATAATAACAATGTTATAAATCTTTTTACAAAGGTAAACTATGTTAAAGCATACTTTTAAATATCGTCTTTTTTTATTTATTTCATGCGTCTGTAGCTCAGCCTGGATAGAGCACCAGCCTTCTAAGTTGGGGGTCCAAGGTTCAAATCCTTGCAGACGCGTTTAATAAGCGAGGATTTTTCAAAGTCCGTAAATAATACTAGTTTTAGCGATCAAAAAAAATTATATTTTATTTACATCGTAAAAGAACCAGACATAAATCTAAGAGAGTTAAATGATATTCACTTAAGTTTTATAAACTAGATCTACCAATAATAATTATCACTATGACTCTAAAAATACCTATAACTTTTCTGGGAACAGGCCATGCAGTTCCAACTGCTAGAAGAAACCATACTGCTATTCTTCTTCAGTACAAAGATGAAAACATCATGGTAGATTGCGGAGAAGGGACTCAAAGACAATTTAGAAAAGCAGACCTTAATGCTTGCAAACTTACAAGACTCCTAATAACACACTGGCACGGAGATCATATTTTGGGCATACCCGGGCTATTGCAAACACTAGCACTAAATAACTATAATAAAACTCTGCATATTTACGGCCCAAGAGGAACAAAACACTATATGCAAAAAATAATGGAAATGTTCATTTATGAAGGAAAAATAAAAACAGAAATACATGAAATTGAAAGCGGCAAGGTGGTAGAAACTAATGATTTTATAATTGAATGTGCTCAAATGGAACATCTTGCGAATTGTTTAGCTTATTCCTTTAAAGAAAAGGATAAAAATAGACTAGATCCAAAAAAATTAAAAAAATTAAAATTACCCTCTTCACCCCTAATGGGCGAACTACAAAAAGGAAATGATATCATGTTCAACGGTAAAAAAATAAAAGCTAAAGAGGTAGTCTATTTTGAAAAGGGTAGAAAAATAACTTTCATTCTAGATACAAAAATAAATGAAAACTGCTATAAAATAGCTAAGGATTCAGATTTACTCATAACTGAATGCGTATATCTTAACTCTGAGAAAGAAAATGCAATAGAAAATAAACATTTAACCGCAGAACAAGCTGGAGAAATAGCTAAAAAATCTAAGTCCAAAAAATTAATATTAACACATATCTCCCAAAGATATGAACTTATACCTAAAGCAATACTTTCAGAAGTAAAGAAAAAATTTAGTAATACTATAATTGCAGAAGACCTATTAAAGGTAATAATTTAAATAACTAATTTAGTCCAAAAGAATCAGTAAAATTTTGAATCAAGTTAAACTTTTCCAAATAATCTCTTCCTTTTTGCGTGATAATATATGAACGCTTATCATTAAATTTTTGTTCTTTAATAAGTCCCTTTTCAATGAGCTCATTAAGGTAATCTTTCATCATAAGATAAGAAAGATTTGATTTATAGAGGATATGTGTAGGTTTTATTTTTCCACTTTTTTCTCGAATAACTTTTAAAATATCATAAATTACTTCGAGTTTATTTCTTTTTCTTTCCATGTTTTAGAGTAATTAATAAAATTATGGCAATTAAAGAATAAGAAATAAGTTCCAAAACATGCTTAACCAGATAGTAAATATAATTATTATTAGAAAAGGTAAATAAAATGCCCGAAATAGAAATTAAAAGAAATGCCAATCCTATAGAAAAAGTAGATCGTTTATGATTATTAAAATATGTTCTAAAATAATGTAGAGAAATAAAAAATGGAAAAACCGTGGCAAACAAAGCAAAAATAGCAGTTTTATTACAAGCAAAGTATAAGCTAAGCATAATAATGACCAACATAAAACTAGAATTCTCAATTATCTTTTGATTTAGTGTAGAATTATACAGAAGGAAAAAACCAAAAGAGTAGATTACCATAAAAAAATAAATAAGAACCGAACTAACTGCCAGTATCTCCCTCAGTCTTAAAACACATAATCCCTCTTGAATTTCACTTACAATAAAATAATTTAAAAAAGCCCAAACCATGTAAGAAAAAGAAATTGTAGAAAATCCTATTGCGAAATTTCTATGCTCTTTTTCGCCAGTGATATTATAAATTTTAAAAGAGAAAAAAGCCACTAAAAATGTAATCGCCGCAAAAATAATTTCCAAACTAACATCGATGCCCCTAAACCAGGTCGGCATTAAATACACTGTTTCCATAATACTAGGTGTAATTATCACTTTTAAACATTATGAAACAAACTTCTTAAGAATAATTAAAATTAGCTTTATCGTTAGCTGAATTATTATCTACAGTTTAATAGAGCAATAGCTAAATTAAAACGCGTAGAATTATGCTCAGCGAATCTAAGAGCAAAACGCTTTCCTTGCAGTAATTAAGCTGTAGCAGGAGAAATGTAAATAATTGTATCGCCTCTAACAAAAGTTAGTCCAATACTCCTTTTCATTTCATTGTTTTCAAGCTCTTTTGCATTGTCCAACACCAAATTGATGTGGATATCAAATGCTACAAGCTTTCCGACAATCTGCTTATCGTTCTTAAGCTGCAACAAAATTTCTTTACCTTTAGACTGGTTTAACATGTCTAACGGTCTTTCAATTCCATTTACCATAAATTAAAATTGCATATTTAGTTTTTAAAGTTATGGATAACGGGGCATATATTACCTTGAAAATATTATCTCCTAAAAATAAATAACATTAATAACGCGCACATCCCGATTAAAAAGATATAAAATTACCAGATTATCCACGAATAATCTAGGCAAAGCTAGATTATAATTAGAGGGTTATTAAAAAAAATTCAAAATCCATCCAATACAAAAGTTTTTAAACCAACTTTAAATAAAAATAATATGAACAACGGAAGAAAAATATCTGGCGGAAAATATAAAGCTAGTAGAAAAAAGAAAAAATTTGAATTACCTGGAATACCAAGAAAAGTTCACTTAAAACCAAAAAAAGCAAAAATTCTAAAAATACGAGGAACAAATAGTAAACTTGTTCTTTTAGCTTGCGATATTGCTAATATAACTAACTCTAAAGGTAAAACTAAAAAAGCAAAAATAATCAATGTAGTAGAAACAAAAGCAAATAGATTCTGGGCAAGAGAGAATAGATTGATTAAAGGAGCAATTATTGATACTGAAATTGGAAAAGCAAAAATTACAAATAGGCCAGGACAAGAAGGTTCAATTAATGCTGTTCTAATAGAATAATTCTAAAAAATACTTATCGTCGACAAGTTGTAGATAAAAACGAAAGATTTATAAACCAAAGCATATTTTAGTATTTATAAATTTATCGCCCTTCAAATGAGTCAAGTTAAAAAATGCCCAGATTGTGGAAGTTCTAAGTTGTATTATGATGATCAGCAAGGCGAAGTTATATGTAATGATTGCGGATTAGTTGTTGAAGAAAAATTAGTAGATACTACTCAGGAAATGCAAGGAAGTTTTGATGGTGAAGAAAAAAAAGGTAGGGGCGGAGCACCATTATCTGATCAAAAATTCGATAAGGGACTTACAACAAATGTTGGAGAAATTTCTGATATCTATAAACTTAAAACAGATGAAACTCGAAAATTCCTTAGACTTAAAAAATGGCAAGAAAGAGTTTCAACAAGTATTGAAAGAAATTTAAGACTGGCCATGTCTGAACTTAGAAGAGTTGCTAGTTTCATAAATCTTCCACCAGTAGTTAGAGATGAAGCTTCGAGAATATATAATTTTGTTCTACAGAGAGGACTGGTACGGGGAAGAAGTATGGAAAGCGTAATTGCAGCATGCATTTATTCTGCTTGTAGAAGTTACAACATCCCAAGAACTCTTGATGAAATTTCCAATGCTAGCGATGTAGAAAGAAAAGAAATTGGAAGAACTTACAGATTTATTGTAAGAAAAATGGGATTAAAATCCACCCCGTCATCACCTAAAGATTACATTTCAAGATTTGCTTCTGTTCTGAAGTTATCACCTAAAACTCAAAATGAAGCTCTAAAGATACTTGGAAAAGCTGAAAACTCTGAACTTACAAGTGGAAGAGGGCCAGCAGGCATTGCTGCTGCGGCATTATATGTTTCTGCGCTACTTAACGACGAGAAAAAAACTCAAAGAGAAGTTGCTGATGTTGCAGGAATTACTGAAGTTACAATCAGAAATAGATATAAAGAACTTTTAGACCGATTAGAATTACAAGATAAAATGAGAATCAAAGAAGCTGAAACAAAGGCAGAAAAAGAAAGAGCTAAGAAAGCAAAGAAAAAATAGTCTTCTAGTCAAAAATGATTAATATCCCTAAAAGATTAATCTAAAACTTCCAACAATTAAATCCACGTATAATGAGGTCTATTAAATTACTAAAAAATTTCAAAGAGATTGCTGAGAAAGAGGAAGCAATCAAAAGTTAGCAGTCAGTAACCTTTATAATAGTATAAAAATAAGTTTAGATATAAGCGGGGATGCCGGAGCGGTCAAACGGACTTGGCTTAGGACCAAGTGCTTAATTGCTACACAGGTTCGATTCCTGTTCCCCGCATTTTATTTTTAGAAAAGAATTAAAACTATTTTATTTACTTATATTAACAGCATAGAACTCGGCAACCAAAGCGTCATATTCAGCTTTAGTTAAATCTCTACCTGAATATTTTAACTTAATAGAATTCAAAGTACTGATTGCATTTTGAGTACGTAAAAGAGTTGCATTCATTTCAGGAGTCATAGTCAAAAGAGGTATTAACAAACTATAGTTCGCGATTTTACTATCAATTTCGGCCAATCTCTGGGGAGTTAATTTTTTTACATTTGCCGCAATTTGCTGTGGAGTCAATGGAAACATTGCCTGTATTTCAGAAAGTCTTACGCCGTATTGTGCGTCTGTTAATTTTCCACTATCCCAATCTGACTTGGCCTGTGCGAGAAGTTGATCCATAGTGGGCGCAGTGACTACTGCCGCACTACAAGAAGTATAATCTGTTTTAGAAATATACATAGTACTTCCAGGAATTTGTTTATAATCAAATGCAGGATTATTTTTTTTACATAAAGCCATTTTTGTACTTACTCTATCTCCAACAGGTTTCTTTAAATCATCATTTCCAAAAAATAAATAACCGGTATATTCCGAGGGTACACTACTTTTAGCATTCAAAACATCCGTAGCAATAGCAATTTGATCAGTAGAGGGAACGTTAGTAGATTTATATCCATAAAACTGATTTTGAGCAGTAATAACTCCGCTAATAGTACTTCCAAATCTACCATCATTTAAACGATTAATAGCTACCCACGCAGCAGCCTTCATAGCTTCAATAGGTTGACCATTTTCTTCACCAGAAATCATCTTAGCAAGAATTTCTATATCTCCTGTAGCAGCACTACCAGTTCCGCCAGCACTCCCGGATTGAGGACTACCCGCAGGAGTCGGAGCAATATTAGAACTTTTAGGACTAGTTCTACGAGCAGCAACATCATAAATAATCGACTTAAGATAAAGCAATCTTACTTTTTGATCTCCAAATATTAGCTTTTGATAAAGCGCGTCAACTTCTGCATCGAGTTTAGATAAAAGGGTAATTTCTTCAGCAGTAAGAGATTTCTGAGAATTACTTGTATCAAGTACAGATTTGTAAGTTATTTTTTCAAGTGCGCTTATATTTGCAGCACCTTGCTCTTTGTTAAAATATCCTTCTTTTAATAAATTGTCAACAGTAATATCTGAAAGTTCGCTAAGAGTTTGGTTTTCAATACCCTTGAAAGTTAAAGCTCCTTTTACGCTTTTTCCATCGATCCAACATTTTAAATTATTATTTCCACAAGATCCAACTTCAGTCCACCTAGTAGCATCAGTTCCAGCACCGGGATTAGTTGTAGAACAAACTCTTACTATACCATAATTATATATTTGAGGATTTACAATTGATTGTCCTGCAGATTGAACATTACCCATACTTAAAGCAGCACTAGCCGCTGTAGTACTTCCAGAAATACATTCTTCTTCGCTATTAACTTGCGAAGTAGCCTGATTAGCTACGACTTTATCTTTAACATAATTTAATGCAAAACTTGTAGAGACTTGTTTAAATCCGCAATAATCTTTAGCATTTATTCTAACACATAATTGTTTAAATCCAGAAACATCTAGATAGTCTTTTGTTTCTGTTTTACTTCCACCAGCCCCTATGTATCCTGTTGCTACAACGCTGCTATCTTTAGAAATATAACCTGGATAATTAGCTCCATCTTTTAAATAAATTTGATAGCTTGCACCCGAATCATTTCCAGCATAAATATGGTAAAATACTTTGTATTGAGAGGTAGGCGGAACAGTAGCATCAGTATATGCTGATTCTTCAAAAGAAGCAGTTATTTGTACTGGAGACTCAGCAGAAAGTATAGAACCTAAATTAGGATAAGTCGCAGATACTCTGGCTTTACAAAAGTCAGAACCTATTTCAGTAAAAGATTTTCCACCAAACGAGAGTTTAGAATTACTTGCATAACTTTTAGAAAATAACTGCCAAGATTTTTCAGCATTACTAAAAGCATTATCAGTAAACATATATTCTCCTCCGCCCCTTCCACCTTTCCCAAATAAAGCATTACCTGAAAATATATTCTTAGCAATAGAGCTTGCAAAAGGCCCTACATTCTTCCACCAGAAATCACAAGCATAAACTGAATATATTTGATCACAAATTCCAACAGTTTTATTTGTAGTAACACTCTCGTTTATACAATCCCGATAGGATTCAAGTATAGATACCATACCTTCGAGGCCTGCATTTATTCCAGTGATACAAACTGGAACATAAACGTCTCCGCCTTCAAATCCTACAAAATTAGGAAGACATAAAACTGTACTTCCAATTAATCCTGATTGAATAACATTATCTACCTTATACTCGCCACCAAGATCACACCTTGAAGAAGGACATACAAAAGGATCGCAAACATTAAACATTAAAGAACAATCACTTGAAGACATAAAATCAGTACATCTAGTTCCAGTACTTCCTTCGCTAGGAATAACCTTAAGACTCATACCATTTATTGTAATAAATTTTGCATTAGGATCTGCAGTCAATTGTCTTTGAGCAGATTCAATTGCGCTAACTGCATTTGAAATTAAATTTTTAGCTTTATTAGAATCCAGATTAGGGAAAACATTTGCGCTCTGCCCCGTATAAGTATTAAACATCATACAAATATCATCATTCCCCATGCTGTCCATCATTCCATTCTTTCCAACATTACAAAGATAAAATGAATTTATTCTTCCAGAATCTTGATAAGTAGCTTTACTTCCAAATCCGCCAACTGCACTTTGAGTATAAACATACCATCCTTCTTTTTCATCAAAGGGAAGAAGTGCAGGCTGTCCTTTATTAGGATCAAGAGAAAATACTTCCATATAATTACAATTTTTACAAGTATTTTTATAATATTTGTCGTCGTAAACTATGAATTGCATTCCCGACACTGGTTTTTCATTAGTATTATAATCTGCCAAAACTGCTGGAATTTTGTTACCTAAATCGTCATTTACCTTATAAATTTTACCATATCCTATGGTCAATTCATTAGTATTTTTTCCAGTAGAAGTTAAAACAGCTAAATAAATTACTTTAGAGCCCTCTTTTGCGGAGGGTATAAACGCCAATTTATCTCCTATCACTGGAAGTTGAACACCTGGAGCAAAAGTTACTCCTGTTTCTTTTAAAAATTGAGGACCATATACATAATCCCGATAAACGGTTTTAGAAATTTTATTATTTTCGGGAAAAGAAATACGATAACCATTATTATTTTCTTGAGCTTGCTTGCTTGCTCTATCGCCCATTTTTTCATTTACATTATTAAGAGTTCGATAAGCTAATCTTTGAGCCGACTTTTTAAATTCAGGACTAAAAGCTGAACTATCAATTATC
>CAYLGX010000038.1:0-8660 GCA_964383425.1 Candidatus Woesearchaeota archaeon
GCCTCAGGGAAATAAAACTAGGCAAGAAGTAAAACTTCCGGAGTGGATAAAAAAATCAAATAGATTAGTTAAACGATTATTTTTAGCCGGATTTTTTGGTGCAGAATTATCTTCTCCTAAAACTCATAGTAAAACTGGATTTTACGCGCCTATAATTGATCAAAATAAAATTGATTCTCTTTCTCAAAATATGAGGGATTTTCTTATCGATATTTCTTTTATTCTAGAAGAGTTTGGAATAAAAACTACTAAATTAAGTGAAATGGAAGATTTTCATAATAAGCAGAATGAAATAACTAGAAGATTTAGGCTTCTTATTTCTGCAGATGAAGATAATTTGCTTAAACTATGGAGAAATATCGGTTTTGAATATAATCTAAAAAGGCAAAAACTTGCAAATATGGCCTCTCTTTATGTTTTATTAAAAAAACAAGAAAATGCTAAAAGGCAAGAAATTGCTATTAAAACTAAAGAATATAAACAAAAAGGTTTTAAATTAAAAGAAGTTCAGAAAATCTTTGAAAATGAAATTAATGCTAGATTTGTTGAAAGACACTATTATGAAAATGTTGGGCAAAGAATTAATTTAAATTTTATTAGTTTTAATGATTTTAGTAAGCAAAAACTTATAGAATTACAAAATTTTGGAACTATATTTGATTTTATAAAAGAAATAAAAAAAATTGAGGGAAAACACAAAGTTTATGATTTTAATATACAAGATAATCACAATTTTGCAGCTAATAGTTTTGTCGTTTCTAATTGCGGTGTTCGTCTTCTTGCTACTAATATTAAAACGAGCGACTTTATGAAAAAAAGAAAAGAAATTTTACATGCAATTTTTAGAAGTGTTCCATCTGGTGTTGGAAAAGGCGGAAAAGCACTTGGTAAAGATGAAATTTTAGCTGTACTAAAAGAAGGAGCAGAGTGGGCTGTAAAAAAAGGATACGGATTTAAGGAAGATCTAGTTCATACTGAAGAAAATGGCAGAATGACTGATGCTATTCCGGCAGATGTTTCGCAAAGAGCTATTGCGCGTGGAATTCCTCAGCTTGGAACACTTGGAAGCGGAAATCATTTTTTAGAATTTCAAAAGATTGATACTATCTTTGATAAAGAAAATGCTAAGAAATTTGGAATAAAAGAAGATTGTATTTGCATTATGATTCATTGTGGAAGTCGTGGACTCGGACATCAAGTTGCTTCAGATTACATTAAACTTATGGAAGATGAATACGGTTTTAAAAATCTTCCAGACCGGGAATTAATTAATGCCCCTATAAAATCCGAGCTTGGAAAAAAATATCTTTCTGCTATGAATTGTGCTGTTAATTTTGCTTTTGCAAATAGACAAATGATTATGCATCAGGTTCGTGAGCAATTAAAATATTATTTTCCTAAGTCTGAAATTAAACTCGTTTATGATGTATGTCACAATATTGCCAAAATTGAAGAACATGTAGTCGATGGAAAGAAAAGAAAACTTTGCATTCATAGAAAGGGGGCTACTCGCGCTTTTGATAAGCAACCGGTAATTATTCCTGGGAGTATGGGTACTTCTAGTTACTTACTTGTTGGAACAAAAAAAGCAGAAGAATTAACTTTCGGTAGTACTGCTCACGGTGCGGGAAGAGTTGAATCAAGAACTCGTGCTAGAAACGAACTAACTTCTCAAAAAGTAAGACAGGAGTTAGAAGATAAAGATATTATTATCGAGGCAGGCAGCATGAAAGGAATTGTTGAAGAGGCTCCTGAAGTTTACAAGGACATTGATGAAGTTGTGAAGGTAAGTAATGAACTTGGAATTGGAAAAGTTGTGGCTAAACTTATTCCGCTAGCCGTTATGAAGGGCTAGACAATATTTATATATCTCTTTTTATTGACTATCCTATGAAAAAGGGTGTTGTACTAGGTTTATTTTTAATTTTATTCTTAATTTCATTAGTTTCTTTGAATTTTGTTAGTGCTTTGGATTGTAAGGAAAGTTCTTCTGAGGGCTATAACAATCGTGCCTATTATTGCAATACCAATGTTAATTGTGCTTCGGGTTGTAGCCTCCACGAGGCAGGTAGATGTGAAAGTGGGCCTAGAAATTTTCAGTGTAACAGTGCTAATGGTGTGCTTTGGCAATATAGTGGGAATCGGTGTAAGCGAAGTTTTATTTGTTCCGATAGTGGTTACACTGGAGCTTATCAATGTTCTGGAAATGATCAGCAAGCACAATATCGTACTTATTCCTGTGGTTCGGCATATAACTCTTGTCCAAGTAGTGATAGTTGGATAACTGTGCAAAATTGCGTTTATGGCTGTACTGATGGATCTTGTAATACTTGTGCCCCATCATTGACTGCTGCAAATTATTCTGGTCAATGTGGTTCTGGATTTTCGAATGGTTGCACTAATTCTTTAACTTTGAGTTGTGCTAGCGGATATCATTGTAATGTTTCAGTTGGGCAAGGCATTTGTTTGGTTAATACTGCTATTAATACTTCGTATTGGACTGACCTTGATGGAAATATAATTTCTAGTTCTAATTTGGGAGACACAGTTAAAATGGTTGCTAGCGGATATGGATTTGGAACTCAAATTAATTATACTGTTTATAAAAATGCTACTTACTTTTGGATTTTTCATACTGTAGATACTTTATCTTCTACCTCTTCTTCAGATTTATGGAAGTCTAGTGAAATTGCTAGCGGGGTTTTTTTTAAATCTAAAATTGGAAATGCAGAAAATACTTCAAGTACCATTGATGTAACTGCTCTAGATAATAGCAAGCCTGTCGCAACAATAATCACTCCACTAAAAGATTCAAAAGTAAAAAATGGTACCGCTATTTCATTTAATCAACTTTCTTCTGATTCAGATGATTTGTTAAATATTACGTGGGATTTCGGAGATGGAACAATAAGTCGTTGTAATGGTTATTCTAAAACTATTGATTCCACACAATGTGATCGTCAACATAGTTACGTTCGTGAAGGGGTTTATACTATTAAGTTAACTGTTCAAGAAGCAGCTAGGGGACAATCAAATTTTACTTCGATTAAAATTTATGTTTTTAAACAGGGAATAAATGTTGTCCCAATTATTAGTCAGCCCGCAAATGGAGTTTCACTTGGAAATGTTCGAATTGTTAATTTTAATGCTTCTGAAAGTTATGTTGCTAATTGTACTAATCGTGTTGTCGCCCAACCATTTTTTCCAGTCGGAAATTTAAATTGTATTTATATTCAAGCTCCTGGTTTGAAAACTTATTCTGGAAATTATAACATTACTTTGAATTGGACTATAACTACTGCCGGAAGTGGTGGTGCAATAACCAGATATGGTGACTGGGCAGTAAATTATAATCAAATTGTAGAATTTCAGCAACTCTTTGCAAAAGGGGGAGTTCATACAGCTTATCTCGATATGATTTATAATGCCTAATTAAATATTTAAACTATGGAAAACAAACAATCTATTAAGATGAAAAAAATATTATTATCTTTTATCTTTGGAATGTTACTTGTAAGTTTTGTTCTTGCTCAGAGTTATAGTAGTTCTACTACGGCCACGTTTGTTAGTGAAAATGAAACGAGCAATATGGGTTCGCTGGGAGATATTACGGGATATGGGAATCTTACTAGTGGAGAAATAATTTGGACTGCAGTAGGAATATTACTTTTTTTGATAATACTCTATCTTGTTTTTAGTGAGAGAAAAATTTCCAAACAGAAAAAAGTAATCGCTAAAAATAAAAAAGTTTCTAAGAAGAAAAAGTTTTAGTTATTTTTAAATAATTAATTTTAGTTTTTATTTATTCAAAATTTCTCTATTTCTGTTATTTCCCAATATATTTATATATCCTTAAAATATATTATTCATATGAAAAAGGGTGTTAGTTTAATATTTTTGCTTCTCATATTTGGAATATTTTTATTTAGCTTGAATTTTATAACTTCTGCTAGTTGTTCTGGAACTGGTTATAATTGGAATGTTCACGGGCATTTTAAAACTGATTGTACCGGGGCAATATCTTTGTCTGGAGATAGCAGGTGTGTTACCTTTAGTAGCCACAGTTCTTGTGTTAATATGGGTTCTTGGGGCCAGGGTTGGGATTACCGTGGGAGTGAGGGTTTTTCTTGGACTTGTGCTGATCTAGGTTATACTTCTAATTATCAATGTTCTGGTTCAGAAGCATCCAGAGAATATTTAACCGGGCATTGCGGTAGTTTAGGTTCGGATAATAATGATTGTTATGGACAATGCGGCTCTCAAACTTCCAGTTATGTTAGATATTCTAGTTGGGATAGTAACTGTTGTAATGGTAATGATTTTTGGAATGTGTCTTTAAGCCCCTATTCTATTTGTAACTCTTCAGGATTACAAAGTGCTACACAAAATTGCGTAGAGGGCGGAACTTGTACGACTGGTTGTACTATAGGCACTTACAACACTACGGTTCGAAGTTGTAGTCTTATTACTTCTGCAAATTGGCTAAATACTAACGGCTTGGCTCTTGATTCTGTAGGCGTTAGTGACGGCGATACTGTAATAATGAATGTGGGTGGCTTTAATATTCTGGGAAAAAATCTAAATTATTCTATCTATAAACTGGAGGGGCCATCTTTTACTAATTTATGGGGGCTAATTAAAACATATACTGCATTTACATCAGATCAACCAATGTATACTTTAACAACTTCTCCACAATATTACTTTAATGTAAGTGTGAATAACCTTAATGGACTAACTTCATTTGTTTCTTCTTCAATAAATGTTTCAAGTGACTCATCTGGTAGTAAAAATACTCATCCCACTGCTGTAATGGTTAGCCCAGTTAATAATTTTAAGGGCAGCATTAGTACTCTTATTAATTTTACTCAAGCTTCTTATGACTCTGATGATTTGCTGAATGTTACTTGGGATTTTGGAGATGGAAATATTACTTCTTGTAGTGCTTATTCTACTTATATGACTCCTACGAAATGTAATTTTCAACATAGCTATCTCAATGGTGGAGAATATACTGTTAAATTAACTGTTCAAGAAGCAACTAGGGGGCAATCAAATTCTACTTCAATTAAAATTTCTGTTTTTAAACCTGGAATAAATGTTAGGCCAGTTATTAGTCAGCCAGCCGACGGAGTTTCACTAGGGGGCGTTAGAATAGTTCGTTTCAATGCTTCTGGAAGTTATGTTGCTAATTGTACAAATAAAAGTCTTACTCAACAATTTTTTCCTGCAGGAAATTTGAATTGTACCTATATACAAGCTCCTGGTTTGAAAACTTATTCAGGCAGTTATAACATCGCTATTAATTGGACCATAACTACTGCGGGAAGTAGTGAAGTAATAAATAAATACGGTGACTGGGCTGCAACATATAATCAAACTGTAGAGTTTACTCAACTTTTTTCAAGGGGAGGAATTCATACCGCACATCTCGACATGATTTACAATTCATAATGGCTAAACTTATATTTTCTTTGATAACCGGATTATTGCTTGTAAGCTTTGTTCTTGCTCAGAGTTATAGTAGTTCTACTACGGCTACATTTGTTAGTGAAAATGAAACGAGCAATATGGGTTCGCTGGGAGATATTGCGGGATATGGGAATCTTACTAGTGGAGAAATAATTTGGACTGCTTTTGGAATATTACTTTTCTTAGTAATACTTTATCTTGTTTTTAGAAAGATAAAAATTGCCAAACAAAAAAAAGTTATCGTTAAAAATAAAAAAGTTTCTAAAAAGAAAAAGTTCTAATTATTTTTTTATACTTGATTTTATTTTTTAATTATTCGGCTTGTTTTTGAATATCTTTATAAATCCCAGTTATATCTATTAAATATGCAAAAGAGGGCATTAATATTAAGTTTTATTCTGGTAGGTTTATTATTTGTAAGTTTAGTTAGTGCTAGTTATCAACTTAATTCGAGTTCGATCTATCCTTCGTATGGGCCTTCTGGAATTATTTCTGGAAATATTAATATTAGTTTTAATTCTGAACCCTATAATACTATTATTCGAGGAGTAATTGGATCAGACAGCTATCAAATTACTTTAAAAGAATTTTTATCTAAAAATAGTTTATCTCCACCTACACACTATTCTTGTTCAACTTCAAAATGTGAACTTGCCTATTCCGCAACTGGCGTGGCTTCATCTACTAAAAGTTTTTCTTTGAATTCTAGTGCCTCTAAAGTTCTAGGTTTTAATTTGAGTGATAGTTTTTCTTCAATAGAGGCTAATGGATTTAACTTAACTGTTTCTTCAAATTATGCTGGCGGGTGTACCCTTCCATTAAAGATAGATATACTTGATGATGGTAGTTATGAATGGGTTCCCTATCAAAGCACGGGTGATTTTTGTGATTCTTCTACTGGGTGTTATGCTCCTTCTTCTTCTAGTGATAATCGAACTTTTGGGGCAGGCATTACTTATTGTAATCGAATGAGACTTTCTAGTTTTCCTTCTCTTAATGTAGGTGTTTCTATTTTAGAGGGAACTAGTACTAGTATTTTTACTATGACTTTAATCGGCGAAAATATTAGTTCTAACAATGTATGTTCTTTTACAGCAGAGGGTGCTGGGTCTTACTCTTGCGATATTAATACAAGCTCTAGATCCTCTGGAGATTTTGACATTTGCATTAGTTCATCTGCTAGCGATTATAAAATGAATATGGCTAGAAGTTTATCTGGTTGCGGTTATATTAATGACCCTACTGCGGGTAATGTTTCTTTTCCGATATTTGCAAAACCATATAAATACGCTCCCCTCGGAACTTTTTCATTAAACAGTCCCTATCTGAGTTCATTAAATTTAGGTGAAAATACGAATATGGAATCATATATTTCTTATTATCTCCAGGAAGTTTATGGTGAAGATTGCTCAAAGGGTTGCGTTATTCCTATACGATTTGCTTCACTTGATAATCAGGATATGGTTTTGTCTAGCCCAAAAGTAGTTTACAGACTGATTTCGGGAGCCAATACAGTTAATTCATTATATGATTTAGATAAACAACCATCCACATTGACGGTAGGTTACAAAAATTTAGATATATCTCAACTTGGAGCAAAGGCACCTAGCGGAAATGTAAGTAATCCTATTTTTCAATTATATGTAGGTAACACTAAAATTTTATCGAAAAATATTAGCATGCTTGATGTGCCCAGTATTGAATATATTTCTATTCAAAAAGCTCCCGCCGGAATTAGTACTTATTTTGAGGTAAAAACTAAGGGGAAAAATATTACACAATACAAGTGGAATTTTGGAGATAATTCTAGCTTGGTAGAAACTTCTTCTTCAAATGTTTATCACATATATAACGATGTGGGCACTTATAATTTGGCAGTCCAAGTTATTAACGATTTTGGGAATAGTAGCAAGATTTTTTCAATTCAAGTTACATCTGCCGGAGAATATATTCCTTCAATTATTGATTATACTAATACTCGAATAACTTCATTAAAAACTTTAATTGCTTCTTTCCCTCAATTTGTAAATGATTATTTTAAAAATAAATTTCGTCTTGAAGCACTCTCTGCTCAAATTTCAAGTCTGAAAGCAGAGTATGATAACGCGGGCGGTTCTGCTTCAAAGTATTCTTCTATCGCTCTAAGTTTATCGAATATTAGTGTTCCGGATTTAATAAAAAGTATAGAACTTCAATCAATCAAATTTTTAGTAAACAAAGATATTATAAATATTGCAGATGTAGAAGAGACTAGCGGAGAAAAAAAAGGAACTGGCACAGATGAACAATATAAGGAACAAATTTATGCTTGGAATTTCAATTCACTAGACATTAATTTGGATGAAGAGGTTTATGCTGCATTTTATGGGGGACTCTTAGATTCTCCTGTTACTCGAATTAAAATCAAGGTCGCTCCAAAAGAAACTGCTAGTGATGTTTATTTGATTATTAATGCAAAGAAAAGCGACATTATCTTCAAGGATACTAGTTTAGCTTCCCAAGCTAAAGATTTGGGTGCTAGTACTAGTCTTGCTTTGGGAAGTTTATCTGAACCTAAAGAGATTGAATTTTTGCTTTTTAGTAGATTTAATATTTTAGACTCGCCAATATATTTTGCTACTAAGTTTTCTCTTCTTCCAAAACAATATGCTCCTGCGGGTTGTAACTATAATCAAATTTGTGAGAAAGATGCTGGCGAAACTTCTTCAAATTGTAGAAATGATTGTACTCCTGTCGGGAGGACTTTACTTTGGTTAGTCCTATTATTAGTTGGATTTTTAGTGGCTTATATTATTTTACAAGAGTGGTATAAGCGAAATTACGAAGCTTATTTGTTTACTAATAAAAATGATTTATTTAATTTAATTCATTTTATTGATAATGCTGAAAAGCAAAAACTTACAAAATCAGACATGTTTAATAAACTTGAAGAAAAGTCATGGAATCATGAACAAATAGAATATGCTTATCGGAAATATAAAGGGCAACGAACGGGTATGTGGGAAATTCCAGTTTTGAAGTTTATGGAAAATAGGCAGGTAAATGAGGAACTTCTTAAAAGAAAAAATTTAGGGGTAAATCCAGGTATAACTCCTCGCCCAATTATGAAGTTTAATCCCGTGGGAAATAGGCCGGTTATGGTTCCTCGTCCGCCTGTTCAAAATACCCTTTCACTTTCAAATAATAAA
>CAYLGX010000039.1:0-8351 GCA_964383425.1 Candidatus Woesearchaeota archaeon
CTTCGCCACCCAAAAGAAATGGATTGGCCGGTCGCCAATTTGTACATTTTCCTTGAAGATGCAATTCTCTTCCATCTTCATCTCTAACAAAAAGCCCTCGCTTACCTTTTTGAGAATATACTCCTATGCCTGTTGTGCAAATTGAGTTATATCTGGGATAGGGCCGATATACATCTCCCACATGAAGAAATCTACAAAAATTAATTTCTTTGCCCTCCCGTTTCAATTTTTCCTCCAAATCACTTTTATTGTAGCAACTTTTTTGACTGTTTGGTTCTATTCTGTTGTCCATATTATTTTTTACCTCCTTTCATATCTTGAAATTTATAATTTGCTAAGAAATCTTCGAACTTTTTATCCCTATCATTAGTTTCTATTCTACCTGGTTTTATTGTTCCCAGGTCGATTGAATAGCATTTAGTGTATTCATCGCTCAAAGCTTCATTTAGGCCCCAAATATCTACCGAAAGACCACTTAGTGGAGGACCATAGCTGTGTGGTTTTTCTGGATCGTAGATTTTAGTAAGCCAACCTAGCTTATCTAATTTTTTTGATAGTTCTAATATACCTTCTCTTGTTTCCGGGCCAATGTAGGTATTTATCCTAGATATAAGTTTCATTTTCTAAATGGCGAAGCTATATTTAATTTTCTGCAGACTTCTTCAAGCTCGGATAAATCTCTTTTGCATTCGCCCAGGCAAGAATCACTCGCCGCATTTAGGGGATCTCCCTCGTAGTTAGATAAGTTTTGCCAACCCGCAGCTGAGCTTATGTAGTAAGCCACATTTTGTACCAATTCAGAGTATCGTTCATAATTCATTATTATTTTGTCTTCCATGT
Source organism: Candidatus Woesearchaeota archaeon (assembly GCA_964383425.1). Classification (GTDB taxonomy): domain Archaea; phylum Nanobdellota; class Nanobdellia; order Pacearchaeales; family GW2011-AR1; genus CAIPOI01. Next base: position 841 of record CAYLGX010000039.1, read on the forward strand.
TTAGTACAAGAAGTCCTCCATTCTTGTGATTCTCGAGATTAGTCTTTCTTCTGATTCGGATGATTCATCACGATCTCTCTCCAGCATTCTTATTTCATGGTAGCCGAGATTGTCCAGGTTTGGTCTTCTAGATAATTCCCCGATTTTTCTACGGCATTCTTCTTTTCTTGATGTGTGCCAGAAGTATGCGGCTGCATCTGATTCTGTTGGTATTGTTCGCAGGTATCCTAGTTGTTGCATGGCGTCTAGGCAATCTTGTCTTCCATTTCTCGCGTAGGCGAATGCTAGGTATCCTGCTCGCATGTATCTTCCGGCTGCGCAGCTATCTTCGTACTCTACTTTCTTTTTGATTATTTCTTTTAGGTTTTCTTCCATTTTATTTATCTCCTCTCTCGAATTGTTTTCTTAACCATGTCTCAAGTAGTCCAGGGATTTGATTGCATATTTTTTTTTCGTATTCTTGGTAAGCTACTTTTACTCGGTTATGATCTCCATCCCAGGTCATATATTCTGCTGCGCAGATTAGGGTTTTGTTTTTTTTGTTAGCCATTACAATTTTTTCGCTCGTATCATTTATTTTTCCGCAGGTGCAATTTTTTGTTTCTTTTTGGTATATCATGTTTGTTTTATTTCCTTCTTTGTCGATTAGATTGTATGTTTCTTCTTGCTGTCCGAATGATCCGCAGGTCCATGATTGCCTGTAGGGTGGCGTACTTTTTTTCTCATCTTTTATGGCCGTAGGGTATAATTCGTATATGCATTCCACAATCTTTTCTAATTCGTGGTCTTTCTCCCTTAGCTCGATTTTCCAGTTTGCCATTTTACCAGTAGCCCCTCCGGATGGCTTCGTAGCTTTCATGTTTAGTTCGGCCTGTTGCTTGTGCTAGCCATGGAGCTACCATTCTTTCTGCGTGTGTTGAAGTTGCTACTGGGCAAGGCCTTAGTCCGCTGTAGTTTAAGATGTATGCGTGGCTGTTTCCTTCTCTTATTCTAGCTCCGGCTTCCCTTGCTGCTTGCAAGATGTCCTTAAGCTTTATTCCGTCGCAGGTTTTATTTGTTGCCATGTTTTGTTAATTATTTTTTCAAAAGTAGGTATATTAATTATTGTTGTGGGTAAGTCTACAACAGAAGTTTATATGGGATTTTTATTGATAGATATTAAATAAAAATGGAAAACAAAATCAAACAACTGAAAGGAGGGGACGAAAAATGGACGAATACACACAGAGACTAGTAAAACGTTACGGACTAGACAGACAAGCACATGAAATGCACAATAGAATAATGCATGAAAACTTGATTAAGGGTTTTTGCGAAAGAATCGAGTCAGAAAATAAGAGTAGTCTTGTAAAATTCGTAACGAAAACTGCATTCAATGTACCTTATAATGCCTACGGGAGTTCTGAAGAAAGCAATCGATGGTATCGCAATAAAGAACAAACTGAAATGGATTATTTGCAAAATATGCTAAAAACTTGGAACTTGAAAAAGAAAAATCGCGAGAGAGTGGCTGGACTTGCAGCATATAGGCTAGTGCACTCCAATTATTTGGAGCGATCAAACAAGGGCCCGAGCGCTCAAGAGTTACTTGCGCCAACATATGGCAAGGAGGTTGCTAGCAAAATAATCGGCGAATGGAGACACTGGATTGACTACTATTTCGATAGAGATAACGATATATAACTAATCTTGATTGCTCTAAAAACCCAAAATTTAAATAGCATGACCTATTCAAAATAGAAAAGATGGCAAATAGAAAAAACTTGTACACACTCGAGTATACTCCTCAACTAAAAGTACTTTATACCACAATTCGAGATAAAAATACTATAAGAAAAGAGTTTATTTTCTCTTCGGATAGAATAATTAGACTCCTTATAGAACAGTCACTTAACTTGCTACCAATAAAAAATAGAAAAATTACTACTCCTACTGATTCTAAATTTGATGGAGCGCAGTTTGGCGGTAAAATTTGTGCTGTGTCTATAATGCGAGCTGGGGAGTCAATGGAAAAGGTACTTGGACAAATATGTCCGGATATTCGAATCGGAAAAATATTGATCCAGCGAGATGAAGAGACTGCGGAAGCAAAACTATTTTATTCCAAACTTCCGCCTGATATCACCCAAAGACATGTACTACTACTTGATCCAATGCTAGCAACTGGAGGTTCGGTTTGTAAAGCAATTGAAGTTTTAAAGGAAAGAGGCATAAAAGAAGAAAAAATTATATTTGTAAACCTAATCTCTTGCCCCGAGGGAATAAAAAAGCTAACTAGCCAATTCCCAAATATAAAAATAGTTACTGGCTTTATTGATACTAAATTAAATTCCAAATCTTACATCTTGCCAGGTCTTGGCGATTTTGGAGATAGATATTTTGGAACTAATTAAAATGAAACAAAAAATAATTCTAGCTTCAACTAGCCCTAGACGAAAAGAGCTAGCACAACAAATGGGACTTGAGTTTGTAATAGTCCCTAGCAGTTATGAAGAAGATATGACAATGAAACTTTCCCCCAAAGAGTTAGTTAAAACTTTGGCCTATGGCAAGGCAAAAGATGTAGCTGTTAAATTTAAAGAAGGAATAGTTATCGGAGTAGATACATTTATAGTTTTTAATGGAAAAAAGCTGGGAAAACCTAAAACAAAACAACAGGCAATAGATATGTTGAAAAGTTTTTCTGGAAAAAGCCAAAAAGTTTACTCTGGAGTTGCATTAATTGATTGCAAAACTGGAAAAGAAATAAAAGATTATGAAGTGACTACCTTAAAATTTAGGAAACTAGATCCGGCTGAAATTAAGAAGTATGTTGAGACTGGCGAGCCCATGGACAAAGCTGGAGCTTATGCGATTCAAGGTTTAAGTTCAATATTTGTAGAAAAAATAAATGGATGTTATCATAATATTGTTGGTTTTCCAATCCATAATATTTATAAAAATCTAAAGAAACTTGGCGTAGATATATTTGAATATGAAAAGTGGAAGAGTAAGAATTAATTTTATTTATCTGAATTTTAGTTAAATTATGTTTAATTTAGAACATTTGCCCCTAATTTAGTTTTATTTTTCATTTTTATTGCTTATTTATACTTCGGAGTAGCTGGGGCAAGTGCTGTATGCGGCAGTTATTTCTGCCTTTATGTTCCCAAAGAGTGTTCTTGCGCAGTCCAGTTGGTATTTTCGGTCTAGTTGATTCTGGATGCAGTGTTCTTCAAGAATCATCCATTGACTTACTTGGTCTTCTATTTTTTTCATGCCCGCAAGACTCATTTCTAGTGTTGGTTTTTTTTGAGTTGTTTGTTCCATTTTTGTTTCCTCCAGGTATTTAGTTAATTACTAGCAGTCATGGAGCTATAATAACTGCTGTTGTGGATGTATCCACAACACTTAGAAAGATTTAAATATACTTTAAAGCTCTAGTTATCATGGACTTTGATCAAATAAGAGAGACACTAAAAAAGATTGGCCTGGGACATAATGAATCTAAAATTTATTTAACACTTATCAAACTTGGGCCAAGTATGGCTGGAAAGATTGCTAAGGAAGCTAATATTGATAGGAGCGCCTCATATGACTCTTTGAAGGCCTTACTAAAAAAAGGGCTTGTTAGTTATGCGATTGAGGCTAACCGAAAAAAGTTTTCGGCAGCTAACCCTGAAAGGCTAAAGAACTATCTAAAAGAAAAAGAAGAACTAGTTGATTCAGTTCTAGTAAACCTTAAAGAAATGTATAAAGATACTGAAGAAAAGAGCCAGGTGAATATGTTTAATGGACTTAAGGGTATAAAAACAGTTTTTGATGATATTTTACATAATGCCAAGGGTAAAGAAAATTTAGTTATTGACTCTTCTGGAAAATTTGCAGAAAAAATGCCCTATTATTTCCCTCATTTTGTAAAGGAAGCTGAAAAAAGTAAAATAAGAATAAGACATATCGCTCGAAGAGATAAAGAAAAAGAACTTAATCCGACTAAAACTACACAACTAAGGTTTTTTCCACGAATTGTAGGCGAACAAACTATCACTACTAATATCTATGCAGACAAAGTATCAATAATTCTCTGGACAGATGTTCCTGAAGCAGTTATCATAAAAAATAAAGCAGCAGCAGAAGCTTATAGGAGCTATTTTGAAATTCTGTGGCATAGTGCAAAGAAATAACATTCAGACAAATATTCAATTAGCATCTTGCGGAATTCTCCTTATTTTTCAAATAATCCGATAACTTAATAAATTAATCTTGCCAAATAGATCTATGAAAAAGTGGGCCATTATATTAATTTTTTTAATATTATTTTTAACTGGGTTTTTTATTTTAAAGTCAAATCTCACCGGGAATGTTGTTCGCGATACTTTTGTTAGTCCTCAAAAAGTTTTGGGTGTAGATTATCATTCTATGGGTAATTCTACAAATGCTTGGGGTGAAGAAGCTTTTTTAGTAAATTATCATGATCCTGTAATTCGTGCTAAAGTTCAAACCCAATTGGATCAATTTAAATTAGATGGAGTGACTCGAATAAGCACAAGAATATGGTTTACTTATGGCCCAAATGAGGCCTATTTCCCGGGAATTTATCATCACCATTTTCCATTTACAAATCAAGAATTAATTAATATAAAAAATTATGCACAAGACGTAGCCGATAGAAATTTGACTCTTTCATTCGTACTTTTATTTTTATACTGCAATGATTATTTAACCGGAAGCCCCTCAACATTGTTTGGAGCTACTGCGTGTGCTGCATCTAACCGAAATAACGGAACTAATTTTATTTGGAAGTTTGGTCAAAGTGTTAACGGCTTATTGGATAATGTAAAAAATATAAAAAAATCTGATGGCACCTTGGTCGTAGATAGGATATATTTTTCCGGAGAACTTATCCTGGATGGCAATGGCGCAAATTCCAACACTCAATGGGTATTTTATGATAGCGGTTTGTGGACTTGGTTTTATAATACTGTTTCAGCTAGCGGAATTATTCCCACCACCTATTTTATGGCCATACCATTTGAAGATGTGCGAGCAACCGGAGATTCTAATTTTCCCGAATTAAATAATCATTGGACAATGGAAAGATTATACCGTACGGTTAAATGGATGAAAGACCGAAATCTTCCCCTTCCTGAAAGAATTGATTTTGATTTTTATCTTACAAAAGAAGACGGGAGTTTAATTGATCCTAATAAGTACGCACCTTTAATTAAAAAAACCTTGGATGATTTCGAAGCAATAATTCCTCCCCTCCTGGGCAAATCTTCAGTAGATTACTCTATTGAAGAACATGACTATTTCAAGGATCCATATCACCGTTATTTGAATCAGAAAGCCTGGAAAGAAAATTTTTACAGAGATAATTTAAGAGGGATTAATATTTGGACTTCTCCCTACAATGCCGGCACAGGGGGACTTAATCCTCCGCTTGATTTTAATCTTTTTTTAAATTCTGGAAAAACTGGATTAATCACTGCAAATCATTATACTTGTACTAATTTTAGTTCAGATAATCTCTGTACCGCGGAGATTAGAGTTTTATCAGTTGAACCTTTGGACAAAATAATATTTCTTACTGCAATTAATCCTAATGACGGAGCGGAGCTTTTAGTAAGTTGTATGGCCGGTAATTTTAACGTCACTATTCCCTGGATTGTTAAAAATAAGACTTATACTTTTAAATTATATACACTCAATAGCCTAGATGTCACAACTACCTGCAATGCAGGGAATTCTTTATTGACTAATTCTAACAAATTAATCCTGGACAGTATTATTATTTCGGGGAAAGAAATTAATGGTTCCTCGATTTGCACTTCATTTACCTATTCTCCCTGGTCAACCTGCAATTCTTCAGCCCTACAATTAAGAACATTAACTTCTTCGATTCCGCATGGATGTACTAGCGCAACTCCGGCGAGTGAGATACAGCAATGCTTTCCGCCCTGTTTAGAATCTAATTGGCAATCAACTGACTCTGTTTGTTTATCTTCAAATACTTTAACAAGAACCTGGGCAAGAATTGGAAATTGTAATCAAACAATATCAACAAGTGTAAGTAAATCTGCTTCTGAAAATATTGCATGCACCTATACTCCCAATGTTGCAACTTGTACAAATTTTACTTATTCTAATTGGAGTAATTGTTTTGCCAATGGAATAGAAAATAGAAGTTTAATTAATTCGTCTCCAGAAAATTGTACCTCTGGAAATCCAATTTTAACTCAAACTTGCAGTTATAATGCAGATATTACTAATGCAGTTTTAGCTGAAGATAATACTAATCTGATTTATCAAAATAAAGAAAAATATTTGACAAACAACGATTCTGCTTTGATCCCCCCTATTTATTTATCCGATGAAAAATATGCCGAAATTAAAAATTTATCTAATATGGTTAAATATCATGCTCCCGAAAATAAAATAAAAATATTTTTTAAAAAATTTATTTGTAATTTTTCAAAAATTTTTAATCGAAATAAGGTTTGCTAAATCAATGGATAAACCTGACTTAAACAAAAATGATATCCTGCACAAAACAGAAGAATTTGTTAAGATAACTTTAGAAAATGCTGAGGGCGGACATGACTATTGGCACATATATCGCGTGCATAAACTTGCAAAACATATCGCTCAATCTGAAAAAGCAGATTTATTTATTGTAGAACTTGGAGCGCTACTTCATGATATTGCAGATTCTAAATTTTATAATGGTGATGAAACTGTTGGCCCGAGTAAAGCAAGAGAATTTTTAGAATCATTAAAAGTAGATGAAGAAATTATTTCACATGTAGCAAAAATTATAGAAAATATTTCTTTTAAGGGAGGAAAACATAAACAAGAATTTAAGTCAAAAGAACTAGATATTGTCCAAGATGCAGACCGACTTGATGCTATGGGCGCAATAGGTATTGCACGTACATTTAATTATGGCGGGCATAAAGGTAGGGAAATATATAATCCTGAAGTTAAACCAAATCTTTCTATGTCTAAAGAAGAATACAAAAATAGTACTGCTCCTACACTTAATCATTTTTATGAAAAACTTTTACTTTTGAGCGATAAAATGAATACATCTACTGGAAAATCTTTAGCAAAAGATCGACATAAATTCATGGAAACTTATCTTAATGAGTTCTATGAAGAGTGGGAAGGAAAAAAGTAGGTAAAAACTTGTTTCATCTTGTTCCATTGTTGTTTCAAGGAGATATTAAATAGAGATTTTAGCTATGAAATTTATCCTTCATCAAGATTTATTGATTGAAAGGAGGTATAATATAAAACAAAATAGAACATTCAAAAATCAACGAACCATTACAGGGTGTTGTTAGAAGATTTTTGAAACTCAGAAAATAAAATTTTCTGATTGTTCGTTTTGTTACAAAACAAACATGACAAATACAAAAATATTAAGTATATTATTAATGGCTGTAATGATGATAGCAATATCTGCTACCTTCGTTTTAGCTGAAGATAATGCGACTGATGCAATACCTATGTTGACATCCGAAACTCCT
>CAYLGX010000040.1:0-8000 GCA_964383425.1 Candidatus Woesearchaeota archaeon
TTTATTGCCTTGAAAGTGTCTCTGCGAGAAGTATGCATTTTTCTTACTTTTGTTCCGGGCAAAGCATAACAAAAATCATCACTACTATTTGCATGACCAACTAGCATAACTTCGGCTATGTCTGATAAAGCAGCTTTAGCTGCACAATATAAATTTAATTCTGAATCTGAACTACCCCTATCACTACTTCTCTGCGAATAAGTTAGAACAAGGGGTTTATTCAAATTTTTAATCATAAAACTCAGAGCACTAGAAGTATAATGTAAAAAGTCAGTTCCATGTGTAACAATAACTCCTTTAACATTTTCATCGTTCAAAGATTTAACAGCAATTTTTGCAATTTTCTGCCAATCGTCACTAGACATATTTTCTGAAGCTTTCATAAAAGGATTAAGAACCCTAATATCTGCAAATTCGAAGATCTCGGGATAAAACTTGAATAACTCACCCGGAGAAGTAAGCCATTTAACTCCGCCAGTTTTAGAATCTAAACTTGAAGAAATAGTTCCGCCAGTCATAATTAAATCAATCATAGGTTTTTTATGAGATAATTCAAATTTATCTTCTTTTTTAACTTTAATTTCAGCTTTTTTAACAACTTTCAATTCTAGAATATTATCTCTTTCTATTCCAATATTATATCCTGAATCAAGTTTCAATAAGAAAACCCCCACATCGTGACTTTCAAGTGCAATTCCTTCTATATTTTCCTTACTAGTCGTAATATTTACTCGATCCCCCGTTTCAACTTTCTTAAATATTTCTTTCATAATAAGCTAAAGAAGAATGATTATAAAAACCTAACGAAAAAATAAAAACTCTTGAAAAATAAAAAGAGTAGATAAAAAATAAAACTATCTTAGGGCGTAGACTACACTAACTTGTCCAGTAACTTCTTCTGTTGAAGGTTGTATATTGGTTGCAACATCTTTTGCTGCACTAGCTTCTGCCATCATAACTCCGCCACGATTATTATAAAGTGGCCAAGGATTATAATTCCAATTTTGAGTAGAAACACTTACAACATCGCCAACACTTTTTCCAAGTCCGCTAGCAATAGATTCGGCTTTAACTTTTGCATCTTGTGATGCTTGTTTAAATGCCAATGCCTTGTATTCATTTTGTTTTTCTTGAGAAAGTTCAAAATTAATATAACTAATCATAGCTTCAGAATCGGTTCCAGCATCAATTACTGATCCCACTAAAGAAAATTGATTAGTTGCAAGCTCCACCACAATCTGATGACTTGCCTTATATCCTTTTTCAACATATTTATTATTTTCCCATTCTTGCCAAGCATAAACATTAAAATTTTGTGTTTGGATATTCTTTCTTTCTATTCCTAGCTTAACTAAAGAAGTAATCATTTCATCTACTTGTTTAGCATTCAAACTGGTAGCCTCACTAGAGGTACTCGCATTAGTCTCCATATTGAAGTATACTTTTACTACATCCGGAGTAGTCTTGATAGTGGAAATTCCATCTACGTTAACAGTAGTTCCTTTAAGTCCCGCAGGCATTAGGTTATACATAAAAAATGCACCAACTAAAGCAAGCAAAACTATGGCGCCTACAATAATACTTGTTATTTTAACTGAATTATCCATATTAGATCTTATTCAAACCTCCTTTCATTTTTTTGTATAATAAAAATGCAGCCATACCACCAACCACTCCTAATAAAATCCAGAAAGAAATATCTTCAAAATAAGTTGTTGTTTGCATAAAAGTTTGTGAAGTTTCTGCAAATTTAGCAGTAGCTGAATACGCAAGAGGGGAGTTTACAATTAAATCTGCACCCGTGTTGCTAATTACCTGGTAATTAAGGTAATATTTAATTGAACCAAGTAAGATCCCTCCAAATAAAGCTGAAGCGAGTATTCCTTTAAAACTAGATTTAGTAGAAATTATTATTTTCTTATTAGCCAATCGATAAGTTGGAATTTTCTTACCCTTTACACTCCAAAAAAAACTACTTGTTTTTTCTATCAGGCCACAAGCAACTAATTTTTTAACATTATAACCTACTGTATTAAGTGGTAATTTTAATTTTTTAGAAATATCTCCTTCAGAAAATTCCTCATCAGCCAGAATACCAAGTATTTTTTTAGCAGTCTTATTTGAAAGAATTTCTACGACTCTTCCGGAGCGTTCATCATTCAAATTCAGCATTAAATATTTATTAGTCATATTCTATCCAATTAAAACCTATTTATAAAAGGCCCCATAGCTTCGATTAGGTTTGAAGCTATACTTTTTTAAGTTTAATATTTTTTAATACTTTATCAGCCAATTTAGCTTCTAAGACGGGAATCTCTTCGTCTATCTGATTCATTCGATCTTGGTAATTTTTAAGACGAACATTATATACCAGGCCCGAGATCTTATTTTCAACAAATCTCTCTTTCTGCGCAGTGATTAAAAGGTTATGTAATGCCTGTTTTTCAGAATGCAATTTATCAACTTGCCTACGAAGATTAAATAGTCTAATTTTCTTATAAAAAATTAAAGAAAATATTGCAAAAATAGAGAAGAAAATTAAAATACCAACCCAATATCTTCTAAAAAAATTCATAGAAACTAACCTCAAATTTATAGTTTGAGAATTAATAGCTATCGCTTCCTCTAGAGCAGTTTGAGATTGTATAATCAAGTTGTTAGTTTCACCATATTGATCATTTACTAAGTTCATTGCAGAACCATATCTTTCATTTTTAAAAGCAATATTAGCTAGATCTAATTTAAATTGAGCAATAGAAACATTGACTCCTGTTTTTTTGGAAGTATCTATCTTTACTTGCTGTGCTAAAATCCTATCCGATACCAAATAGGTTTCGCCCTCTCGGACTAAGATATTTTCGGTTATATTTATTACACTGCCATAGTCAATATTTTTCCAATTAGCAAATTGAACTGCCGATAATGCAATCTGCCTATCCTTGGCATTAGCTGAAGAATTTCGCAAAATAACCGCATAATCTGCAATTTCAAGAGTTTTTTTAGCATTAAGAAGCATATCTTCGAAAAACGTTACAGAAAAATTTTCATTCCTAAGGCGGTCTATAATTAAATAGGAAGAATTAATAGCATCTACTGATTGAGTTCGAGTAATGTTACTTGGTACAAAAATACTACTGGAAGCATCATAAACTGCTAGTCCAGTAATGCCTGAAAATTTTAATCCGGCAAAAGCTAAGATTATTACTAATAAAATCCACACTAACTTTATCTTATTTTCCATATTTATTTTTAGCAAAAAATGGCCTCCTCATTTTAATTTTTTAACAATTTTATCTATTTCTCGTTTTATAGCAAATTCATTTAATTTGGCTTTAAAATAAATAAAATCATGTATATAATGAAAAATACTCGGTCGCTTTTTAGATTTTTCTTTTAAAAGCTGAGCAGTAACACTTTCATTTTCTATTTCAGCAAGTCGGTCATTTAGTCCACTAAACCTAGCAGTATAATCTTCTTTTGAAATCTTGCCATTTTTATAAAACTCCATTTGAATAGATTTTATCTCATCTTCCAACTGTTTTCTTTCTTTTTCTAGATCATCTAGAATTTTTTCAGGTGCTAAAAGATTAACTCTAGTATTTCTTAATTTAATTCTAAGTTTAGTTATAAAAGCTAGCTTATTTTCATAGTTACTTAAAATAGCACGATAATTAGCTGCCGAAATATTACCGCTAAAATAATTCTTTTGATTATTATTTTTTAATAACCGGATATTATCTTCTTCTTTAATTAAATCATTGATTCTTTCACCTATAACTAATTGCCTAAACTTTCTAGATCCCAGAATTAACAAGAATCCAAATATAAGCATAAATAAGATAATATATTTCCAATATAGATAAACGAAAATAAGAGGATTACCCTTTCGCTCATTAGCCATCATACCCATGGCCAATTTTGCTCTTTCTTGTGCAATAACATAATCTCCTCTTTCAAATGCTATAACTGCCAAATTAAGCATATCTTGCGATTCTTTACTTCCGAAAAGAAGATTTTGATTTAGAAGATCACCTAACGAAATTTTATAATCAATAGGAGTTTCAAAAACAGCACCGGTAATTGGAAGAGGATTATTATTAGGGTCCTCCATGGACGCAATAATCCTTCTTATTAAATCATCTGTATCGGTTGCTTTCTTTTGAAGTTCAATAATCTGTGTAGCCAGATCAGAAGCAGGAGCATAAAGATATTCATTTTGTTTTAGATAGGCTGAAGTTAAGAGTGCCTCTGCCCGACTGATATCAAATCCCCTATCTTTCATTAATTGTATTGCTTTTTCAGCTTCCAAAAGAATATCTGAAGATTCAATCTGACTTACCTCTGTAACTACTAAAAGTAATTTTCTCTTTTCGCTGTAAGGTACAATCATTCCATTTGGATTAACATAATTTCCCTCTATTAAAGCATCTAAAGTAATTTTTTCAAAATCACTATAAGTTGGCGAATTTATAGTTATCTTAAAATTTTGTGTCTCTCCAGGAGCAATTGAACTTATAACCTGCGGTTCAATTACCACATATTGCAAAGGATATCCTGCCAAAGCTATCTTAATATTATTTAGAATAAGATTAAGATTTTTATTTGTAACTCCTACTTCAAATGATTTTGTTCTTCCCCTTACAACTTCAAAAGTTTGTGAATAAACAACAGACCCTCCGCCACTCGGTGCTCCGCCGCCACTGCCGCTAGGGCCAGCAGCAGTTACAACTGTAACAGGGGTAGTAACTGCGTCCCCATCCGCACTGCCGCAAGCACTTACAGTGATCCCATCTTTTCCACTATCGCAGATAAATGAAATATTTACTGAATTAATTAGAACAGTTCTATTTCCCGACATAACTATTCCATTTCCGCTCCTGTTTAACCCTGAAGAGTATAAATAAATAGTATAATTTCCCGGAACCATGGAAGGCAAATTAGTTTCATTAAATGAAATAGAGAGATCATTATGATTTTCTAGATTACTAAGGAGAATATCATAGAAAATAGCTGTATTTCCAGCTTTTACTATAAATGCATTAGGTAAACTCCAATTAAAACTAACATTATAAGCGGCTTTAACAAAACTACCGTCTCCCACTAAATTCCTAACATATGCAAAGAGAGCAATATCTTGCTTACTTAAACTAACAAAGCTTGGAACAGAACTAATTGTTTGATAAAGATATGGTTGATTTCCTGTTGTTGAAACTAAGTCTATACTGACATTTTTATTAACTGTACTGGATCTTGAATTAATTTCATTTACTAAAATATTTCCGCTATCATCGGAAAAATTAGCCAAGAAACTTCCGTTTACATTAATTGTAAATGCATTACCCGCACCAACTGTATAAGTATTAGAAGGTTGACTTGCGGAATTATCATAGTATATCCTTCCAGCAGATAAATCATAATTAAATCTAAAGTCCAAACTACAATTATTATTGGAATATTGCGCATCTCCAGTATTATTAACAGTTATTGTTCCAAGGAATTTATTTTCATTAAATCCTACAAATGCCCCTAACGTATTTTTATCTAAAATCCATGAACAATCCCATGCAGAATTTAAAGTTTGATTTATGCTGTGATTATAATTTCCAGCGCTGTCATTTGCAAAAACATTAAACACGTAATTTGCCTCCACATTTATTAAAGTGATGTTGACGGCATAAATTCCCCCGCCAATACCGGCCATGGTAGCGTTATTCCAACCAGTACCATTATAATACTGGAATATGGCTGAACTAACATTTAAGCCCGGACTAGCAGTAACATTAACAGTAAAAGTAATATTCGCACCAGGATCCACAACATCAGTTGAATTTGGTACATATCCTATATTACCGATAGTGGGAGGGTTCTTCCTTAGAGTTATTGTTCTAGTTTCAGTAACATTACTATTTCCAGCCAAGTCTGTTACACTAACATTATAACTATAACTACCTTGAGATAAATTAGTCCAATTAATTATTCTTGCACCGCTTGTGTAAGTGGTAGTATTAACATTTCCAGTAGAATTATACAATCTAAAAGTAATATTGGCCTCATTTATTTCTGTAACACTCACATTAACATAAACATTGGTAGCCGAAGAAGCAAAACTAGAATTTTGAGTACCGTATCCAAAACTAATTTGAGGATAAGTCACATCAGCAGTTGCAGTTTTATTTTGAGTTGTAAATAAATTTCCCGCCAGATCAAATACTTGCCAGAACCAATGATAAATACCATCGACAAGATTAACAACTACTCCAACAACAGTGTTAGTAGCTCCATTTAAGAAAACTACTGTTTGATTATACAACCCGGTAGAATTATAGATGTTCAAAATTGCATTATTTATTCCTACCTGATCAGAAACATTTAGTGTAAAATTCTGAGCTCCGTTATTCAAATAAGTTCCATTAAAAGGAATAACTATAGTCCCGTTAGGATTAATAGTATCCAGAGTAATTATGCTAGTAGCACTAGTATTTGAATTTCCCGCAAAATCGACAGCAGTAACATTGTAATAATAAATTCCATCGCCAAGATTTGTCCAATTTATAAAACTGGTTCCGATAGGATAAACAGTCTGATTAACAATTCCACTAGAGTTATACAATCTAAAAGTGAGATTGGCCAAATTTGTTTCAATAACTGAAGTATTCATAAATATCCAATTCTGACTAACATTCGCCCCGTTATCTAACGTCAGATTATCATTAGTAACTAGCGGGTTTGTTCGGTCCAGAGTAAATGTTCTAGTTTCACTATATCCCGGAGTATTTGCTGCATTCCTTACACTAGCATTAAAATAATAAATGCCTTCAGAAAGTCCAGTTAGGTTTACATAATTTGAAGAACTATTTTTAGTCGTACTATTGACTAGAGCCATAGTCGAATTATACAAATTAATAGTTATATTAGCAAAATTACTTGCATCAGAGGTAACATTTATTAAGATATTATTCCTATTCGCATAACCTCCAGAATTATCTGAAGGAGTTACAAAATTAACCTCCGGAACATTAGTATCAATTATTAAAGTCCTAGTTTCGGTAGCGTTAACATTACCTGCCAAATCAGTAACACTAACATTGTAATAATAAGTGCCGTTTACAAGTCCGGTCCAATTTATTGTTCTTAAAGAGTTAGTATAAGTAGTAGTATTAATATTTCCAGTCAAGTTGTACAATTTGAAAGTGATATTGGCTAAATTTATTTCAGTTAAACTAACATTAACATAAATATTCGTTTCAGGAATAACAAGTCCACTAGTTAAAGTTTCATCACTGAAAGCTATCAGCGGTTTTGTAGTATCAATAGTTACATTATAAGAATTATCTAGAGAAGTAACATTAGAATGGCCTGCCAAATCATATGCTAGTGCTTGAAACGTATAAAAACCATCAGAAAGCCCGGTAAAATTAGCATAAACTGAATTTGTTTCAGACATCGAAGAAGTCAGATAGGATCCTGAAAGATACAAATCAATAGCGATAGAGTCCAAATTAGTTTCAATAGTGCTGGCGTTAAGAATAATATTACTTCTAGGAAGATAACTTCCGAGAGCATCACTAGGATAAACAAACTGCACAGTCGGAAGAAGAGTGTCAATTGTAATAGTATTATTACTGGTTACAAAGTTATTTCCAGCCAGATCAAATAAACTATAGAACCAATTGTAAACTCCGTCAACTAAAGTAACCAGTGTTCCAACTGCAGCATTAACCGCACCACTAAATAACGTAGTAGTTTGGTTAACTAAACTATTTGTAGAATTGTAAATATTCAAGGTAGCATTTTTAATTGCTAAATTATCTGTTAAGTTCGCACTATAATTTTGAACAGAAGAATCTACATAAGTACCATTGACCGGAGTAATTAAGCTAGCATTAGGTGCAGTTTTATCTAATGTTATTGTTCTTGTGATAGTCGTATTCTGTAAATTAACATTATCAGTAACACTAACATTGTAAGTATAAGTTCCATCAGGTAAAGAAGTCCAATTA